>NZ_RRCU01000005.1:0-463242 GCF_003856855.1 Halomonas sp. YLB-10
GAAGGTACCGCATGCCGAGCCAGTTCTCGAGAAATCGTGCTGGCAGCTCTCCCAAGGAACTTGGCGATGGAGCGTATCGAGTGACCTTCACGCATCAGCATGATGGTGGCACGTTCTTCAGTAGTAAGGTGGTGGTAGCAATGAGTCATAGCGATAGCGTACCTGATCGATCAGGTGTTGCACTTGCTCATTGAGACCGCCTATCTTCTCAATACTGCGGCCCCAGCCCCATCACTCGGCGTGCTGCACTAACCAGTGCTACGCATTCCACGTGCAAGCCTTGAATTTGTGGGGCTACACCACCGCCCCGAACTCTAGGAGATGCTGTTTCAAGCGCAGCTTGGGGTGGCCAGCAGGCAGGCAGCCACGTCACTGACGCCCCTCCCCTGCCGCGCCATCAGTAGTGCTTCAACAGCCGATCCAGCTGGCGATAGCCGATGGCCTCGATCAGGTCGTCACGGCACGGACGTTCGCGCCCGGCCAGGTCGGCCAGGGTCAGCGCCACCCGCAGCACCCGGTGGTAGGCCCGGGCGGACAGCCGCAGGCGCTCAAGCGACTGCGCCAGCCAGGTGCGCTCGGCCACCTCCAGGGCGCAGGCTCGCTCCAGCGCGGCCCCGGCGAGCTGGGCGTTGAGCACTCCCCTCTGCTGCTGACGCTGACGCGCCGCCATCACGCGTCGGCGCACCATCTCGGTGCTTTCCCCCGGCTGATGCGAAGTCAACTGTTCCACCGGCAGCGCCGGCACCTCCACCTGCAGGTCGATGCGATCGAGCAGGGGGCCGGACAGGCGCGCCTGATAGCGCTGGATCTGGGACGCGGTACATACACAGTCCTGACGCGGATCCCCCAGATGGCCGCAGGGGCAAGGATTCATCGCGGCAACGAGTTGAAAACGAGCAGGAAATCGCCGCTCGTGGCTGGCCCTGGCGATATGGATCTCGCCGCTTTCCAGCGGCTCGCGCAATACCTCCAGCACCTGGCGACTGAACTCCGGCAGCTCGTCGAGAAACAGCACGCCGCGATGGGCCAGCGAGATCTCGCCGGGCCGCGGACGCGAGCCGCCACCGACCAGCGAGACCGCGCTGGCGGTGTGGTGAGGCGAGCGAAACGGACGACGGCCAAAGCCATCGGACAGGGGAAGCGCGCACACCGAGCGAATCGCCGCTACCTCCAGCGCCTCGTCATCGCCAAGCGGCGGCAGAAGCCCGGGCAGTCGGCTGGCCAATAACGTCTTGCCGGTGCCGGGCGGCCCGGCAAACAACAGGTTGTGCCCACCCGCCGCCGCCACTTCCAGCGCTCGCCGGGCCTGATACTGGCCACGCACATCGCACAGATCCAGCGCCGCAGGCCCGTCTTGCGGCGGTGCGGCGGGTGGGTGGGCAACGAGGGGAATGCGCCCGACCAGGTGGGCGACGACGTCGAGCAGGTGCGCCGCCGGCAGCACCTCCAGTCCATTGACCAGGGCCGCCTCATCGGCGTTGGTCTCGGGCAGGATCAGGCGCCGCCCGGCCTGACGGGTGGCCATGGCGAAGGGCAGCATGCCGGCTACCGGCCGCAACCGGCCATCGAGGGCCAGTTCGCCGGCGCACTCGACACCCTCCAGTGCGGCGGCGGGCAACTGGCCGGAAGCCACCAGCAGACCCAGCGCGATGGGCAAATCGAAGCGTCCACCCTCCTTGGGCAGATCGGCGGGAGCAAGATTCAGGGTAATACGGCGTAGCGGGTAGTCGAGGCCGCAGGTGGCGAGGGCGCTGCGCACCCGTTCGCGGCTTTCGCGCACTGCGGTCTCGGGCAGGCCGACCAGGGTCATGCCCGGCAGGCCGTTGGCCAGGTGTACCTCGACCTGCACCTCGGGGGCGTCCAGCCCCAGTCCCGCACGGGTGGCAATGATGGCAAGCGTCATGGGCTCCCTGCCTGACGGAAGGCTCATGACCAGTAGAGCACGCCGACCTCACCGGCGCCGCATGCCGGCCCCCCGCCAGGGCGGGCCGGCATATCTTGTGACGTTCTGCGTCCGAAGCCTCAGGCGGAGGGCTTGTCGGCTGAACCGCTCGATGCCTCGTCCTGCTTGCTCTGTTCACGCACCGTCGGCACCGGTACCTCGGCGGCTTCCTCGGCCACGGCAGGCGCCGCGGCCGTTTCGCCAGCGGGCGCTGCACGTTCCTCGACCAGGCTCTCCAGCGCCGCTACCTGCTTTTCCAGCGCCTCGACCCGGGAGCGGGTGCGCTGCAACACGTCCATGAGGATGTCGAAATCCTCGCGTGACACCAGTTCGAGACGATCGAAGGCGCCACGCACCACCTGCTGGACCCCCTTCTGGATGTCTTCCGGGGCCTGGGAGGCGCCCTGCAAGCGCTCGCCGATCTGCTGTGCCAAACGGCTGATGCGATCCTGACTGACCATGATGGCTCTCCTTGAAACGTCGATGGGAACTCCGTTGCCGACAGGATACGCAAGCCGGGCGCCCAACGCATGCTTCGTGGCCCTTGCCCAGCGACGCCCGGCGCATTGGCGACTCCCTGATACCAACAGGCTAACCGGCACGCGACGCAGCACGCGACCCATTGCTCCACCCAGCACAACATGCTCGCCAATGACGCACCACTAATACGCGCCAGCACCAAAACAGTGCATTAACTTTGATGCAGTGCCGCAAACTCGCGGGTGTTTTTCGTCTCTCGCTTTCAAAAACAACCACAAACCATTGTAAACAAAGATTTTGCTAAATTTATGGCACGTATATCGCTATGCATAGATATCCATGCACCGAGCGGAAACAAGCCGCCACCTTATGCACGTAGGGAGCCATGCCATGAAACTGATCACCGCCATCATCAAGCCCTTCAAGCTGGACGACGTCCGCGAGGCGCTGGCCGACAACGGCGTCCAGGGCATCACAGTGACCGAGGTCAAGGGCTTCGGCCGCCAGAAGGGCCACACCGAGCTATACCGCGGCGCCGAGTATGTCGTCGACTTTCTGCCCAAGGTGAAGGTCGAGGTTGCGATCGACGAGGCCCGACTGGACAGCGTGCTGGAAGCCATCTGCAACGCGGCCAACAGCGGCAAGATCGGTGACGGCAAGGTGTTCGTCACGCCGCTGGAAGACGTCATCCGCATTCGCACCGGCGAGCGCGGCTCCGACGCGGTCTGATCCCCGTCCCCTGACCCGACTTCCGATAAAAATATAGCGAGACACTTCCATGGTCGATATCAGTGAACTCAGCTACGCGCTGGACACCTTCTACTTCCTTATCTGCGGCGCCCTGGTCATGTGGATGGCCGCCGGTTTTGCCATGCTCGAGGCCGGCCTGGTCCGGGCCAAGAACACCGCCGAGATTCTGACCAAGAACATCGTGCTGTTCGCGGTCGCCTGCACCATGTATCTGCTGGTGGGCTACGCCCTGATGTACTCCTCCGACGCCGGCGGCTTCATCCCCAACCTCGGCTTCTTGATCGGCGCCGAAAACAGCGTCGATGCGGTGCTGGCAGGTGGTGAAGACGCGCCCTACTACTCGGCCCGCGCCGACTTCTTCTTCCAGGTCGTGTTCGTGGCCACCGCCATGTCGATCGTCTCCGGCGCTGTCGCCGAGCGCATGAAACTGTGGGCCTTCCTGGCCTTCGCCGTGGTCATGACCGCCGTGATCTATCCGGTCTCCGGCTACTGGACCTGGGGCGGCGGCTGGTTGTCCGAAGCAGGCTTCTCCGACTACGCAGGTTCCGGCATTGTCCACATGGCGGGTGCCGCTGCAGCCCTGGCCGGTGTGCTGGTGCTCGGTCCGCGCAAGGGCAAGTACGGCAAGAACGGCGCCATCTACGCCATCCCCGGTGCCAACATGCCGCTGGCGACCCTGGGTACCTTCGTCCTGTGGCTGGGCTGGTTCGGCTTCAACGGCGGCTCCGAGCTCAAGCTCTCCGACGTGTCTTCCGCCAACAACATGGCCCAGGTGCTGGTGAACACCAACGCTGCCGCCGCCGGGGGTGTCATCGCCGCGCTGATCCTGGCCAAGATCTGGTTCCGCAAGGCTGACCTGACCATGGCCCTGAACGGCGCCATCGCTGGCCTGGTCTCCATCACCGCCGACCCGCTGTCCTCCACGGCCCTCGGCGCCACCCTGATCGGTGCAGTCGGCGGCATCCTGGTGGTGGTCGCCATCGTGGTCCTCGACAAGCTGCGCCTGGACGATCCGGTCGGTGCCATCTCCGCCCACGGTGTGGCCGGTATCTGGGGTGTCCTGGCGGTCCCGCTGAACAACGCCGACGCCACCTTCGGCGCCCAGATGCTCGGCATCATCGGCATCTTCGCCTGGGTCTTCACCGCCAGCCTGGTCGTGTGGCTGATCATCAAGGCAATCATGGGTGTGCGTGTCAGCGAAGAAGAAGAATACGAAGGCGTCGACCTGGCCGAATGCGGTCTCGAAGCCTACCCCGAGTTTAACGTCGCCAAGAAGTAAGCCTGAGCTTACCCGCGACACCAGTGAGCTGGCGTGCTCCTCCTGGCCCCTTCGGGGGCCTTTTTTATTGCTGTTCGCCAGGGGTATGCTTTGTCACACTAGTCAGGACAGGCGCAACGGCGCGCCGCCAACGGGTTGGCGCCAGGCACGACCGACGCCGCCCCCACACGGACAGGATGAGGAACCCGCCATGAAACTGGTGACCGCGATTATCAAGCCATTCAAGCTCGACGACGTCCGCGAGTCGCTCTCCGAGATCGGTGTTCAGGGCATCACCGTCACTGAAGTGAAGGGCTTTGGCCGTCAGAAGGGCCACACCGAGCTGTACCGGGGAGCCGAGTACGTGGTCGACTTTCTGCCCAAGGTGAAGCTTGAGGTGGCGGTCGACGACGGTATGACCGAGCAGGTCATCGAAGCCATCGTCCAGGTCGCCAACACCGGCAAGATCGGTGATGGCAAGATCTTCGTCACTCCCCTTGAACAAGTTATTCGTATCCGTACCGGCGAGACCGACAAGGACGCTGTCTGACCGACGATGGCAGCTGTCTTCAGCCACCCCCCTTGAGCAGGTCATTCGCATCCGTACCGGCGAGACCGACAAGGACGCTGTCTGACCGACGATGGCAGCTGTCTTCAGCCACCCCCCTTGAGCAGGTCATTCGCATCCGTACCGGCGAGACCGACAAGGATGCTGTCTGACCGACGATGGCAGCTGTCTTTAGCCACCCCGCTGGAGCAAGTTATTCGTAGCCGTACCGGCGAGACCGACAAGGATGCTGTCTGACCTCGACCGACAACGACGCTGTCTGAGCTCGACCGACAAGGGCGCGGTCTGACGACGGCGACCGGTTCTCCCCGCCAGGTGGCGCCGCTCAGCCGCGGCGTCGCAACGGCTCCAGCAGGTCGCTCAGGCCGTTGTGGTCGATCTCGTGCATCAGCGCCAGCAGGCGTCCGATCTCTCCGGGGGGAAACCCGACCCGGGCAAACCACGCCAGGTAAGGCCCGGGCAGATCGGCGATCAAGGTGCCTTGATGCTTGCCGAAAGGCATCCGCAAGGTAACCAGGCGTTCCAGGTCCTGAGGATTCATTGCTGCTCCTGAGCGGGTGGGTGAGGGAAAGACGCACAGGGTACTGGCCTGCGGGCGGCGTCGCCATCGATTCGCCTCCCCATTGAAAGTCTCCCCCGTTGAAAGTCTTCCCCATCGACGCCATGGTTATTTCCAGGTATCGACAAGGAGGCCGACATGACCACACTCGTGATAGGTGCCAACGGCCAGATCGGCCGCCAGGTCTGCGCCATCGCCCACCGCCAGGGACATCCGATTCGCGCCATGATCCGTAGCGCCGAGCAACGCGACTGGTTCGAGCAACAAGGTATCGAGACGGTCGTCGCCGACCTGGAGGGCGACTTCGCCTCCGCCTTCGAAGGTTGCGATCAGGTGCTGTTCACCGCCGGCTCCGGCCCGAACACCGGGCCCGACAAGACGCTGTTGATCGACCTCTACGCCGCTACGCGGGTGGCGGACGAGGCCAGCCGCCAGGGGCTGGATCGCATGCTGATGGTCAGCGCCATGCGTGCCGAGCAGCCGCTGCAAGCGCCGGAGAAGCTCAGGCCCTACATGGCCGCCAAGTTCGCTGCCGATGCCTACCTGCGCAGCAGCAAGGTGGACCATGTCATCGTCAAGCCAGGCCGGCTCACCGACGACGACGCCACCGGCCGCGTGGCCACGTCGCTGGACGAGACCGGGGGCAACAACCAGATATCCCGAGCCAACGTGGCCCAGGCCCTGGTCTATCTATTGGGGCAACGAAAGATCCGTAATCACGAGACGGTGCTCCTGGACGGCGAACGCGAGATCGCCGAGGCTCTCGGCGACTGACCACCGCCACCCCGGCCAGGCGATTCAATCCGCCAGCACCAACGACGACGCCGATGGCAAGTGGCCATCGGCGTCGTCGTTTGCGGCGTTCTGTCGTGGGGTCTTACTTCTCCACGAAGGCACGCTCGATGACGTAGTCGCCGGGCTCGCCCATGCGCGGAGAAATATTGAAGCCGAGCTCGTCGAGCAGTGCGCTGGTGTCGTCGAGCATGGCCGGGCTGCCGCAGATCATGGCCCGGTCCTGCTTGGGATCGATGGGCGGCAGGCCCTTGTCGTCGGTCAGCTTGCCGGTGCGGATATGATCGGTCAGGCGGCCCATGGTGTGGAAGTCTTCACGGGTCACGGTGGGGTAGTAGACCAGCTTCTCGCTGATCTCCTCGCCCAGGTACTCGTGCGCCGGCAACTCCTTGGTGATGAAGTCGGCGTAGGCCAGTTCGTTGACGTGGCGCACGCCGTGCACCAGCACTACCTTTTCGAAGCGCTCGTAGACCTCGGGGTCCTGGATCAGGCTGAGGAAGGGCGCCAGACCAGTGCCGGTGGACAGCATGTAGAGATTGCGCCCAGGCAGCAGGTCGTCACATACCAGGGTACCGGTAGGCTTGCGGCTGACCATGATCTGATCGCCTACCTGCAGGTGCTGCAGGCGAGAGGTCAGGGGACCATCGGGTACCTTGATGCTGAAGAACTCGAGGTGGTCCTCGTAGTTGGGACTGGCCACTGAGTAGGCACGCATCAGCGGCTTGCCGTTGACCTCGAGACCGATCATCACGAACTGGCCGTTCTTGAAACGCAGGCTACGCTCACGGGTCGTGCGGAAGGTGAACAGGGAGTCGTTCCAGTGATGAACGCTCAGCACTTCTTCCAGGGCAAACTTGCTCATGCCAACTCCTTAAAATGCGTGGACTTATTCCTGAAGTGAATAAAGCCCGATATCAAGTCTTGCGGATAATTCTAAGACCGGCCATATTATCTGTTAAATGGATTGTATGGATAACGCTTATCCAATTCATTGATATAGATGCCCATCGCCGACGTCTTTACCCCTATCGCGCCGGAGAGCCCGTGCCATGCGCTACACCCTTCGACAGCTGGAAGTCTTTGTTGCGGTCGCCCAGCACGAGAGCGTGTCCAAGGCGGCGCGCGCCCTGGCCCTGTCGCAGTCGGCGGCCAGTACCGCGCTGTCCGAACTCGAGCGCCAATTCGACTGCCAGCTGCTCGATCGCATCGGCAAGCGCCTCAAGCTCAATGCACTGGGCTTCCAGCTGCTGCCCAAGGCGGTCGCCCTGCTCGATCGGGCCGAAGAAGTGGAAGAACTGCTCAGAGGCCAGCAGGGCATCGGCAATCTGGATGTCGGCGCCACCCTGACCATCGGCAACTATCTGGCGACGCTGTTGATCAGCGACTTCATGCAGCGCCACCCCGGCAGCCGGGTAAGGCTGCAGGTCCGCAACACTCGCTCGATCATCGATGCGGTTCGCCATCACCAGCTCGACCTGGGGCTGATCGAGGGGCAGTGCGAGGAGGACGAGGTCATCACCCAGCCCTGGGTCGAAGACGACCTGGTGGTGTTCTGTTCGCCCCGTCATCCGCTGGCCAACCGCGGGCCGGTGGAGCTCGACCGCCTGCTGCGTGAAGACTGGATCATGCGAGAGGAGGGCTCAGGCACGCGCCTGACCCTCGAACAGGCAGCCCGCCATCGACGTGGTCGCTTCAATATCCTGCTCGAACTGGAGCATACCGAGGGCATTAAGCGTGCGGTGGAGTCGGGGCTGGGAATCGGCTGTGTCTCATGCCTGGCGCTGCGCGACGCCTTTCGGCGTGGCAGCCTGACCCCACTGCCCACGCCGGAACTGGACCTGAGTCGGCAGTTCACCTTTATCTGGCACCGGCACAAGTACCTCACCGCAGGCATGCGCGAATTTCTACGCCAGTGCCGGCAGATGACGGAGGGGATCCAGCGCAGCGACGAGATCGATCTGCCGCAGGTGCCCTGAACGGCAACGACTAGCGCTATGCAGGAGAGAGCCCGCCGCGGACGGCGGGCGGCACAGATCAGCGCAGATCGTCGACGGCGTCGGTGATCTTGTCGCAGTCGGCCTTGGTCAGATCCTTGGAGAGGGAGTGGATGACCAGTTTGGCGGTGGGAGCATCGAGCTTGTCGCGCAGGTGGCCAAGAAAGCGCGGCGGCGCCACCATGATCAGCTTTTCCATGCTGTTGTCGACACGGGCACGATACAGTCGATCGGCTACCTCTCGGGCAAAGATGACTTCATGGTGCTGGGTCGCCACCTCCTCGCCGCCAGCCTGACGCGAGGCGGTAGCACTGGATTCATGAACGTCACCGCCCTTGTCGGTCACCAGATCGCCTTCGTGGAGCCGCCCTTCGGCGTGCACCAGGCTCTCGACTTCATTCAGCTTGCGTCCTGTCCGAGTGAAGATTCGCGCACGCGACGCATCGGCTACCACGATATAAGTCGTCGTCATGGTCGGTCCTCGCCTCCCTGTGTTCAGACTTCCCGGCACAATGACCGGTACAAAGTCACCATGGCAACGGACCCCGGCAGCGTCAACTGGTGGTTATTGGCGACACCGGCGTCGCCCTCCACGGACACTGACGAGCCCTGCCACCTTTGGGGTAGCATGCAGGCATCTGTTACACGCCCCGGCGGCCTGCGGCCCTGTCCGGTTATCGCCTTTGCCTGCGCCGCACCGCTGATACTCGCGGGCCGCCCATCCTGGCGCCCTGCGAGTTCCCCTGCTGGAGGACCTCAACCATGCGCCAGTTCTTCTTTCCCCGCGCCCCACTGGCCCGGCGCACCCTGCTGAGCTGTCATTTCATTGCACAGCTCGGCGTTCTCGCCGCCGGTCTGTGGTGGCTGATCCCCCGCACCCCCTGGGTCGCCATGACCACCTGGAGTGAGAGCTGGCCTCCCCTGGCGCTGGGCGCCGGCCTCACCCTGCTGACCATGGTCGCACTACGCCTGCTGGCCGAGCTGTGGTTGCTGCCCCATCACCTGGGCAGTCAACGGCCCGGCTTCGCCCCCGGCGCGGTGGTCACCCGCTCCTACGATCGTCGTCCGGCGGTGCATGATGACGACAAGGCCTGGACCTCCCAGGCCCGGCCGCTGGAGGACGACGACGCGGTGGTCGGCGATGCTCGGGTGACGCGCAAGGCCGAACCGCTGAGCAAACGCGGACATCGCGAGCCCGGCCTCGACCTGAACCGTTCGTCTACCGGCGAGCCCGAATCACAAAGGGTCCAGAAGCCGAGTCGCCAGGAGCCAAGTCTCTGACGCGGTCGACGCCTTGACCGAGATGACGCCGCGGCTCGGTGTCCCTGCATGGCCGACATTGTGCGCCTGGACGCTTTCAGGGCGTTTCCCAGGCGTCATTGAGGCTCAAGGGAGCTAGCCGAAAGTCAGCCGACTTCCAGCACAGAGCTTTTTCAGGACAGAGCTTCAGCGGCGAGCGCGCTGCCGCCCTCGATGCCACAGCCAGACCGCCCCGACACCGAGCCCTGCACCCAGGGTATTGGCGACGATGTCCCAGACATCGCCGCCAAGACGCCCGGGTACCGGGATCTGGGCGAACTCGATGGCGACGCCGTAGGTCACCGCCAGTCCCATGGACAGCCCGCTGCGCCCGCTCGCCAACGCCAGCAGTGTTGCCAGGCCGGCGTAGGCGATCAGATGGTTGGCCTTGTCCCAGGGCAGGTCTTCCGGCAATTCGCTGGCAGGCATCAGACTGCCCCAGGCGATGACCAGGGCGGCGGCGGCGGCCAGCCCCCACCACCACCGCACGAATGCAGACCGCCTGCCCGAGACTTCAGCCTGAGGCGATCTGGGCATGATAGGCCGGGCTCAACTCGTGCAGCGCCTCCATGAAGGCGGTGACGTTGTCGGGGTCGGTGAACTGGCTGATGCCGTGGCCGAGATTGAAGATGTGGCCCGGGCCGTGACCGTAGCTGTCGAGGATACGGCCGACCTCGGCACGAATCGCCGAAGGGTTGGCGAACAGCACATTGGGGTCCATGTTGCCCTGCAGTGCCACCTTGCGGCCCACCCGGCTGCGCGCGCTGGACAGTTCAGTGGTCCAGTCCAGCCCCAGGGCGTCGGCGCCGGTGTCGGCCAGATCCTCGAGCCACTGGCCGCCGTTCTTGGTGAACAGGATCACCGGTACCCGGCGCCCATCCTGTTCGCGAATCAGCCCCGCCACGATCTGTTCCATGTAGCGCAGCGAGAACTCGCGATAGGCCGGCGTGGACAGCGTCCCTCCCCAGGTATCGAAGATCTGTACCGCCTGTGCGCCAGCTCGGATCTGCGCATTGAGGTAGTCGGTCACCGCGGTGGCCAGGGTATCGAGCAGCTGATGCATCACGTCGGGGCTTGAGTAGAGCATGCCCTTGACGTGGCGAAAGTCCTTGCTGGAGGCGCCTTCGACCATATAGGTCGCCAGGGTCCAGGGACTGCCGGAGAAACCGATCAGCGGCACCCGACCGTTGAGCTCGCGACGGATGGTCGAGACCGCGCGCATCACGTAGTCGAGGTCGCGTTCGGCGTCGGGCGCCGTCAGCGCGGCCACGTCTTCTGCGCTGCGCACTGGCTTGCGGAACTTGGGACCCTCGCCGGTCTCGAAGTACAAGCCCAGCCCCATGGCATCGGGGATGGTCAGAATATCGGAGAACAGGATGGCGGCGTCCAGCGGATAGCGTTCCAGCGGCTGCAGGGTGACCTCACAGGCGCGGGCGGTATCACGACACAGGTCCATGAAGCTTCCCGCCTGGGCGCGCACTTCCTTGTACTCCGGCAGGTAGCGACCGGCCTGGCGCATCATCCAGACCGGAGTGCGATCCACCGGTTGACGCGCGAGAGCGCGCAGAAATCGATCGTTCTTCAGTTCCATGCAGGCGTCATCCAAGGAAAATGTGCGACTCATTGTACCGCAATGACTCCCGAACGCGTGGCCTCCTGCGACCCTGTGTCGTCGGCAAGGTGTCGTGAGCCTTGCACGACTTCCTGATAAACTGGGCGCCCCCTTGACGGCGCTGCCGTTGTTTCGACTCCGAGGTACCCCGTGACGATTCGCTTTATCGCCGCCTCTCGCCTGCCCACCCCCTGGGCGACCTTCACCATGCACGGCTTCGAAGACGAGGCCACGGGCAAGGATCATATCGCCCTGACCCTGGGGGAGATCGACGATGGCGCTCCTGTGCTGGGACGGGTGCACTCTGAATGCCTGACTGGCGACGCCCTGTTCTCGATGCGCTGCGACTGCGGCTATCAGCTTCAGGAAGCGCTCAAGCGTATCGCCAGCGAAGGCCGCGGTGTCATCCTCTACCTGCGTCAGGAAGGCCGCGGCATCGGCCTGCTCAACAAGATTCGCGCCTACCACCTGCAGGACCAGGGGGCCGACACCGTCGAGGCCAACGAACGCCTGGGCTTCGCCGCCGACCTGCGCCGCTATGACCTGTGCGTGCCGATGCTCGAACACCTGGGTGTCGAGGGGCTCAAGCTGATGACCAACAACCCGCGCAAGGTCGACGCCCTGACCCAGGCCGGCGTTCAGGTGGTGGAACGCGTCGCCCTGACCACCGGGCTCAATCCCCACAACGAGCACTACCTGTCCACCAAGGCAGGCAAGCTCGGTCACATGATGGCGCTGGGTGACTTTACCCAGGCTGACGACGTGGATATCGAAAAAAAGTCATAGGCCGCGTAAGGAATCCGGCCCACCCCCGACTCAAGATCAAACGCAACATTACGCTCCATTGATCTTGACCTTCGAGGTGCCGACATGAAACTCAAGCTACTTTCGATTGCCGCCATTGCCGCCGTGACCACACTTCCGCTGACGGCCCAGGCCGACGCCCGTGCCACCGACCTGGCCCGCGCGCTGAACAGCCAACCCCTGTCCATGCGCGACGCCATGCCCCAGCAGGGCCATGAAGTGATCAATGCCCACATCGCCAGCGACAGCACCGAAGCCCTGCGCAAGGCTCGCCTGCGGCTGCAGTCTCGCCATGTGGAAATGACCGACTTCATGCTCAATCTCGACCTCGGTCGCGCCGCCACCAAGTAACAGCAAGAAAAAAATGCCTTTGTTTTTGCACCGCTACAGGCATACGACCGTTTTAATAGAGCCGCATTATCGAAGCCATAAAAGCGATTGCCTGGCGCTTTCGATAGAACGCTAACAAAATACACACATCGACAGCGGGTGACGCCACCCGCTGATACCGGAAGGAGCTTCGACATGAAACCCACCTTGATCCTCGCTGCCCTGATCGTCGCCTCTCTGCCCGCTCTGGCCCAGGCTGCACCACCCAAGTACGCCCTGGCCCTGAACGAATCGCCCTTGACCGACCAGGCCCCGTTGGTCGATGACGTGCTGGGGCAGCAAGTTGCCGATGTCGAGCCTCTGGCTATCGGTGGTCAGCGTATCGGCAACACCGCCGCCTCGACCCATGATGGCAAGACGCTGGCAAACGCCAGGCTGCAACTGCATCGCGACCAGGCCCAGGCCACTCGCTTTCTGCAGCAGGACGGACGACGTGTCGCGGTGACCATCTAGGCTGCGCTGTGTAAAGGCGACTTAGGCCAAGGTCAAATCGGCATTTGACAATCCGTTAGCCTGTTAATATTATTGCCACAAGTTTTCATGCAGTACCCGTTGGATACATCCTTCGAACGCAGGACAGAGTCAGCAAGGTCCAGGCAGACAAGGATGACAAGCTGCAGAAAAGGCAGGCCCTGAGGGGCCAAAAAATGCCACCAAAATTAAAACGACCGTTTTATTTTGAATCGGTCGAATTCAAGAGAGACAAGGGCCACGAGGCCCAATAGGAGAGACACCATGAAAGCCACTACCAAGATCGCCGCTACTGCCCTGCTCGCCGCTGCCCTGCCGCTGACCGCCCAGGCCGACCGCGCCAGTGACCGTGCCCAGGCGCTCAACGCCGAGCCGCTGTCCAGCCTCAGCGTCGCCGCCCTCGACGCCGCCCATCAGGTCGGCAACGCCCATATCGCCGACAACGGCAGCAATGCGATGGCCAACGCTCGCCTGGAGCTGCTGCGCGAACAGGCCAAGCTTACCGACTTCGCCATGAGCGAGCATGACCTGGACCTGGCCCGTCAGGCCACCACCGGCTAATTTTTGCCGACCAGATTAAAACGACCGTTTGACTTGGTGATGACCGGCAACGTCCAAATGACGCCCGGCGTCATCTCCAACAGACGATCGCGAAGGCCAGCAACAAAGGCCCTTCGACAAAGACTGCAAGACGACCGCTGAAACCGACATACGCGATGGCCAAGGGCTCACCCAGAAGCCCATCAGGCCTACAGGAGAGACACCATGAAAGCCACTACCAAGATCGCCGCTACTGCCCTGCTCGCCGCTGCCCTGCCGCTGACCGCCCAGGCCGACCGTGCCACTGACCGCGCCCAAGCGCTCAACGCCGAGCCGTTGGCTCAGGTCAGCGCCAGCGCGCTGGAGGCCGCCCATCAGGTCGGCAACGCCCATATCGCCGACAACGGCAGCAACGCCATGGCCAATGCCCGGCTGGAGCTGCTGCGGGTTCAGGCCAAGCGCACCGACTTCGCCATGAGCGAGCACGACCTGGACCTGGCCCGTCAGGCCACCACCGGCTAAGCGCACCGATCCGATGGGTGCCCGCGGGTAAAGACCCCGGGTACCAACGCAGAGGCCCCGCCGACGTGATGTCGGCGGGGCCTTTTTGTGCCGGGTCTTTTTGTGCTCGGCCTCTTTGTGCCGGGTCTTTTTGTGCTCGGCCTCTTTGTGCCGGGTCTTTTTATGCTCGGCCTTTTTGTGCTGGGCCTGGGGGAGGGGCTACCGGACACGGGGCCAGGTGCGGGACCAGGCACTCGGCGACCCGGCGACCCGGCCGTCGAGCCTGCGTCAGCGTGTCTGAGGCGCGGAATCGACCTGCCGTGGCTGCCACAGCGCCTTCATCACCAGCGCGATGGTCAACATCACTGCGACACCGCTGATCGCTCCGATCCAGGTGGTACCGGTGACGCCGGCCACGAAGAAGGCCACCAGTCCTGCGACACCGGCTGTCACCGCGTAGGGCAGCTGGGTGCGCACATGGTCGATGTGGTCACAGCTCGACCCCGCCGACGACAGAATGGTGGTATCGGAAATCGGCGAGCAATGATCGCCGAAGATGCCGCCGCTCAGCACCGAGGCGATGGCCAGCGCCATGGGCAGGTCCATGGCCGCCGCCACCGGCATGGCGATCGGAATCATGATGGCGAAGGTGCCGTAGGAGGTGCCGGTGGTGAAGGCCACCACGGCGCCGATCAGGAACAGCAGCACCGGTACCAGGCTGGGCGGAATGCTGGCCTCGGTCAGGCTGACCAGGTAGTCGGCGGTGCCAAGCTCGGAGGTAACGCTGCCGATGGACCAGGCCAGCGCCAGGATGATGTAGACCAGGGTCATGCTCTTGATGCCCTCGACCACGATATCCATGGCCTCGCGGAAGTCGAACAGCCGCTGACTCATGCCCATGGCCAGCCCCGTCATCACCGCCACCAGGGTGGCGATCAGGATCGACTGACCGCCGTCGGCGTTGCCCACTGCAGTCACCAGGTCATTTTCCGGGAAGTTGCCGGTCCACAGAAACAGCGGCGGAATCATCGCCAGCAACACCCCGATCGGCACCAGCATGTTGCGCTTGCGAGCGGTGTCTTCCGGCGCCTTGAGCTCCATGGCGTCGGTCTCGGAAGGCGGCTTGGCGGTGTCTTCCATCAGCTTGCCGGTCTCCCGGGCGCGACGTTCTGCCCGCGCCATGGGACCGAAGTCCCACTGGGTGACGACGATATAGAAGATCATCCCCAGCGCCAGCCAGGCGTAGAAGTTCAGCGGAATCGAGGACAGGTAGATCAGGTACTCCGAGCCGCTCACCTCCATCTCGCCCAGCTGAGTGCCGATCAGCCCCATGACGAAGACCACCCAGGTGGACACCGGGCCCAGCAGGCACATGGGGGCCGAGGTGGAATCGACGATGTAGGCGAGCTTCTCGCGGGAGACCTTCATGCGATCGGTGATCGGACGCATCACGCTGCCCACGGTGAGGGCGTTGAAATAGTCCTCGAAGAAGATCAGCATGCCAAGGCCAAGCGTGCTGCCCTGGGCGCCACGGGCGCTGGCGACCTTGCGCGAGATGGCGCGGGCGATGGCGTGGGCGCCACCGGTACGCTGCAGCACGCTGATCAAGACCCCGAACAGGCCACAGTAGATCAGCACGGTGGCGTTCCACTCGTCGCCGATGCTCGGCACGATAAAGTCAGAAAAACTGTTGTAGAGGCCGGCGGCAGGATTGTAGCCGGCGAGCATGGTCGCCCCGAGCCAGACGCCGCAGAACAGCGCGGGAATGACGTTGCGCGTCGCCAATGCCAGCAGGATGGCCAGCAGCGGCGGCAACAGGGATAAGAGTCCGAAGGACATCGGGAGTCTCCTGGGTTCTTGTCGGTCTTGGCCCGAGGGGATGACGCCGGACGGCGTCGTGCGGGCAGCGGGGCATCCTAGGCGCTTGCGGCACAAACGGCAACCGCGCTGTCACATCCCCGCAACCGCCGTTCCAGAAGTACAAGCCAGTGCCGGCCTGCAGCTAGCTGACCACCCTGAAAATTCCCCTCGGACATCGGGTGACGGCGCCGACAGATACCTCCATCACCCCGCGCCCCGCCTCCCCAACACCGACAGCCGATACCCTCTCTGGAGATGCACCAGGCAACGTCCCGACGGCCCTCGCCTCAGTCAGGACGCCGGGTCTCCACCTCCACCCCCTTCATGCCCTGTGCCGTGTAGCGCTCGCCGGCAACGACGTCAGGCGCAAACCAGTTCTCGAGACGCTGCCTCTCCGTCGGGCTCAACGACAGCGCCAGTGCGCCAAGATTTCCCTCCAGTCGCGCCAGGCGACGGGTACCCGGTATCGGCACGATGTCGTCGCCCTGGGCCAGCAGCCAGGCCAGCGCGACCTGAGCCGTCGTGACCTGGCGTCCCTGGGCGAAGGCCTCGAGCTTTTCCAGCAAGTGTCGGTTGAGCGCCAGGTTATGCTCCGTGAAGCGCGGAGCCTGACGACGAAAGTCGTCCTCACTCATGGCGTCGGTGGTACGGATCTGTCCGCTTAAAAAGCCACGCCCCAGTGGCGAATAAGGCACCAGCGACACCCCCAGGCGACGACAGGCTGGCAGTACCTCGGTCTCGACACCTCGGCTCCACAACGAGTATTCGCTCTGCACCGCCGCGATGGCATGAACGGCGCAGGCGCGCTCCAGGGTCGACGCCGACACCTCGCACAGACCCAGCGCCCGCACCTTGCCTTCCGCCACCAGTTCGGCCATGGCACCCACGGTGTCCTCGATGGGCACCTGGGGGTCGAGACGATGGGCGTAGTAAAGATCGATGGTCTCGACGCCAAGTCGCTTCAGCGAGGCCTCGCAGGCCAGCTTCACGTAGTCCGGGCGGGTGTTGATGGTCCTGGCGTAGGCACCTGGCTCGCGCACGATTCCGAACTTGGTGGCGATGACGGCGTTCTCGCGACGCCCCAGCAACGCTCTGCCCAGCAAGCTCTCGTTATGGCCCTGGCCATAGGTGTCGGCGCTGTCGAACAGGCTGATCCCGCGCTCCAGCGCCTCATGGATAAGCCGCTGCGAGGCCTTGTCATCGCTCTGCCCGTAGAACTCGGACATGCCCATGCAGCCAAGCCCGAGCGGGAAGACGCGCAGTCCGCTGCCAAGCCGTCGCAAACTGGTCACGGCGGATGTGGAAACGGGGACGGACGCCGTATCGGTGGCGGTTGCGGGGGTCTGGCAAGTGTCATTCGAGGACATGTGAAGCTCCTGATCGCGGATGGCGGATACAGCACCACCATCTTCATCTCGGGTGCCGATCAGGAGAATTGCCGATATTTTGATACTCTGAAAGTATCAATCTTGTCCGCCAGGAGCGCCGCCGTGACCCCTGAATTCAGGAACCACCATCTTCTAGTGAGCTTTCTGGCCGTCGCCGATACCGGGCACTTTCGCGAGGCGGCGGCGAGGCTGCACATCTCACAGCCACCGCTGACCCGCCGCATCCAGGCGCTGGAGCAGGAACTGGGTGTCTCGCTGTTTACCCGTACCACTCGCCGCGTGGCCCTGACGCCGGCAGGCGAACAACTGGCCCGACGCCTGCGGCCCTGCTTCGACGAAATTGAGGCCGCCTGCCAGGAAGCCCGGATGAGTCGGCAGACCACGGCTCCCATGGTCATCGGCATGACCCCGGCACTGGATGATAGTGTGCTTCCCTCGCGCAGCTGGCTGGAGGCACAGCTGGGACGCAGCGTCGAGATCGAACGACGCTCTTCGCGGGAACTGCTGACAAGACTGGCCAAACAGGACTACGACGCTGCAATCACCTTGCAACTGGCCCTGATCGGCCTGCCGAGCCAGCTGCCGGCGCAGGTGGAAAGTGTGGAGGTGGGACGTGACCCGCTGTGGGTAATCCTGCCCGAGGCAGGGCTGGACGGTAAGGGCAGCTACCAGGCCAGTGCCCAGGCGTCGCCAGTCGAGCTATGCGAGTTGGGCGACACTCCGCTGTTCTGGTTTCCCCGGCGCGAAAACCCCGAGTACTTCGATCACTGCGAACGTCTGTTTCAACGCGCTGGCTATCGACCGCCACGACGGGAAGAGCCACAGGACCACCACCGGCTACTGGCCCGTGTGGCCACCGGCGAAGGCATTGCGCTGGTGCCACAGAGTTTTCTGGCCACGCGCCGAGACGGCGTCATCGCCCGGCCCCTGTCGGCCCGCTGGGCGGAACTGACCACCCGCATCGCCATCGCCTGGCGGCGTGACAATGACGATGCCCGGAACATCGCGCTGCGACTGGCCGAGGCTCTGCAAGAGCATACCCCCGTACAGCAATAGCCCCCGCGAGCCAGGCCAGTGCCACTTGGCCCTGGGGCCGTCAGGCCTGACCGCGGGCCTGGCGAATACGCTGGTAGGCGTTGCCGATCTCGACGGTGCGGGCCTCGGCAACCTCGCGCATGCTGTCGGGCAGGCCACGACTGGCCAGCTTGTCCGGGTGGTTCTCGCTCATCAGCTTGCGGTAGGCGCGCTTGACCTCGGCGTCACTGGCCTCGTCGCTGACACCGAGCACCTTGTAGGCATCTTCCAGCGGGCTCTGGCTCTCCTGGGTCGCGCCGGCACCGTGTGAGGCGCCGCCCCGCAGCATGGCCTCGATCTGGGCGATCTCGGCCTCGCTGCAGCCAAGTCCGCGAGCCACCCGCATCAGCATGCTGTGCTCGGCCGGGTGCAGCACCCCATCGGCGGCGATGGCGGAAAGCTGCACCTGCAGGAAGATCTGGCGCAGCGCGCTGCGCCCGCGCGTCAGCCGGGCCACCCGTGCGATCTCGCCGTCGAGATCGAAGTCACTGGCACGCCCGCGCTCGAAGGCGGCGCGGGCGCTGGCACGGGTGCTTTCCGGCAGACGCAGGCGCACCAGCAATTGCTCCAGCACCTGGCGCTCCTCGCCGCTGACCTGACCATCGGCCTGGCACACCGCCCCCATCACTGCAAAGGTGGAGTCCATGAACTGACGCTGCATCTCTGCCAGGCCCTTGCTGAGCATCAGACCGCCGCGCAGGCGCCCGCCCAGCCACCAGCCGATACCGCCGCCGATCAGCATGCCCAGCGGCCCACCGGCCAGGAAGCCCACTACCGCGCCAATCACGATGATGGTCAGCATAAAATCCTCTCTTGTGCGCTACGTCGCCAAGCGGCGGCGCCACGTCTTTTTCTGTTTCGGCCCTGGCCAACCGTTGCGGCTATGCCAGGTCCCGCCAAAGGGGTATGAGCAGGCAGCATACCATCGCCGTCGAGCCGGCGGCGAAGGTCCAGCCTTCGCTGTTTCATCGAATGGTCATCTGCAAGCGCGACACTGCACGCCATTTCAAGCCGCTCGGTTCACACTCCCATGCGACTATCGATCACGCGCCTTGCCATCGTCGGCGCCATCGCTTCCGCCAGCATCAGCGTCAGTCTGGCTTCCAATGCTTCGGTATTCCCCTGGCAGGGCTTGCTGGGAGTGGACACGCCGCCATCTGACACTGCCAGGTCCGTCATCGAACGCCTGGTCGAAAGCGCCAGCCATCGCTGAGCCTGCTCCCATACGCCATCGGCCCCCTGGAGCGGGGGCCGATGGCATGACGGACATACTTGCGCCGTGCGCGACGCAGGCACCCTCGCTCAGCGCTTTCGGTGCTTGTCCAGACGGCGACGAATCGCCGCCTCGATACCCTCGGCATCGAGGCCACAGTCACGCAGCAGCTCCGCTGGCTTGCCGTGTTCGGCAAAGACATCGGGCAGGCCCAGGTTGAGCACCGGCACGGCGACACCCTCGGCCAGCAGCAGTTCGTTGACGCCACTGCCGGCGCCTCCGGCCACCACGTTTTCTTCCAGGGTGACCAGCAGGTCGTGGCCGCGGGCGGCCTCTAGCACGGCTTCACGATCCAGTGGTTTGACGCTGCGCATATTGATGTGGGTGGCGTCTAGCCGCTCGGCCACCACCCCGGCGGGGTCATTGAGGCTACCGAAGGCCAGCAGCGCCACGCCCTTGCCCTGGCGCCGCGGCTCGGCCACGCCGATGGGCAGCGGCTCGAGGTCGGCGGAAATGGGCACACCGGGACCGGTACCGCGGGGATAGCGTACCGCCGCTGGGCCCGGATGATGGTAGGCGGCGCTGAGCATGGCGCGACACTCGGCCTCGTCCGCCGGTGCCAGCACCACCATGCCCGGTACGCAGCGCAGGTAGGTCAAATCCAGGGCGCCGTGGTGGGTGGGCCCATCCTCACCGACCAGGCCGGCACGATCGATGGCAAAGGTCACGTCCAGCTCCTGCACCGCCACGTCGTGGATCAACTGGTCATAGCCACGCTGCAGGAAGGTCGAGTAGATCGCCACCACCGGCTTCATTGCCTCGCAGGCCATGCCGGCGGCCAGGGTCACCGAATGCTGCTCGGCGATGGCCACGTCGTAGTAGCGCTCGGGGTACTCCCTGGAGAAACGGATTAAATCCGACCCCTCGCGCATGGCCGGGGTGATACCGATCAGACGTTCGTCGGCGGCGGCCATGTCACAGATCCAGTCGCCGAACACGCTGCAGTACTTCTTCTTCGGCGGCGCATTCGACTCGGTCGCCGGGGGCTTGGCCTTGGCGGCCTCCGGCGTCTCCAGCTTGGTGATGGCGTGGTAGCCGATGGGATCGGACTCCGCCGGCAGGAAGCCCCGGCCCTTGCACGTCTTCACGTGCAGAAACTGAGGTCCGTCCAGCTCACGCATGCTGGTGAGGGCATCGGTCAGGGCGTCGATATCGTGGCCGTCGATGGGCCCGACATAATTGAAGCCCATCTCCTCGAACAGGGTGGCCGGACTGACCATGCCCTTGACGTGCTCCTCGGTGCGCCGCGCCAGCTCCAGCGCGCCCGGCAGATGGGACAGCACCCGCTTGCCGTTCTCACGCATGCTCAGATAGGGCTTGCTGACCAGAATCCGTGCCAGGTAGCTGGCCACGCCCCCGACGTTCTCGGAGATCGACATCTCGTTGTCATTGAGCACGACCAGCAGGTTGGCGTTGACGTGGCCGGCGTGGGCCAGGGCCTCGAAGGCCATGCCCGCAGTCAGGGCGCCGTCTCCGATGACGGCACAGACGCGCCGCTCCTGCTTCTGCGTGCGCGCCGCCAGGGCCATGCCGAGGGCCGCCGAGATGGAGGTGCTGGAATGGCCGACGCCAAAGGTGTCGTACTCCGACTCGGCACGCCGGGGAAAGGCGGCCAGACCACCGTAGCGACGAATGCTGGTCATGGCCTCGCGGCGGCCGGTCAGAATCTTGTGGGGATAGGCCTGGTGGCCCACGTCCCACACCAGGCGATCGTGGGGCGTGCGGAAGGCGTGGTGCAGCGCCACGGTCAGCTCGACCACACCAAGGCCGGCGCCGAAGTGGCCGCCGGAAACGCCGACGCTATACAGCAGGTAGGCGCGCAGCTCGTCGGCCACGCGCTTGAGCTGCTCTGCGCTCATGGCACGCAGCGCAGCCGGGGTATCCAGAGTATCGAGCAGCGGTGTCGCCGGCCGCTCGGTGGGAATCGTGTCGAACAGCTTCATGTTAGCCCTGTGGTCGTCAGTGATCGCGCTCGATCATGTAGCGGGCAAGCCCGGCCAGAGGCGCCGCCGCCTCGCCCAGCGGGGCGATGGCGTCGAGTGCCTCGTCGATCAGCGCACCGGCCTTGGCTCGGGCGCCGTCAAGCCCGAGCAGGGCGGGATAGGTCGGCTTGTCGCGGGCCGCGTCGGCCCCCGAGGTCTTGCCGAGGGTATCGGTGTCGCCGGTGACGTCCAGCACGTCGTCATGCACCTGAAACGCCAGGCCCATGGCCGCAGCATAGGTGTCCAACGCCCCCAGACGCGAATCGTCCTCGGCCACCGCCACCAGTCCACCGAGGCGAACCGCGGCGCGAATCAGCGCACCGGTCTTGTGGCGGTGCATGGTTTCCAGCATCGCCAGGTCGGGACGTTCGCCCACCACCGCCAGATCCAGCGCCTGGCCGGCGGCCATGCCGTCGCGACCAGACGCCTTGGCCAGGGTCGCCACCAGGGCACCCAGGCGGGGCGAGCGAGAGCTCGCCAGCAGCTCGAATGCCAGCGTCTGCAGGGCGTCACCGGCAAGAATCGCCGAGGCCTCATCGAAGGCCTTGTGCACCGTGGGCTGGCCACGTCGCAGGTCGTCGTCATCCATCGCCGGCAGATCATCGTGGACCAGCGAGTAGGCGTGGATCAGCTCGATCGCGGCGGCGGGGATATCCAGCTCGTCGTCGTCGGCCCCCAGCGCACGCCCTGCGGCGTAGACCAGGATGGGGCGCAGGCGCTTTCCTCCGACCAGCAGGCCGTGGCGCATCGCCGCCTCGAGCCGGGGTTCGACGACGTGGCGCTGTTCGAACAGTCCCTCGAGGCAGCGGTCTACCCGCGCCCGGTCTGCGGCCAAGCGGGCCAGCATGGTGTCAGCGTTCACCCGGTTCCTCCCCGATATCAAAAGGCGACAGCTGCATGCCACCGTCGGCGTTCTCCGTCAGGCTGCGCACCTTGAGTTCGGCCTCGTCGAGCCGCTTCTGGGCATCTCGCGTCAAGGCCACGCCCTGCTCGAAGGCCTTGAGCGACTCCTCCAGCGTCAGCTCGCCGGACTCCAGGCGCTCGACCAGTGTCTCCAGCTGGGTCATGGCCGAGGCGAAGTCGAGCGACTCGTCATCTTTCTGTGTTGGCTGGCGGTCCTGCGTTGCCATGCGCCCCTCCAGGCGGCGGGTCAAAGGCTGACCCGAGATTGCGAGTTCACGGCCGACGATGGGCCACCCGGGAAACGCAGGCTCGCTGACGACGTCCGGCCTTTCCCCAAAGGGCGACAGTATACACGCTCTCCCCCCGGGGTCGTCTGCCCTGGCCCTTATCCGCGGCCCACGAAGCGCCCCTCGAAAGGACGGCGGTACATGCAGATGGCTCATGCTGCGGTGCAAGGATTTTCAACGTGAAAATGCCGCCCTGTGGTACTCTATGGACCCTGATTTTTCGCCTGCCCCACCACACAGCCGCTGGCTGCCGCCAACTCCAAGAGGTTGATTCGACCATGGCCAAAACGTCCCTGGACAAGAGCAAGATCAAGATCCTGCTGCTCGAGGGCGTCCACCAGAGTGCAGTGGACAATTTTCTCAACGCCGGATACACCAATATCGAGCATATGCCGACCTCGCTCGACGAAGAGTCGCTGATCGAGAAGATCCGTGATGTTCACTTCATCGGCATTCGCTCCCGCACCCAGCTCACCGAGCGGGTGTTCGCGGCGGCCGAGAAGCTGGTGGCGGTCGGTTGCTTCTGCATCGGTACCAATCAGGTCGATCTCACGGCGGCGCTGGTGCGCGGCATTCCGGTGTTCAACGCCCCCTACTCCAACACCCGCTCGGTGGCGGAGCTGGTGCTGGCCGAGGCCATCATGCTGCTGCGCGGGATTCCCGAGAAGAACGCCCGTGCCCACCAGGGCGGCTGGCTGAAGAGCGCCAAGAACAGCCACGAGGCCCGCGGCAAGACCCTCGGCATCGTCGGCTACGGCAGCATCGGCTCGCAATTGTCGGTGCTGGCCGAGGCGCTTGGCTTCGACGTCATCTACTACGACGTCATCACCAAGCTGGCCATGGGCAACTCGCGCCAGGTCGCCAGCCTCGAGGAGCTGCTCGCCCGCTCCGACGTGGTCAGCCTGCACGTGCCCGACCTGCCGTCCACCCGCTGGATGATCGGCGAGGAGCAGATCAGCCTGATGAAGCCCGGCGCCATCCTGATCAACGCCGCCCGTGGCAGCGTGGTAGTCATCGAGGCCCTGGCCGAGGCGATCAAGGAAGGCCGACTCAACGGTGCCGCCATCGACGTCTTCCCGGTGGAGCCCAAGGGCAACGCCGACGAGTTCGAAAGCCCGCTGCGTGGCCTCGAGAATGTCATCCTCACCCCGCACATCGGCGGTTCCACCCTGGAAGCCCAGGAGAACATCGGCGTCGAGGTGTCCGAGAAGCTGGTGACCTTCTCCGACAACGGCACCAGCATCACCTCGGTCAACTTCCCCGAGGTGGCACTGCCGGCCCACCCGGACAAGCACCGCCTGCTGCACATCCACGAGAACGTGCCCGGCGTGATGTCCGAGATCAACCGGGTGCTGTCGGAAAACGACATCAACATCTCCGGCCAGTACCTGCAGACCAACGAAAAGGTCGGCTACGTGGTCATCGACGTCGACAAGGCCTACGGTCCCCAGGCGCTCGAAGCCCTGCGCGAGGTGAACCACACCCTGCGCACCCGGGTGCTGTACTCCGAGACCAACTACGCCGACTGAGCGGCGGACGTAGCGCCTGCTCGCGGCGAGCTATCCCGCGCGGCAGCTATCGCACTCGGGATGACGATGAGGCGCCGCTCTCCTTCGGGAGGGCGGCGCCTTTTTACTCGCAGGCCTTTTTACTCGCTTAACGGTCGCGCCCCGTTCGCGCCCCTCAAAAGCCGACACCCAAAAGCCTGTGGCTCAGCGAGAAAACGCCTATCCTGAGCGTCTTCCCGATGACCTCTTCAAAGGATGCACGATGCCAACCGGACTGGCCTATCTGATCGTGGTGCTGGTGTGGGCCTCCACCCCGCTGGCCATCAAGTGGAGCGCCGAGGCCGGCGCCCCCATCGGCAGCGTGATGCTGCGCATGGGCCTGGCGCTGGTCGCCGGCGCTCTGATCCTGCTGGTGCTGAGACGCGGCGTCCGCCTCGATCGCCGCGCCCTTGCCAGCTACGCCGCCGCGGTGCCGGGGGTGTTCGGCGCCATGGCGCTGAGCTACCACGCCTCCCAGTTTCTGCCCTCGGGCCTGCTGTCGGTGATGTTCGGCATGGCGCCGTTGATCTCCGGCTTCATCCTGCAGGCCCTGCCCGGCAGCACCCGGCTCAGGCGTTGGCACTGGATCGGCTGCGGTCTGGGGGTGGCGGGGCTGGCGGTGGTGTTCGCCGACAGCCTGACGCTCGGCGGCGGCGCCCAGGTGCTGGCACTGGCCATGATGCTGTCGGCGGTGACGCTGTTCAGCGCCAGCGGCATCGCCGTGCAGCGGGTGGCCGCCGGGCTCGACCCCTTGCAACAGACCGTGGGGGCGCTGGCCGGCTCCATGCCCTGCTTTCTGGTGTTATGGCTCGCCAGCGGTGAACCGCTGATGATTCCCCTCAGCCCCCGTGGGCTGTGGGCGGTGCTTTACCTTGCGCTGTTCGGCTCGCTGATCGGCTTCCTCTGCTACTACCTGATCCTGTCTCGGCTGCACGCCGCCAGCGTCGCCCTGGTGACCCTGATCACCCCGGTGCTGGCGCTGACCCTCGGCATGCTGCTCAATCAGGAAACCCCTTCGCCTTCGATGCTGCTGGGCGCACTACTGATTCTGGTGGCGCTGGGTGCCTACCTGTTCGGGGACCGACTGAGCCGGCGCCGAGCCGCCCGCGAGGCCGCCAGGCCGTGAAGCAGAGGGGCACTTGACAAGCCCTGACGTCATGGCCATTTTGTACACAATAACGGTCATATATTGCGCACCACAATGGTACACAGGCCGCTCGATATCGGTGCAGCGTGAACCGTGAAATTGATGACGCTCACCGCCCTCGGCGGCTGTTTCTGAAGGCACCTGAACCAGGTATCCGCTACGCGACGAGCCCTCGCCCTCCTTGACCAAGGGACGGCGTCGGGAGCAGGGCACGATGCTTGGGTAACCCTTCGCTCGGCGAAGCCAACCCAGGAGAACTGCATGAGCTCACATCCCCCCGTCACTTGGATCAAGCATCCACTGGCCGCCAGCGACGCTGACGCGGCCGGTGGTGTCGTCGTTCAGGACGGCCGAATCATCGAAGCCGTGGCCGCCGGCCAGACGCCCCGAACCTGCGTCGAGCAGACCTTCGATGCCTCCCGACACGTGCTGCTGCCGGGCCTGGTCAACACCCACCACCACTTCTACCAGACCCTGACCCGGGCCTACTCGCCGGCGCTCAACAAGGAGCTGTTTCCCTGGCTCACCACCCTTTACGACGTCTGGGCCAACCTCGACGAGGCCCAGCTGGCGCTGGCCAGTGAGCTGGCCATGGTGGAGCTGCTGATGAGCGGCTGCACCACCGTCGCCGACCATCACTACGTGTTCTCCGGCGCGCTCGAGCACGCCATCGACGTCCAGGTGGAGACCGCGCGTCGGCTCGGTGTGCGCGCCGCCCTGACCCGCGGCTCGATGAGCGTGGGGCGCGAGCAGGGCGGGCTGCCGCCCCAGTCGGTGGTGCAGGACGAGGCGACCATCCTCGACGAGAGCACCCGTCTGATCGACGCCTACCATCAGCGCGGCGAGGGCGCCATGGTGACCCTGGCGCTGGCGCCCTGCTCGCCCTTCTCGGTCAGCCGTGAGCTGATGGTCGACAGCGCTCGCCTGGCCGAGCAGAAGGACGTGCGCCTGCACACCCACCTGGCAGAAACCGAGGACGAGACGCAGTACTGTCAGAAGCTGTTCGGGATGCGACCGCTGGACTACCTCGAGGCCACCGGTTGGCTCAGCGATCGCACCTGGCTGGCCCACGGCATCCACTTCAACGACGACGAGGTCGCGCGCCTCGGCCAAGCCGGCACCGGCATCGCCCACTGCCCCTCATCCAACATGGTGCTGGGCTCTGGCATGTGCCGCACCCTAGAACTCGAGGCCGCTGGTTGCCCGGTAGGCCTGGCGGTGGACGGCTCGGCCTCGGCGGATCACTCCAACCTGGCCGAGGAGATGCGCCAGGCGATGCTGATCGGCCGCCTGCGCTACTCGCCCAGCCAGGTACGTCACCAGGACGTCATCCGCTGGGCCACCGAAGGCTCCGCGCGTTGTCTGGGGCGCAGCGACATCGGCGGACTGAAGGTTGGCCAACAGGCCGATCTGGCGCTGTTCCGGCTGGACGAGCCGCGCTTCTCGGGCGCCGAGAACCCGCTGGCCGCGCTGCTGCTGTGCGGTGCCCACCGTGCCGACCGAGTGATGGTGGCCGGCCAGTGGCGGGTGGCCGACGGCCAGCCGCTCGACGTCGATCTGGGCGAGCTGATGGCCCGCCACAACGCGGCGGCGGTGCGGCTAAGGCGTGCGGTCTAGGAGGCTCGGGGCGCGCCTGGACGCACACCTTCGAACAGGACGACGGGAAGACAAGAGGCAACAACAGCGAACGACGAACGGATCTCGAGCGCAGCGCGGCACCACGGGCCAGGGCCGACGCTGCCGCCCCCTGACAACGGTCGCCGTGCCACGGCAGTCAGCACAGACGGTCTGACACCTGTCACGGTCTCCGGGGTTTCGCCGCCGACGCTCCGACAAGGACGCCGGTGCTACAACGACAACAGGAGAAAACCCTGCCATGCCCACCCACGACTCCTCCGGGGACACCCTGGAAAGCGCATCTGTGCGCTCGACCCATGACGTCAACGCCATGCCGCCCCTGGGGCGCGCCATTCCGCTGGGCCTGCAGCACGTGCTGGCGATGTTCGTCGGCAACGTCACGGTGCCGATCATCATCGCCGGCGCCGCCGACCTGCCGGCGGACCAGACCGCCTTCATGATCCAGGCGGCGATGTTCGTGGCCGGTGTCGCCACCCTGGTGCAGTCGCTGGGGATAGGCCCCATCGGCGCCCGCCTGCCCATCGTCATGGGCACCAGCTTCGGCTTCGTCCCGGTGCTGATTCCCATTGCCGTGGGCATGGGGCTTCCGGCGGCCCTTGGCGCAGCCCTGTGTGGCGGGGTCGCCATGGCCCTGGTGGGCATGTTTCTGCCGGTGTTCCGGTTTCTGTTCCCGCCGGTGGTCACCGGCACCTTCGTGGTCATGCTCGGCACCCTGCTGATGCCGGTAGGCTTCGCCTACTGGGGCGGAGGCTTCGGCGCCGCCGACTTCGGCGCCACCCACCACCTGCTGCTAGGGGCGCTGGTACTGGTGGTGACCCTGGGCCTGCACCAGTACGGCCGCGGTATCTGGTCCGAAGCGGCGCCGCTGATCGGCCTGATCACCGGTTACGTAGTGGCCACCATGTTCGGCTATATCGACTTCTCCACCATCGGTGACGCCGACTGGCTGTCACTGCCGGTGCCGCTGACCATCGGGCTTGAATTCCATCTGGCGGCGATCCTGCCGGTGGTGCTGCTGGCCGTGGTCACCTGCGCCGAGTCCATCGGCGACATCGTCGGCACCACCGCCGGCGGCATGGACCGCGAGCCGACCCACAAGGAGCTCTCCGGTGGGGTCATGGCCGACGGCCTGTCCAGCGTGTTCGCCGCGATCTTCAACGCCTTCCCCCAGATCAGCTTCAGCCAGAACGTGGGCATGGTGGCGCTGACCGGTGTGGTCAGCCGCTATGTGGTGGCCATCGGCGGCGCCTTCCTGCTGCTGGCGGGCCTGATCCCCAAGCTGGGTGCCATCGTTTCCAGCATCCCCAATTCGGTGCTGGGCGGGGCGGTACTGATCATGTTCGGCATGATCGCCAGCGCCGGCATCAAGATGCTTTCCCATATCGACTTCAACAAGCGCAACATGGTGATCATCGGGGTCTCGCTGTCCGCCGCGGTGGGCCTGCCGGCCCAGGAAGGGCTCTACGCCAATCTGAGCGACAACCTCCAGGCCATCATCGAGTCAGGGCTGATCCCCGGCGCGCTGTTTGCCATCGTGCTCAATCTGGTACTGCCCAAGGCCGATCGGGTCTTCCGCGACAGCGTCTGACACGCCACACCGTCCCCTCGAGGACACCATGACGCCACTTTCGGGCCCGCCACGCGGGCCCGCTTCGTGTCCCCAGGACAGGGACGCAGCCCAGGCTCAGCAGCTTCTGACTTCACGGTAGCGGTGACGCCTGTAGACCTTCACTCGCTGGCCCTCGAGCGTCGTCATCCCTTCCCACACGAAGCCCGCGTTCTGTGCCACTCGGCTCGACGGCACATTGGTGGGATCGACCACCGCCACCAGCGACTCGCAGTCGGTGATGGCAAAGGCGTGGGCCACCACCGCCAGCGCCACCTCGGTGGCAAGCCCTCTACCCCAATGATGCACGGCGTAACGATAGCCGATGGCCAACTCCCGCTCGCCGTCGAGGATTTCGTGATCGAAGCCGCAGAAGCCCATCAACGCTCGCGATACCGGGTGCACCACCGCCCAGTAGCCAAAGCCCTTGTCGGCGTAGCTCGCGCGACAGGCATCGAGAAAGCGACGGCTCCCCGCCATGTCCTGCACACCGTGGAGCGAGTGACGCATCACCCGGGGATCGGCCAGCAGTCGGCTCAAGCCAGGCAGATCATAGCGCTCTAGCGGGCGCAGCCGGCTACGCGGCGTGGCCAGCACGTCGCCCTGCATCGGCCTGGGCCTCAGCCTGTCGTCCTGCATCATGCGCCTCTCGCGTCGTGGATCGCTTGTGCGAATGTACGCCATCCTCCACGGCCATGACCACGGACGCTGGCCGCCAGCAAGCCGCCCCTGTCGTCGTCCTGGCGCTACTCTGACGCCGCTCTGGCGCCGCCCTGGCGTCAACCAGGGAGGCCAGGCCACTCTTCCCCTTTGGTCGAAGCAGGCCCCGAAAAGGCGTCATCACGCGCTAGGCTTGCGAAGTTTTCCCTCGTTGGAGCCATGACGATGCCCGCCTCACCTTCCGCCCAGCCTGACACCGGTGACCTCGCCGTGGTGCGTCACGATGATCGTGGGGTCGTCCATCTGACCCTCAACCGCCCGGCAAGCTTCAACGCCCTGTCCCGGGACATGCTCACCGCACTGGATGATGCCTTTGCCGCAATCGACCCCGATCCTTCGTTGCGGGCGGTGGTGATCGCTGCCGAGGGCCGCGCTTTCTGCGCCGGCCATGACCTCAAGGAGATGCGCGAGCTCGGCGACGAGGACGCCTATCGACAGCTCTTCGCCCAGTGCTCCCGGGTCATGCAGCGCCTGCAGGACTGTCCAGTGCCGGTGATCGCTCGAATTCAGGGGCTTGCCACCGCCGCCGGCTGCCAGCTGGCGGCCAGCTGTGACATGGCGGTGGCCGCTCGCTCGGCGCGCTTCGCCGTCTCCGGCATCAAGGTCGGGCTTTTCTGTTCCACCCCGGCGGTGGCGCTGACCCGCAATATCGGCCCCAAGCAGGCCGCCGAGATGCTGTTTACCGGCGAGTTCATCGACGCCGACCAGGCGCTGGAGTGGGGCCTGGTCAACCGGGTCGCCGAGGACGACGCCCTCGACGACAGTCTCGAGGTGCTGCTCGACAGCCTGCGCGCCAAGAGCCAGGTGGCGCTGTTCACCGGCAAGGCCATGCTGGCCCGCCAGCGTGCCCTGCCGCTGGGCCAGGCCTACGCCTACGCAGGCGAGGTGATGGCCGCCAACATGATGGCCGAAGACGTGGCCGAAGGCATCGACGCCTTCGTCGCCAAGCGCGCCCCCCACTGGCGCCATCGCTGAGCGCCGGACCAGGCTCAGCCAAGGCAGAGCCGCCTGTGGAAGCCTTTTCCGCAAACGCGACAAGCGGCCGCGCCAACAGGTATGCTAAGGACTGTGCCAAACGGTTGACCCAGGAGATGCAAGGTGACGGAAAGCAAGCGCAGAACGGCCGGCCGACCGGCCAGCGGCAAGGCCAGCGGAGGCCACAGCCAGTCGCTGGTGCGGGGACTCAACCTGCTGGAATTGCTGGCGATGCACCCGGGCGGCCTGGCGCTGTCCGACATCGCCGAGCAGGCCGATCTGGCACCGTCCACGACCCATCGCCTGCTGCAGGCCCTGCTGAGCCAGGGCTTTATCACCCAGGACGAGGAACTCGGCGTCTGGCGCATCGACGTCAAGACCTTTCGCATCGGCAACAGCTTTCTCGAGGCACGCGACTTCGTTGCCACCAGCCGTCCTTACCTGCGCCGACTGACCCGTGAGACCGGCGAGACCGCCAATCTGGGCGTGCGTGAAGGCACCACGGCGGTGTTCCTGGCGCAGAGCGAATCGCCCCAGATGATGCGCATGATCACCCGCCTGGGCTCACGTGCCCCGCTGCACGCCTCGGGCGTGGGCAAGGCGCTGATGGCCTGGCTGCCCGACGACGACCTGGAGCGGGTGCTGGCCGAACGCGGCCTGGACCGTGTCACCGTCAACACCCTGTCGAGTCCATCCGAGCTGCGTCGCGCCATGGCCGAGATCCGTGAACGCGGCTACGCCTGCGACCGCGAAGAGCATGCCATCGGCCTGCACTGCGTCGCCGCCTGCATCCATGATGAACTGGGCACGCCGCTGGCGGCCATCTCGGTCTCCGGGCCGGTGGCGCGTATCCCCGACGAACGCCTGTCCCAGCTCGGTGAGCTGGTGCGCGACACCGCCGCCGAGATCACCGCCCAGCTGGGCGGACGCATTCCCGCCGCCGAGGACTTCAAGCCCTGACACCCGGGTTCACCGGCTCCCCCAAGAGATCCCCCGATGACCGACGCCTGGCGCAAGTACAAGAGCGCACCGCCGCCCGGGACCGCCGTGCTGGAATCGACCAACCTGGCCCCGGGCGAGAGCCGCTGCCTCAATCTCGAAAGCGACAACGGCCGCTTCCCGCTGATCCTCGCCCGCCACGCCGATGGCCGGGTGCACGCCTACGTCAACGCCTGCCCCCATCAATACCTGCCGCTGGACGGCCGCGGCAGCAACATCCTCAGCCGCGACGGCGAGCTGTTGATCTGTACCCACCACCAGGCCTGCTTCCGTCTCGACAGCGGCGAAGGCATCTCCGGCCCCGCCCAGGGCGAAGCGCTGGACCCGGTGCCGGTCGAGGAAGTCGATGGCTGGTGGGTGATCGGGGAGTGAGGAGGGCGTCTCAATTTAAACAACTAGTGCAACACCTGACAGGCGATAGACAGAAGGGGGAACCAGCCCCCCTTCTGTCTTTTGCTACCACGACAAAGGGTCCAAACCGGACGTTCAGCCATTCAAGCGCTGCGCCAGCACGCTGACATCGTCTAGTTCCAGCACCTTCCACACGTCGGCGATCAGGTCGCTCTGAGCCTGCTCATCGAGAACGCCGTCACAACAGGAACGCACCTTCTGTTCGACTTCTTCATCGCTCAGCGGGTTTTCCGGGCCGCCACGATAACGCTCGTCAGCCCAGCCGCTGACGTCTTCGCGCCCCTTCAGGCGCAGGGTGATGCGCGAGCGCATCTTGTCGAAGCCCTGGGCTTCGATCTGTTCATCGAACTCGGTGCGGATGCGCCGCTGCATGTCCTGCATGGCACTGGAAGCCACGAACTCGTCCGAGAACTCGACCTTGCCCGCCTGACGGTTGAGCGCAATCATCGCCAGTGCGGCGGGCAACGAGAACTTGGCCTGGAGGTGATTGGCGGCGATCGGGTAGCGGATAGGATTGAGAATGTTGGAGCCGGCGTGGACGATCACCTCCTCGATATCGTCAGCACTGGCGTCGGCCTCGAGCACCAGGCGTAGCATCAAGTCGATGGTCGGGTGGGTCAGCACGCCGCAGGGGTAAGGCTTGATCGACACCCCAGGCTCGACGATGGACCAGGTCTTGCCGAAGCCCTGGGTCAGCTTGTCCTCGCTGGCGCCGCCGCCCTGCACCGCCATGAAGCCCCAGGGGCCGTCCAGCGCCTCGGGGTCGGCGGTAAAGCCACGACTTGCCAGCAGTGCCGCAGTCACGCCATTTTCCGCCGCGCGGCCTACGTGCAGCGGCTTGGTCATGGTGCCGAAGTTACAGCGGATACCAGCGGCCAGGCTCGCCGCGATACCCAGGCCATGGCGCAAGGTTTCGCCACGAAGCCCCATCAGCTTGGCCGCACTGGCGAAGGCGCCAAAGGTGCCCACGGTGCCACTTGAGTGCATGCCCTGCATGTAGTGCTGGGGCAACATCCACTCGGATATTTTGCTTTCCACCTCGAAGCCGGTGAGGAAGGCTTCCATGAAGCGCTTGCCATCGACCCCGCCGAGCCGCTGGCTGACCACCAAGCTGGCGCTCAGCGGCGGAATGGTAGGGTGGGTCAACAGTCCATAGATGTGGGCCGGGTCCTTGCTGACCTGGCTATCGTCCCAGTCATGGGCGTGACCGGCGGTGCCAAGGACGCGGGCGGCCTGGGCGACCGGCGCTCGGGCATCGCCTTGTCCCAGAACCAGGGCATCCGCGCGACCGCCGGACTCCACAGCCTCCTCGGCCAGGATCTTGACCGAATGCTCCTCTGAGCCGGCGACAAACAGGCCCACTCCATCCAGTACGCAGCGGGTCCCGATGCGCAGCGCTTCCTCGGGAATCTCCTCGAAGCGGACCGATTCGATGAATTCGGCAGCCTCGGCGGTAATGCGGGTGTTGGTGGGCATCTTGGCAAAGACGTTGGTTGCGACAGACATGACGCAGTCTCCTTATCAGGATCGTCGTGAGCATGAGCTCGAGGATTCGTGAAACAAAGGCAGGCGTGACAAGCGAGCCCACAAGGGCCCTGCGAAAAGGTTTACCGACAGGGCGCGGATGGCATGAAAGCCCGCCACCAGGGCGGCGTTCTGGCCCAGGGCCTGGGCGGTCAGGGTCATCTCGGCCATACCCCCCACGGAAAAGCCGAGCACCAGGGTCTGCCGACTCTCCTCCGAGCCCGACATCCCGGCCACCAGCAGCGCCGCCACCGCCGCCATCAGACCGATCAGCAGGAGGATCGGAATGCCGCTGGCGATAGCCCTCGGCAGGGCCTGCAAGCTGGCCCGCTGGAACTTGGCTCCCAGGCCAAATCCCACCACTACCTGGGCGGCGATCAGCACCCCTTGGGGCAGATGCAGCACCTGCGGCGGAGACACAGGCAGCAGCTCGGCGCCAGACAACACGCCGGCGACCACCAGCGGCGTCAGGAACCAGGCCGAGGGCATCCCCAGGCGCGCGGTCCCCCAACTGGCCAAGGCACACAGCGCCAACAGTCCGATCAGCCACCACGGGCCAAGCTGGACGCCCGAGCCGAACACCTGTGCCACCGGCTGACCGTTGCCGCTTGTCAGCAGCAGTACCGCCGGCAGCAGGGTGACGATCAGCCCGACGCGAATGGCGTGCAAGGCGGCGATCGCCGCCCGGTTGGCGCGGTAGCCCTCACCGATCTCGGCCATCTCGATCACCCCGCCGGGCAGCAGACAAAAATAGGCGGTGGCCTTGTCGAGCCCTGCAAGGCGTGCGAAAAGCGGTGTGGACAGGATCGCCAGGATCACCCCCAAGGCCGCGGAGGCCAGCATCATTGGCAACCAGCCAACCAACTGACGGGCCACCTCCGGTGTCACCCACAAGCCGACGCTTGCCCCCACCACCATTAGGCCGGCGCGCTGGATCGGTCTGGGAGCCCGGGCCGGCAGGCCCAGCCCCGCCCAGATGCCGATGGCGATGGCCGCCCCCAGCAACCAGCCCAGCGGCAGACCGAGAGCGCTCCAGCTACCGCCACCGATGACGGCAACCATCGCCGGCAGCAGGAAACTGCGCCACCAGTGGGCCATTCGGCCCTGGTCGGGTTCGGGTTTCAGGTAGATGGTCATGGCTTAACCGAGGTAGCTGCCGCCGTTGAGATGGAAGGTCTGGCCGGTGCTGTAGCGCCCCGCCGGCCCGACCAGATAACACACCAGCGCGGCCACCTCCTCGGGCTTGCCCAGTCGGCCAACCAGCGGCCCCTTGCCGCCACTCAACCTGGGCGGCGGCGAGCCTGCCGCCCGTTCGGTATCGATCTGCCCCGGTACGATGCAGTTGGCGGTGACGCCGCGCTGGCCGTATTCCACCGCCAGCGCCCGGGTCAGCCCCACCACACCCATCTTCGAGGCGATCACGTTGGCCCGTTCGGCGGCACCCAGATGAGCGCTGACGCCACCGAAGGTGACAATGGCGGCCTGGTCGGAGGCCAGCAGCAGCGGCAGGCAGGCCCTGGCGGCAAGAAAAGGCCCGTCAAGGTTGACCGCCATGACCTGACGCCAGTCATCGAAGGTCAGCTCGGCGAAGGGTTTATGGGGACGAATGGCGGCGCAGCACACCAGGCTATCGAGCCGGCCGAAGCGCTCAGCGACGCTTGCCACGGCGGCATCGACGGCTTCGGGGTCGGCAATATCGGCGGCCAAACCCAGTCCCTGACGTCCCATTGCCTCGATCTCGGCCAGGGTGTCATCCATCGCCTGGCCGTGATGACTGGCGATGATCGCCACATCGGCACCCTGCTCGGCGAGTCCCAGCGCCACCGCACGACCGATATTCCGGCTGCCGCCGGTAACCAGCGCTACACGTCCCGACAAGGGTTCTGTCTTGGGCCCGGTCATGTCATTCACCTCCCGGGGTCGTGCTCGGGCCACTGCGCACACGACGCACTGCACCGGACAATGGCTTGTAGAAGATGCTCAGTGCGGCCAGCACGAAGAACAGCAGGGCCACCGGACGCTCGAGGAAGCGGCTTGCGTCCTGATCGAAGATGATCAGCGACTGGGCCAGAGAGTTCTCCACCAGCGAGCCCAGCACCACACCCATGATGATCGGCGCCGCGCCGAAGCCGTAGCGCTTGAGCCAGAAGCCGATGAAGCCGGCAATCAGCATGATGGTGACGTCGACCAGGCTCTGGTTGACGCCGTAGGCGCCCACCACGCACAGCGCAAACACCGCCGGCCACAGGAAGGTGCGCGGGATCAGCGAAATGCGTGAGAACAGCTTGGCGCCAGCCAGCCCGAAGACCAGAAAGACCAGGTTGGCCACCAGCATGGCGGCAAAGATCGAGTACAGCAGGTGGGGCTGGTTCTCGAACAGATAGCTGCCCGGGCGAATGCCGTGAATCTGCAGGCCACCGAGAATCACCGCCGCCGTGGCTGAGCCAGGGATGCCAAGCGCCAGGGTAGGCACCATGGAGCCACCGGTGGCGGCGTTGTTGGCCGCCTCCGGGCCTGCGATGCCTTCGATCTCGCCGGTACCGAACTTGTCGCCGTTCTTCGACCAGCGGCGCGCCTCGTTGTAGCCGATCATGGCCGCCATGGTGCTGCCCTCCGCCGGCAGGATACCGATGAAGGTGCCGATACCGGACGAGCGCAGAATGGTCTTCCACACCCGCTTGAAGTCTTCCCGGGACGGCAGTTTGATGGCGGTGAGCGAGATGCGCTCCTTGGCCCGGTCGATGATGTCGGACTGGGACAACAGCTCCGACACCGCGAACAGGCCAATCAGGATAGGAATGAAGCTGATGCCTTCGTAGAGCTCCGGCACGCCGAAGGTAAAGCGCTCGACGCCGGTGGTCAGGTCTACCCCGACGGTGGCGATCAACAGCCCCAGAGCCCCGCCGATCAGGTTCTTGACCGGCGACTTGCCGCTGATCGAGGCCAGCATCGACAGACCGAAGATTGCCAGCGCGAAGTACTCAGGCGGGCCGAAGGAGTGGGCGATTCGGGCCAACGCCGGGGCCGCCAGCACCATCACGATCAAGGATATGATGCCGCCGATGACGCTGGATACCGCCGCCATGCCAAGTGCGCGACCGGCCTCGCCCCGCTGCGCCATGGGAAAACCGTCAAAGGCGGTGGCGGCGGCAGGCGGAGCGCCGGGGGCGTTGATCAGAATAGCGGTGATGGAACCACCGAAGGTACCGGCGCAGTAGAGCGCCGCCAGCATCGATATCGCCGGTACTGGCTCCAGATAGATGGTGAAGGGCAGCAGCAGGGCCACCGCCATCGATGAGCTCAATCCCGGCAGCGCTCCTACCAGCACACCGATGATGGTGCCAAGCAGGATGACACCGAGTGAGACCGGGTCGGTGAGGATGCCAAGCCCCGTTAGAATAGGATCCATGGTCGTCTCCTTGTTCAGGACAGCCAGGGGCTCAGCACGCCCTGGGGCAATCTGAGCTGCAAGGCGTGGGTAAATAGCAGGTAGATGCACGCCGGCACGCCGATGGCGTAGATCGCCACGGCCAACCGACGCCGCTCACCCCACAGCAACGGGATGGCCAGGCAGGTCAGCACGGTGGTCAGGGTCAGGCCGAGCACACCGAACAGGAATACCGATACCAGCAGCACCAGCGCAGTGGTCCACATGCGCCAAGAGATGACCGGCTTGGTTTCTTCCTCGTGGCCCCGCCCCTGAATGATCATCACCAACGCAAGCACGGCGATCACTCCCAGGATCAGCTGTGGCATGTCCGCCGCCTGCATGCCTTGGGCGAAGGACGGAGGTACGCTGTCGAAGTCGGTAGTGATCAGGTACAGCCCGCCGGCCAGTACCAGCAGGGCGCACCCGGGAAGCAGATCTCGCCAGTGACGAATCATGTGCGACTCCTTCTTGATGTTGATGCCCCGTGGGCCTGGACCGAAGCCGGGCCTGGGGAAACGACCCCATCGATGGCAGCCGAGACGCTCCCTGTCTCATGCCCTGTTTTCAGCCCTGCCCCGCGTCCAGCCTGACGATTCACTGGAGCAGCCCCAGGTCAGTCATGGTGACCTTGCCCGCTTCGTACATGCGGCGGATCTGCTGGTCCCAGGCCTCGCTACCGGCGACGCTGGCGCTATCCAGGCCAATGCCGTCGAGGTACTCCTGATAGCGCTCGCTCTGCATGCCATCGAGCATGGCCTGTTCCAGCGCGTCGACGCGCTCCTGGGGGGTGTCCTTGAGCACCACGTAGCCGCGAACGGTGGAGAAGGACACGTCCATGCCGTTTTCGGCCAGGGTCGGCACCTCCGGCAGGGCCCCCATGCGCTCGTCGGCCATCACCGCCAGAGGACGGAATTCTCCATCGGCAATCTGGTCCTGGGTTTCCGAGATATTGAGACCGGCGGCGTCGATATCACCGCGAGACAGGGCGGCGGCAAACTCCGCACCACTATCGAACGGTACGTAGGAAACCCTGATGTCGGCCTCGTTGGCGAAGCTCATGGCGGCGATATGGTCGACACCGCCAATCTGGGTTCCGCCCCACTTGATCGTGCCGGACCGCCCAGCCTCGATCAGGTCATCGATGGAGGCGAAATCGCTGTCACCGCGAACCATGATGATGATCGGATCGTCGGTCGCCCGAACTACGCCACGAATGTCATCGATACCGATCGGGGCATTGCCGCGCAGCATGGTGAACAGATGGGTCGGAGTGATGGCCATGAGGGTATAGCCGTCTGCTGGCTTGCCACTGACATAGCTCATCGCCACGGAGCCACCGCCGCCCTTCTTGTTCTGGACGAAGACATTGCTGTCGAGTTGCTCCTGGGTCGACAGGGCCACCATTCTGGCAGTGGTATCGGTGCCGCCGCCGGGCGAGGTGTGTACGGCAATCTCTATCGGATCGACAGGGAAGTCGTCCGCCGCCAAGGCGGAGGCGGAGAGCATGGTGAGGGGGCTCGTGGCGATGCCTACCGCCAGCATGCGGATCGTGAACCAATGGCGCATGGTGGTTCTCCTTTGGAGTCGTTGTTGAGAAGTCACTGCATGACCTGCTGCGTCTGGAGGTACATTGTAAACTGTTAACAGTTTACAGCCTGTAAACTAGCAGAGCGGATCACGTCCCATTAAGTAGACGTTGGTCTACTGCTTATGCGGATTGGAGGGTAAAGGAGCATCGACTCAGCGAGCCCCGCTGGTCGAAGCGATGCCACCTGCGCCTTTGACGCACGCATCACTCGGACCGAGGCGTGAAGCTAGATACCACGAAGCGCTGTCTGCGTGTCGTACTGGCAGATGGCGTTGGTCAGACGTTCCAATCGCGACGCCACTGACTCGCTGGCGATACGCCAATCAGAAGCAACAAGAACGAAAAGGGGCTGGTCGACGTCTCAGGCGTCAAGCCTGTCGATCGTCGTCCGGGGCCGCAGCGAGCGCCTGCTCCATCCGACGCCATCCGGCCATCACGTGATCACGCAGTGCCCTGGACGCCCCATCAGCGTCACGTGCCGAGATCGCCCTGACGATCGTCACGTGCTCGGCGTTCGAAGCCTTCAGGTTGCCGCGTTGCACCAATCCGCGACGACGGAACAGGTGCAGCTGCTTGATCGTGTCGTCATAGTAACGAGCCAGAGCACTATTGCCAGTGTGGGTCATCATGGCGTCGTGGAAACGCAAGTTGAGCTGGTAGTAGTCATCGAGATCCTCGCGCTTGGCGGCCTCGCCCATCCTGTCAACCAGAGCCTCCAGTTCTTCGATCACCTCCTGGGTGGCCCGCTCGACCAGTAGCTCCCCTACCAGAGCGGTCAAGGCACGCCGCACCTCGTACAGTTCGCGGGCTTCGTCCAGACTCATTTCGCGTACGTAGGCGCCGTGATTGGCGACATTGCGGATCAGACCAGCGTACTCGAGACTGCGGCACGCCTCGCGAATCGGTCCGCGACTGATATCAAACCTGGCGGCCAACGCACTCTCGTTGATACGGTCGCCGGCGGACAGCTCGCCAGAAATGATCAACTGCTCGATGGCATCGCGGGCAATGGACGTCAGCGTACTGGAGCGTCGCTGGCCAATCCGATCCTTGGTCGAGTCCATATCGGTCTCCGTGCACTCAGTATCGTCAACTGTTAACAGTATCATGTCATCTCACACCCGCAAGCTCTGGCAGCCCCTCCTTCGAGGGGTCCACTTCATGAGGTCAGGCGTGAGATCTCTCAGCATCGCCCTGACCGCCGAAAAGTACTTGAGAGCAGGCAGCATCGCCGCCAGCCAGTTGGCGGTGGCGACATATCGAGGCGCTGGACCCGGTACCGGTGCAAGAAGTCGATGGCTGGTGGGTGATCGGGTGATCGGGTGATCGCGAAGTGATGGGGCGAATCCACCTGTCGCAGTGGGAGTGCGCCCCAACCAGACACAAAGACGGGGCAACGTCGACTTTCCTGTGTGGATGATCGTGTCTCTCGACAAGGAAGCCAGCCGCCCGGGAGTGACTCGCCAATCGATCATCGAGGTGTGGCTGGCCTAGCGCCTGGAGCAGTGCGCGAACAGGCCCTAGCGATCCTGATCGAGCTCTGGAGAACCCGGCGTCTCCATGGGATCGCCGGAGCAATCCTGGGACCAGGGGCCACTGCCCTGCTCCAGCCGATCGAGCTGGCGCTCGAGCTTGCCCATCACGCTCATCAGGTCGCGATACTCGCCGACGGAGAGGGTCGCGACCACATCGGCCTCCCATTGCAAGGCATCGGGGATCAAGTCGGCCAGTAAGGCCTGCCCCGCCTCGGTCAGTCGCAAGTGCTGTACACGCTGGTCACTGGGCGAAGGCGTTCTTCGGATCAGACCGCGCTCCTCCAGGGCCTGTACGGCCCGAGAAATACGCACCTTATCCATGCGAGTAGCTTGGGCGATCTGCTTGGCCGATAGCTCATCCAGGTGCGACAACCACGCCAGCACTCGCCACTGGGCAATGGTCAACTGGTAACGTTCGGCGTACATCTGCGAAAGCGCCTGACTCAAACGGTCCGCCAGACTGTTCAGCCGGTACGGCAGGAACTGCAAAAGATCCAGATGCGGTAACCCGCTGCTGGTCGGTGTTTCTCGCTTACGCGAGCCCATGGCCTCGTCCCCGTGGTCAGCGTCCATCGCGACAGCGCCACGCCAGCGTGGCACGCCACCATCCGTCACTGACGATAACCGGGAACGCCAGAACCGGCAACGTAGCTCGCGACCTTACCATCAGCATCGCTTTTGCACTCACGCCTGGCTCTCGCGACAGGCTACTACCTGGTCTCTGCCGTCACGCTTGCCGACGTAAAGCGCCTTGTCGGCGCGATGAATCAGCACTTCCAGATTGTCCTCATCGGGCCGGGCTTCGACAATGCCGATGGTAACGGTGACCGCCGCCCCCCTCTCACCCCCCTCAAACGGTAGCGCCAGGTCGGCGACCGCTCGATGCAGACGTTGTGCGACCGGCAAAGCGTCACTCAAGGAGGTATCAGGCAATGCGACCACGAACTCTTCGCCGCCGAAACGCGCGATCAGATCATGGGAACGCAGTGACTCGGCACACACTCGGGCGATCTCCATCAGCACTCGGTCTCCATGACTGTGGCCCCAGGTGTCATTGATAGCCTTGAAGTGATCGACATCCAGCATAAACAGGCTGAAGGGCGCCTGTGCTTCCCGGGCAGACTTAAACATGCTCTGGGCCCGCTTCATGAAGTGCCGACGATTGGCGAGACCGGTCAAGGCATCGCGCTCGGCCAGCCGTCTCAACTGACCTTCAAGGGACTGACGATGCGCCATCTCACGAAGCAATTGTCGGTTTTGGTCGCGCTCTTCGCTCAATATCGCGAACTGCTTGCGCTGCAGGCGCTCTACCCGCAGCAAGGTGCAGAACCCGACCGCATTGGCCATGATCAACAACAGCGCCATGCGCAACACATCGACAGGCGAACTGTCGGCAAAGATGGCAGAGGCGCACAGAAAACCGATACCCAGATACAGGCTCGCCATCGCCACCACGGTGAGCAGGTTGGGAATCAGCAGATAAAAGGCCATGGTAGCAACGATGACAGCCATCATCTGCGTCGAAAGGGAGTCCGGACGTAGCGGAACAATCAGGATGATGCCCGTCGCCATAACCCACAACGGCAAAGCATGCAGCCAGAGGCGCTGCGAATAGCTTCCCCATCGACCAATCGCCCAAGCCAGAAAAAGACAGCTACCGACGACGACCACGCGCATGGCCAGCAACAGGTAGAGCTCGCGGCTCTGGCCGACATAAAAGTAATCGGAAATCGAGAACATGCCGAATATCAATGCGGCAAGCATCCAGGCCAGTCGTGACTCGCAGCGCACCCTCGGCTTGATCGCGCGGCGATACCAGGCTTCTCGCTCAGTTTCACGAAACTGTCCAGTTAACCAATGCACCAGATGGGGCATCTTTGCCATCGACACTTGCTGTTCTCCCTGTGCATAGGCTCGACGTCTGATGACCGATGCCCACTACCTTCGTCATGTCGAGATCGAAGGGACTTTTGTCCACTTCACGTTGACGGCGTCTTATTATTTTTTAAACAAACGCTTATATGACTTTAAGATAACTCAATAACACGATGATAACGTTACTTTTCGTGGCAGCACTGCCCAATTCTATGCTTTTCGCGGCAATGGCACAGCGTCTGTCATGCTCTCTCGAAGTCCACTTCACTTGCAGGGAAGTAGCCCCCATCTCGTATTGCGGCCTTCACACCCCGCTGGCTATCACGACGCCGATCCACACTTGCCCAAAGTGGGTGGGCGCAGTCTAGGCGACCTTTCCCCTGCGCTCATACTGTCGCCTGACGCCTTGGGGATAGTGTCTACACCGCACCCAACCGCCAAGTGAAGCTTCGCACCACGGTATTGCTATAGACGTATGTCTTATCCCATCAATCTCATGTTTTTAAAGGGTAAATCAGATACCGGTGGGGTTGGCACCGTCTCTCTAGCGATAAGGCCTGGAATATAGTTTCAAATGAAACTATATTCCAGGCATGCCATAGCGATGATGTGACCGCCTCGACCCGAGCTTTATCACAGGACTCAGTATGCAGTGGGGCGGCGAGCATCCCGACACGACACCTCATCATCCTGAGCGGAGGATTTCCCGATGTCCCGACGTCTCGACCAGACGCCGCTTGCGTATCAAAGCGGTTTTCGTAATCACTTCGCCAGCGAAGCGCTACCCGGCGCCCTGCCTCAGGGGCAGAACTCGCCCCAGCGCTGCGCCTACGGGCTCTACGCCGAGCAGCTCACCGGCTCGGCCTTCACCGCGCCGCGCAGCCATAACCTGAGAAGCTGGCTCTACCGCATCCGCCCCTCGGTGGCCCAGAGCGCCTACCGCCCGCTGGAGCACGGCGGTCTCGCCACCGCACCGCTGTCGCGTCCCGCCGCGGACCCCAACCAGATGCGCTGGGACCCTGCTCCCCTGCCCGAGGCGGCCACCGACTTCATCGATGGTCTTGCCACCATCGCGGTCAATGGCGACGCCGGCACCCAGGCCGGCTGCGGTGTCCATGTCTATGCCTGCAACCAGGACATGACCGAACGCTTCTTCTACAACGCCGACGGCGAACTGTTGATCGTGCCTCAGCTGGGCACCCTGCGCCTGGGCACAGAGTTCGGCGCGCTCGAGGTGGGCAACGGCGAGATCGCGGTGATCCCGCGCGGGGTCAAGTTCCAGGTCCGCATCAGTGAGGGCGACCAGGCCCGGGGCTATGTCTGCGAAAACTACGGCAGTCCCCTGGAGCTGCCGGGGCTCGGCCCCATCGGCGCCAACGGCCTGGCCAACCCGCGCGACTTCCAGTCGCCGGTAGCCGCCTACGAGGACCTCGAGGGCGACTTCGAACTGGTGGCCAAGTTCTCCGGGGCTCTGTGGGCGACCCGGCTGGACCACTCGCCGCTGGACGTGGTCGCCTGGCACGGCAACGTGGCGCCCTACAAGTACGACCTGGCCAACTTCAACACCATCAATACGGTCAGCTTCGACCATCCGGATCCTTCGATCTTCACCGTGCTGACGTCGGCGTCGGACACCGAGGGCATGGCCAACATCGACTTCGTGATCTTCCCGCCGCGCTGGATGGTGGCCGACAACACCTTCCGCCCGCCCTACTTCCATCGCAACCTGATGAGCGAATTCATGGGCCTGATCCACGGCGAGTACGACGCCAAGGCCGAAGGTTTCCTGCCTGGCGGCGCCAGCCTGCACAACTGCATGTCGCCCCACGGTCCCGACGCCGAGACCTTCGAGAAGGCCTCCGACGCCAGCCTCGAGCCTCAGTATCAAGGGGCGACCCTGGCCTTCATGTTCGAGAGCCGCTACGTCTTCCAGCCTACCGAAAAGGCGCTGGCCGCCGATTTCCGCCAGCGCGACTACGTGGATGTGTGGAAGGGACTCAAGTCCCACTTCGATCCGACGCGGCCCTGACCGACCTCTGCTTTGACCACAAGGAACCCTCTGATGAAACTGGCCACCCTCAAGAGCGGACGCGACGGCGAGCTGATCGTCGTCTCCCGCGACCTGACCCACGCCGTACGCGTGCCGCAGATTGCCACCACCCTGCAACAGCTCGTCGAAGACTGGGACGAGCTGGCCCCGCGCCTTGAAGATATCTACCAGCGCCTCAACGACGGCGCCGCCGAGGAGGCCTTCGAGCTCGATCTTCAAGCGCTGCACTCGCCGCTGCCGCGTACCTATCACTGGGCCGACGGCTCGGCCTATCTCAACCATGTGCAACTGGTGCGCCAGGCGCGCAACGCCGAGATGCCGGAGACCTTCTGGACCGACCCGCTGATGTACCAGGGCGGCGGCGACAGCTTCATCGGTCCCTACGACGATATCGAGGCGGTCAGCGAAGACCACGGCATCGACTTCGAGGGCGAGATCGCGGTGATCACCGACGACGTGCCGATGGCGGTGAGCCCCGAACAGGCAGCCGGCCACATCAAGCTGCTGATGCTGGTCAACGACGTCAGTCTGCGCGGCCTGATCCCCGGGGAGCTGGCCAAGGGCTTCGGCTTCTTCCAGGCCAAGCCGGCCTCGAGCTTCTCGCCGATCTGCGTCACCCCGGACGAACTGGGCGAGGCGTGGAAGGATGGCCGCGTGCACCTGCCGCTGACGGTCCATCTTAACGGCGACAAGTTCGGCGAGCCCGAGTCCGGCCCGGACATGATCTTCAACTTCCCGCAACTGGTGGCCCACGCCGCCCGCACCCGCTACTTGGGCGCCGGCGCGGTGGTCGGCTCCGGCACCGTGTCCAATCCGGATCCGAATGGCGGTCCCGGAAAGCCGGTGGCCGATGGCGGCGTCGGCTACAGCTGCCTGGCCGAGGTACGAATGGTCGAGAAGATCCTGCACGGCGACAGCAAGACGCCCTTCCTGCGCTTTGGTGACCGGGTGCGCATCGAGATGTTCGACAAGGCCGGCCAGAGCATCTTCGGCGCCATCGACCAGCGGGTGGTGAAGTACCAACCCAAGGACTGAGCCAGCCCCCTCAAGTCCTGGGGCTGACGTCCACCACCGTCGACACCTCGGCCCTCGACGCCCGCCGTCCCCGGCGGGCGTCCCGCCACCGCCAATTTCTGGAACCTGCCATGCAACTCTACGGTTACTTTCGCTCTTCGGCGGCCTATCGCGTGCGCATCGTCGCCAATCTAAAGGGCATCACCCTCGACCATCACCCGGTCAATCTGGTCAAGGGCGAGCAGCGTGATGCCGACAATCTGGCGCGCAATCCCCAGGGCCTGGTGCCGACCCTGGTCACCGACCAGGGACAGGCGCTGACCCAATCCCTGGCGCTGTGCGAATACCTCGACGAGCGCTACCCCGAACCGCCGCTGCTGCCCGGCTCCGCCGAGCATCGGGCGAAGATCCGGGCGCTGGCCCAGGCCGTCGCCTGCGAGATCCACCCGCTGAACAATCTGCGGGTGCTCAAGCACCTGACCGGCGAACTCGGACTATCGGATGACGCCAGGCTCGCCTGGTACCGCCACTGGGTAGCAACGGGGCTGACCGCCGTCGAGGCGATGCTTGAGCACACCATGGGCGACTTCTGCGTCGGCAATGAGCCGACCCTGGCCGACGTCTGCCTGATACCCCAGGTGTTCAACGCCGAGCGCTTCGAGTGCGACCTCGTGCCCTTTGCGCGAGTGCGCGCGGTATCGGAGCGAGCGCGAGCGCTGCCGGCCTTCGACAAGGCGGCACCGGGTGTTCAGCCAGACGCTGTCTGAGATCGGCTAGAATAAGCCGACTAAGGAAACACTGACGGAACGATGTCTGCCTCCAAGCAGCAGCATCGACACCGCGAAGGGAGCGCTTTTCGCGCTCCCTTCGCCTTCCCTGACCCAACTGTCACTGACACAAGGAGTTGCGCGTGCTGAACCCGACCTCCCGCGCCACCGTGGCCCTGCTGGCGGCGCTGACCGCCCTGGGCCCCCTGGCCACCGACATGTACCTGCCGGCCATGCCCGCCATGCGCGAGGCGCTGGGCACCGGAGCCGATCAGATCCAGCTGACCCTGTCGCTGTATCTGATCGGCTTCGCCATGGCGCAGCTGCTGTGCGGTCCGCTGTCCGATCGCTTCGGACGCAAGCCGGTGCTGGCACTCGGGATGGGGGTCTTTCTGCTGGCGAGCCTGGTCTGCGCCTTCGCGCCGAATATCGAGACGCTGCTGGTGGCGCGCTTCTTCCAGGCGCTGGGAGGCTCGGCGGGGCCGGTGCTGGGCCGCGCCGCGGTGCGCGACATCCACGGCCCCTTCGAGGCCAGCCGCATCCTCTCCTACATGGCCAGCGTCATGGCACTGGCCCCGGCGCTGGCCCCGGTGGTCGGTGCGGGGCTACTGGTGTGGTTCGGCTGGGACGCCATCTTCCTGCTGCTGGCGCTCTACGCCGCCGCCATGCTGGGGCTGATCGCGATGATGCCCGAGCCGCTGCCGCGGGACCGGCGCCAGTCGATCAAGCCCTCGGCGCTGGCCATCACCTTCCGCTCGCTGCTCGGCCAGCGCGACTTCGTCGGTTATACCCTGGCCAACGCCGCTGCCTTCTCCGGTCTGTTCGCCTTTCTGTCGGGTTCGTCGTTCGTGCTGATCGACTACATGGGGGTCAGCCCCGACGTCTACGGCTACCTGTTCGCCGCCATCGTGCTCGGTTTCTTCATCGGCTCGCTGACCAGCGCCAAGCTCAGCCGTCGCCGCAGCCGCCACCAGCTGCTGGTCGCCGCCAGCCTGATCGCCGCCCTCGGCGGCTCTGCCATGGCACTGCTCGCGCTGGCCGGCGTGCATACCCCCTGGGCGGTCATCGGCCCCCACATGGCCTACATGATCGGCTTCGGCATCATCATGCCGCAGACCATGGGCGGCGCCCTGGCACCCAACCCCCACTGCGCCGGCTCAGCCTCGGCGCTGTTCGGCTTTATCCAGATGAGCATCGCCGCCGGTGTCGGCGCCCTGGTCGGACAGTTCCACGACGGCACCTCCCACAGCATGGCCATCGCCATCGGCCTGTCCGGCGTGCTGGCGCTGATCTGCTACCACTTTATCGTCACCGACAAGGGCGACCTGGAAGCGCTGGCAGCATCGGCCGAGGACTCGAGTCAGGGCAGGACCTCGGCCTGACATCGAAAAAACCGTGGTAAATAAAAGGGCTGTCAGGCGGACGTGCCAGACCGATACCGTCAAGACCACGCGAAGGAGCCTCCAGCAGGCCTCGCCAAGACTCGCTATAGTCGATCCATCCAGCTGCAATGTGCAGCGTCGTTACCTGGATCCATTTCGTCCCTGACAGGCCAGAGCCGATGCGACATTTCGATCCCCAATCCCTGGCACTGTTCATCGCCGTGTGCGACCAGGGCAGCATCGCCGCCGCCGCCGAGCAGATGGCCATCGTCCCCTCGGCCATCAGCAAGCGCATGACGGCGCTGGAGGATCAGGTGGGGGTCCGCCTGCTGATCCGCCGCAAGCGCGGCGTGGTGGTGACACCGGCCGGTGAGGTGATGCTGCGTGCAGCTCGCGAGACGCTCTCTTCGATGGAGCGCCTGCAGGCTGAATTAAGTGAATTCAGCCATGGCCTGCAGGGCAACCTTCGTATCCTCGCCAGCCTGTCGGCGGTGTGCCAGTTTCTGCCGAGCCAGATCAGTCAGTTCATGAAAGAGCACCCCCGGGTTCAGGTGAATCTGGAGGAAAAGATCAGCGCGCTGATCACCCGTGGCATCGAGGAAGGCCGAGCCGATATTGGACTGTGCTGGGAAAACGCCCGCACCCACCACCTGCACCATCGCCACTACCACACCGACCAGCTCGGTCTGGTGGTCAAGCCGGACCACCCTCTGGCCGAGCGACATCAGCTGCGCTTCGAGGAAACGCTCGCCTACGACCATGTAGAGATTTTACCCGGCAGCCTGGTCAGTCTGACCCTGCAACGCGAGGCGACTCTGTTGGGGCGGGCGATTCGCTTTCGCGTCCATGTCACCACCTTCGACGCGACCTTTCGCATCGTCGATTCGGGTCTGGCGGTGGCGGTGGTGCCCATGGACGCCGCCGGTCTCTACGCCAAGGCCATGGACATTCGTGCGATTCCCCTGGTCGACGAATGGGCCACCCGACGCTTCGTCGCCTTCGTCCGCGACCTCGACGCCCTGAGCGCCCCCGCCCGCCACCTGTTCGACTACCTGACCGAGTCAGCCTCGTCGTCGCCTTAGGGCTTGTCTGAAAAGTGCCTGCGCTCGGTAATACGGCGTTAAAAATCGGCTGGTGCGCCAGCCCGGTCAAAATGCTCATTTACACCCCGTAAACTGCGCTTTCTCACCGATTTTTGCCTTGTCTAACCTTCGCTCGTCGACTTTTCGGACAGCGCCTAATGCTGACCAGCAACCTATGCCGCGTGTCTCCGGCTCAAGGCCCCAAGTCCAGCATGGTCCCGGGCAACCACAGCGCCAGGCCTGGAAAGACCATCACCAGAGCCAGGCCCAGCAGCATCAACACCACGAAGGGCAGTGAGCCGCGGATGATCTGACCAATCGGCGCCTCGGTAACCGCCTTGATGGTGAAGAGGTTCATGCCCACCGGCGGGGTGATCATGGCCAACTCCAGGTTGATCACCAGCATGACGCCGTACCAGATGGGGCTGATATCAAGCAGCGTCAGCGCGGGTAGCACCACCGGTGAGGTGATCAGGATGATGGCGATGGACTCGAGAAACATGCCGAGCACGAAGATCAGTGCCATCATCGCCAGCAGGAAGCCGAAGGTCCCCATCTCCATGGTCGATACCAGACCCACGATCTGTTGAGGAATCATCAGCTTGGTCAGGGCATGGCTGAAGACTGCGGCGCCGGCCAGAATCATGAACAGCATGGCCGAGGTACGGCTGGCATCTATGGCCGACGCCCAGATCTGCCGGAGCCCGACGGTGCGGTAGATCAGGCTGCCGACCGCCAGCGCCAGCAGCGCCCCTACCGCCGCCGCTTCAGTGGCCGTGAACACGCCCACGTACATGCCGCCGAGCACCAGGGTCGGCAAGGCCAGCGCCCAGCCGGAACCACGAATGGCGACCAGCGCCTCCTTGAGGCTGGCTCTGGGTTCGCGCTGACGGTGGCGCTGCTGAAAGGCGGTGGACAGCATGAAGATCAGCGCCAGCATCAGCCCCGGGATCAGTCCGGCCATGAACAGCCCACCGATCGAGGTATCGGTGGCCACGCCGTAGATGATCATCGGCCCCGAAGGCGGAATCAGGATGCCCAGGGTGCCCCCGGCGGCCACAAGCCCGTAGGCGACCTTGGGGTCGTAGCCGAAACGGATCATCTGCGGTATCGCCACGGCGCCAATGGTCAGCGCCGTAGCCACGCTCGACCCGGAAATCGCAGAGAAGATCATGCAGGCCAGGATGGTGGCGATACCGACGCCTCCCGGCATATGCCGCGTCAGGGTATAGGCCGTGTTGTAGAGGTCATCGATGATCCGCGCACGAATCATGATATGGGCCATATAGGCGAACAGGGGGATGGCCAGCAGCACGTAGAGGCTGATCTTGTGAAAGATGACCTCGGAAACCCCGACCACCCCGGCCCCGGAGCCAATCAGCAGCCCGCCACCGAACAGCGACAGCCCCGCGAAGATGGGTAGCCCGGTGAACAGCAGCAGCACCAGACCCAGCAGGATGGCAGCGACCGACATCATGAGCGCACCTCCCTGGCATGGCTGTCGTCAGCGTCCACGACGACGAAGGCCTGTCCTCCTCCGGCCAGGCGCAGCAGCGACTCCAGCGCTACCATGGCAAGCATTACCCCACCGAAGGGGATCATCAACTGCAGCAGGTACAGCGGCACCTGCACGTAGCCGATGGTGGTCATGCCCAGCATTTTCGAGAACATCGCCGTCTGCCAGCCGTCGATGATCAGAAACAGCGCGACCACCAGCACCGCCACCATCGACCAGGCCTGAACCCAGCGTCGGCGTCCCTGTCCCAGGCGTTCGGTCATCAAGTCGACGCTGAGGTGTCGTCCCTCGCGCAGCGCTGAGGCGGTAGCGCACATGACGATCCCCACCAGCACGAAGGTGACCACGTCATCGATCCATAGCGAAGGACTTCCCAACAGATAGCGGGCGATGACCGAATAGCCGATCAGCAGCATGGCGACCAGTACGCCCAGCGCCGATACCGCCATGAACAGGGTGGTCAAAGCCGCGACCACCGGCGATAGGCGGCGGCAAAGGCGCGCCGCTCGATTGTCGAAACAGGGCTCGGTGGAGCCGGTTGATGTCTCGATAGGCATGTCACTCTCCTTTCCGGCGGTGGGCGTCTGCCTCGCCGAAGGCCGTGTCAGCGTTGTTCGATCAGGTCCAACAGTTCCTGCCCGCGAGGAGTTGTCTCGAGGAAGGCAGCGATAACTGCCGGTCGCATAGCCTCTCCCAGAACCCGCTGCTGCGCGTCGTCGAGCAGCGTGATCTGCATGCCGCTGTCTTCCAGCCGCGTGATCTGTTCCGAGAAGATGCCTTCGGAGCGCGGCAGCAATTGTTGCTCGGCACGCTCCAGCGCCGACGTCACCACGCCCTTCAGCTCATCCGGCAGCTCGCTCCACCAGCGCGGGTTGACGATGATGTTCTGGTACACGGTGATCAGGTTGGTGCCCACGCCATAGGCCTGCACCTCGAAATAGCGGCGAGCGTAGACGGCACTAGCGCTGCTCATGGCGGCGTCGATGACCCCTGTCTGGAGCCCCTGATAGACCTCAGAACCAGGCATGGTCGACGGAGAGGCGCCCATGGCGATCAGACCGGCGTCGAAGACCTTGCTGAGGCCACGAATCTTGATGCCCTGAAAATCGTCAGGCTCCTCCAGCGGCGCCTGAGCCGAGGTGTAGACAAGATTGTTGGCGTCCACCAGCCAGGCGAGATTGGTCACGCCCTTTTCAGCCAGACGTTGATCGAGCCAGGCGGCGGCCTCGGAGTCGGCGAAGTTCTCCAGGTCCTGCGGATGAGTGATCAGGTAGGGAATATTGAATACCTGCATCTCGGGGATGGTCCCTCCCCACAGCAGGTTGAGCATCGATGCGGCCTCGATCTGTCCGCGAGCCACCGCAGCGTGGAACTGGGTCGGCCCATACAGTTGCGCCCCGCCGAAGATTTCGACTTCGAGGTGCCCGTCGCTGCCTGCCTCGACCTCACTGGCGAAGGACTCGAGGGCCTGGGCGACATGATGGGATGCCGGCAACTGATGGGCGAGACGCAAGGTGTAGTCGGCGGCCAGCGACGCATCGGAAGCCCCGAGCAAGGCGATGGCAGCGGCCAGGGTGGTCAGGCGTAGACGATGGATAGTCATGGCTGGGCTCTCTTTGTTGTGGTTTAGCCTTGTCTTGCTGTGCTTCGTGCAAAAGCGTCTGGTTCGCTGCCAGACCTCGCGGCAGGTAAACAACCGCAGGCAGATCACAGCGATCGGTCGGTAGCGAGGCCGAGCTTTCCCAGCACCTCCTGGGTATGCTCACCGATACGGGCCAGCGGCATCCGCACCTGGGGGCGCTTGCCGCCCATCAGCAGCGGCAGCAGCACGGTCTGGGTAGTTCCCTCCTCGTCGTTGGCAAGTGGCACAAGCCCACCGCTGGCCCTGAGGTGGGGGTCATCGAGCAGCTCGTCGGGCCGGGTGATCGGTGCGTAGGGCAGACCGGCCTGATCCAGCCGGCGGCTGACATCTTCGATTTCCAGTTGCGCCAGGGTCTCGCCGAGGGCATCGAGCAGATCGCGGCGTACCGGCAGTCGCTGCTCGTTGGTGGCCAGCGCCGGATCATCCCGCAGGTCTTTCCGACCCAGCACTTCACACAGCTGAACCCACTGCTTGTCGCTGACCGCACCGATGAAAAGCTGTTCGCCCCTGGCCAGCGTAAAGACGTCGTAAACGGTCCATGGCGACACCCTGGAGGGCATCGGCGGCGGCACCTCTCCCGACATCGCGGCCTGCTGCATATGCGAAGCACTGAGAAAGACGCAATTCTCGAAGAGCGCGCTCTGAATTTCCTGGCCGCGCCGAGTGTGGCCTCGCTCCATCAAGGCAGCCAAGACACCGATGGCGCCAAACATGCCGCCCATGATGTCGTTGACCGAGGCGCCGGCACGAAGCGGGCGACCCTCCGGGCCCGTCATGTACGCCAGGCCCCCCATCATCTGCACCACCTCGTCGAGAGCCAGGCGGTTGTCGTAGGGGCCTGGGAGAAAGCCCTTGTGAGACACGTAGATCAGCTCGGGATAGCGCGCCGAAAGGCTGGCGTAGCCGAATCCGAGTCGCTCCATGAGGCCTGGACGAAAGTTCTCGATCATCACATCGGCGTCTTCCAGCAAGGCATGCAACGCCTCCCGGCCGGCATCCGACTTGATGTCCAGCACCACGCTCTTCTTGTTGCGGTTGTAGGTTCGAAAGAACCCCATGCCCACACCACTCATCCTGCGGGTCTTGTCGCCGCAAGGTGGTTCGATCTTGATGACCTCGGCGCCGAGATCGGCAAGGATCAAGCCACAGGTCGGGCCCATCACCATATGGCTGAATTCAATAACCTTGATGCCCGATAGCGGCAGACGAGCGTCGTTAGCAGTTGTCATGTCGAGGTCCTTGGCGACGCCCTGCGTAAGCAGAACGAGTGGAAGAATAGTGATCGCAGCACAACGGCGAGGAAGGCTAGGCCAGCGACGACGAAGCGGAGCAAAAGGTTCTTGGCAAGCCCGCCCGCCAAAGGGTTCCATGGGTGGTTTCACCGTCCAGCCAGCCGACGAGATCGGCGCGCAGGTCAAGCAGCCTGTCGATGTCGACACCGGTAGCCAGCCCCATGGCTTCGAGCATGAAGACCAGGTCTTCGGTGGTGGTGTTGCCACTGGCACCTGGGGCGTGGGGGCAACCGCCGATGCCGGCCAGCGAGGCATCGAAACGGGTGATGCCGGCATCGAGAGCGGCCGTGGTGTTGGCCAGGGCAAGGCCCCGGGTATCGTGAAAATGCGCTCGCCAGAGCGCATCGCCGGCCAGTTCTCGAGCCGCGACAAACAACTCTCGAACCCCACGTGGGTCGGCGTAGCCCACCGTGTCGGCCAGACTGACCCGCTCGGCACCTGCCGCCAGCGCGGCTTCCATCAGCCGGAGCACTTCATCTCGCGGGACGTCCCCCTGCAGGGTGCAGCCAAAAGCGGTACCGATCCCCACTTCGATCAGGATGTCGCTCGCCGCTGCGTCGCGCGCTTCACGGATCCGCGCCACTTCCTCGATCATCGCATCCGGCGTCTTGCGCACATTGGCCAGGCTGTGCGCATGGCTGGCCGACAGCGGCAGCAGCATCAAGTCCGCGCCACTGGCGATGGCCAACTCAGCACCCTTCAGGTTTGGCACCAGCACCGTGACAAACAGCGCCTCCAGCGTCCTGGCGAACGCCACCAGCTCAGCGGTATCGGCCAACTGGGGCATCAGCCGAGGAGGCACGAAGGAGCCCACCTCGATTTCTCTCAGTCCAGCGTCGTAGGCAGCCTGAATCCAGGCGAGCTTGCGCTCGGTGGGCAGCGTCATGGTGAGGCTTTGCAGGCCATCACGCAGGCCAACCTCACTGATGATGGCAGGGCGGTTCGAAGGGGAAGACATGAGGATCTCCGGGAAGTCGTCGTGTTACAGCGACTCTAGGAGCCTCCTCAGACAGGCAACAGTGCACGATCCTCAAGCGAAACATTCCCAAAAGGAACGCATTTTTAATTAATACTTATTTTTCAATCAATAAGACGCCGGAAGGTCGGCCTCTTAGTAGCTTTTCAGCTACGACTTTCGTCGCTCACCCTTAGACCAATGGCGCACCCATTTTTCCCACCATGGGCCATGTCCGCCGCGATAAAGGGCGCTAACCTGCACCGAAACCTGAAGACGTTTTCGTCCCTTTTTACTGTCACCGTTCCTGTGTGGAACGGCATATCTGAGGACAACGACAGCGTACCTTTTCGAGACATGACCGCGATGTGCTAGGTCGGTGTCCACCCAGGCCAGGCGCCCCATCCTGCGATCCTCGGCATACAACACCGCCACCTGTCACCGATCTAGGTCGTCAGTCCCCCCTGTCTCGGCGAAGGCGGTCAGGGCATCCATTACTTAAACCACGAATGCCTCAAGCTGAAACTAAAAGGCCTGAGCCCCGCACAGTACAGGACTCAGGCCTTGGGCATCGGCTGAATGAACTGTCCAACTATTGGGGATCAGTCCAGTCTTCAGACGGGGCCGCTGCCGTTCCAGAGGAACGTATCTACTGACGCCAGGCGCGCACGAACATCCAGGTGCCGAGGCCCCAGGCGCCGTTGACCATAAAGCCGATGGGGAAGATCGCCGGGTCGATGCCGCGCCCCTTGAGCGGGAACACCACCAGCATGGCCACCAGGGTCAGGGCGATGCCGCCGAACAACCCTGCCTTCCACCAGCCCCCCTGATCGATCCGCCTGAGCGCGAACACCAGCATCATCACAAGCCCCCAGACGCCGCCCCAGAAGCTTGCCGAGAACCAGGCCGGCACGCCCAGGGGGGCAGCGGGTGAGGTGGAATAGGGGGCAAAGGGGATCACCCCGTAGGCGTGCAACAGCCCCACTACCGGCTGGTGGAAGCACAGCACGGCGAGAAAGCCGGCAACGAAGGCCAGGACCAGATGACGGGTCATGCAAGACTCCAGAAAGTGCAGTGACTGGGTGGTAAAGGCACGAGCTTCGGTAACGCCTCGATCACCAAGGACGATGCCTCAGTCACGAGGATAGAGACCGCCCTCGCCCATCAGCACCGCCTGCCCGGCGATCTCGACGCTGACCTTGCCCTTGTCGTCCCGAGTGGCGCGGGCATGGATCTGGCTTGGGCGGTGCATCGCCTCGCCCTGGTGGATGCGCCAGTTGTTGCCCTGGCTCTTCGACTGCTGTCCCAGAAATCCCGCCAGCGCCGCCGCCGCGCTGCCGGTGGCGGGGTCCTCGACAAAGCTGCCGGCGTGGCGCGAGAACATGCGTGCGTGAATCTCGCCGGATTCCTTGGCCTCGCGCACATAGAAGTAGACCTGCTCCACGGCGCTGGGTGACACGTGGCGCTGCCAGGCTTCGCCATCGAGCGCCAGCCGCGCCAGCGCCTGGACGTTGACCAGTTCGACCAGATGAAACGGTAGCCCGCAGGAGGCCTGGACCGGGTCCGCGGCGACGTCATCGAGCTCGAGCCCGGCCAGCTCCGCTGCGCTGGACTGGCCCAGCGTGCTGGTGCCGACCTCCGGCGCGCGCGCCATCTTGAAGCGTGCCAGGTCGCCCTCATAGGTCACCTTGAGCGGCCCGCCAGCCAGATCCAGAATGACCGGGCTATCGGCGCTGACCTCGCCAGCATGCACCAGCCCCTGGGCGGCGATCAGATGGGCCACGCCAATGCTCGGATGGCCGGCAAACGGCAGCTCGCGGTGAGGAGTGAAGATACGTACCGGAAAATGCCGGCTCGCCTGGGCCCGCCCGACGAAGGCCGTCTCGGCCAGGTTCAGCTCGTTGGCGATGGCCTGCATGCGCTCCCCCGCGATACCGTCGGCGTCGAGAAACACCGCCAGTGGATTCCCGGCGAACGGTTGGTCGGTGAACACATCGAGCAGGTAGTAGCGGGTCAGGGACGGCAGCATAGGCGGCTCCACTTGGACTTGGTAGACCAGGGCCAGGCTACATGCGCCCGACACCGGTGGCGCCTTCCAGCATAGAGGCCCCGGCGTCCACCTTGCCAGCGCGCGAACGAGCAAACCCCTCTACGGCAAAGTCAACGCTAGAGCGTTGGCAAGCATCCGTCACCGCCTTTACGGCCTCCCTAATCTGATGAGGGGCACGGCAAGCGCTCTTCGAGGCTGAACTCAGTGTGCACCAGCGGTACACTAGCGCCCGTTCCCACTGCCGAGGCCGCCGTGATGTCCCACCTGCTCTCCATCGACTCCCTGTCCCGCGACGATATCGATCACCTGATGCGAGTGGCGGCCGCCATGGAACCCGTCGCCCAACGACGCAAGGTCACCCGGGTGCTGGAAGGCGCAGTGCTCGGCAACCTGTTCTTCGAGGCCAGCACCCGTACCCGCGTCAGCTTCCACACCGCCTTCTCGCGGCTCGGCGGCAGCGTCTGCGACACCACCGGCTTCACCTTCTCGTCGATGGCCAAGGGCGAATCGCTCTACGACACCAGCCGCGTGATGGCCGGCTACTGCGACGCCATCGTCATGCGCCACCCGGACCAGGGCTCGGTGGCCGAGTTCGCCAGCGCCACCCATGTGCCGGTGATCAACGCCGGTGACGGCCCCGGCGAGCACCCGAGCCAGGCGCTGCTGGACTTCTACACCATCGACAAGGAATTCAGCCGCCAGGGCAAGACCCTCAAGGGTGCCCACGTGCTGATGACCGGCGATCTGAAGTACGGCCGTACGGTGCACTCGTTGATCAAGCTGCTGGCGCTCTACGCGCCCATGCGCGTGACCCTGGTGGCCCCGCCGGGACTCGAGATGCCCAACCACCTGATCGAGCGGGTCAGCCGCCAGGGCCTGGACGTGGAGGTACGCGAGAGCCTGGCCGGTGACTTCTCCGATGTCGACGTGGTCTACACCACCCGCATCCAGAAGGAGCGCTTCACCGCCGAGATGAGCGAAGGCTTCAACCTGTCGCGGGACTTCACCGTCCACCGCGCCTTCATGGACAGCCGCTGCAACCCGTCCACCATCATCATGCACCCGCTGCCCCGGGACAGCCGTCCGGAGGCCAATGATCTGGACGTCGACCTCAACGGCGACCCGCGCTTGGCGATCTTCCGCCAGACCGACAACGGCATTCCGGTGCGCATGGCGATCTTCGCCACCCTGCTCAAGGTCGAGCACCTGATCGAACGCGACCTGCGCGACGTGCCCTGGTTTGTGCCGGGCAGCGTCGGTGTCGACGACGCCAAGTTCTAGCTGCAGCGGTGCCGGGCGGGAGCCTGGCACCGGCGCCACAGGTTCAGGGGCGCTCCTGCCAGAAGCGCGAGAACAGCTCGGCCTGGGTGTTGATCCCGAGCTTGGCGTACAGGTGCTTCTTGTGGACCCTGACGGTCTCCACCGAGATGGACAGGCGTCGGGCGATCTCCTTGGTCGACCCGCCGCCCAGCATCAACTGGCTCACCTCGCGCTCGCGATCGGTCAGCCCGAAGCGGGTCGCCGTCTCTTCGACGCCACCTCGGTGCGGATGCCAGGGATGGGGGCCGGGCGTCTCGCCGCAGCGCTCGAAGTGCATGCGCAGTCGCATCAGCTCACCGAGCCAGGGCTCGACCAGATGCAGCAGGCCGATTTCGCTGTGCAGGAAGGTTCGGGTGGAACCCAGCGACAGGCACAGGGTACGACCAGCGCCCAGTGACCGATTGATCTGCACCTCGTCACTGACGATATTGCGCCGGAAGTAGCGCTGGTAGTACTCGGTCGCGGTGAACCGTGCCGGGGCTACGTCATCCAGCGTTACCAGGCCATCGAGACCATTGTCGCGGGCGGCGACGTAGAAAGGATCCAGCAGATACAGGCCGCGCTGGTAGTCCTCGAACAGGCTTTCATCGGCGCCGTCGTCCTCGTCGCTTTCGGCCAGGATGGTCGGCGGCTGGTCGGCGTGGAAGACCAGCGCCACCCAGGTGTTGTAGACGATGTGGCGCGCCAGGGTGCGGCTGACGGCCTCCCAGAAGTCTTCACTTTCCAGGCGTGCCAGCAGGCGCGCGAAGTCGCGATGCCAGCCCATCGCCTCGAGCATTCCCGTGGTTCCTTCCTCACTGTTCTGCGACATCTGACGGCGCCTCACCCTATGGGGGTAACCCTGCCATGGAATAGGCAGCCTCGGTGAATAGAGGATACTGACATTCTATAAAACGCCAACCGACAACAACGGCTGTGGAGTCTTCCATGCAGATAGCCCTGGCACAACTTCCCGGCATCGAGGGAAACATCGAGGCCAACCTGGACGCCGCCCTGAGCACCCTGGAACGACACGGCGACCAGGTGTCGCTGGTGGTCTTTCCCGAGACGCATCTCAGCGGCTTTGCCGAACAAGACCACGTCGACGATCGTGCCCTGGCGCTCGATGGCCCGGAGGTGGCTCGTCTGATCCAGGCCAGCCGTGACCACGACTGCGCCCTGGCCATCGGCCTGCTCGAGCGGGCCGCCGATGGTGTCTACAACACCACGCTACTGATCACCCCGGAAGATGGCATCGCCCTCACCTATCGCAAGACCCACCTGTGGCCCGATGAGCGGGAGCTGGTCGGCCTGGGCCAGCGCATCGGTGTCACCCGCTGGCGCGGGCTGACCCTGGGGCTGATGATCTGCTACGACATCGAATTCCCCGAGACCGCACGGGCCCTGGGCGCGCTGGGCACCGACCTGATGCTGGTGACCAACGGCAACATGGACCCCTACGGGCCGGTACACGCCCGCGCCGCCCAGGCCCGCGCCCAGGACAACCAGTGCTTTGTCGCCATGGCCAACCGCTGCGGTGAGGGCGCCGGCCTGACCTTCGCCGGCCACAGCGCGGCGTATTCGCCGCTTGGCGAGACCCTGTTCGAGGCCGATCGCGACGCGGGGGTACACCTGGTATCGCTCGACCTCGAGCTATTGAATCGTGCCCGGCGGGACTATGACTACCTGGCCGATCGACGCGTCTCGCTGGACCTTCAGCGCGACGACGACTCACGAGGCCCCGGTTTCCGCCTCATCTGACCCGGCTTTCCTGACCATGTTTGCCTGACCATGATTGCCTGACCATGGTTGCCTGACCCGACTGTCCATCACCAACAACCATAACGCGAGCCCCAAGATGTCTCACTCCAAGCCCCAACTCGGCCTGTGGCAGGTCGTTCTATTCGGCCTTGCCTACATGACACCGATCATCGTCCTCGGCACCTTCGGCGTGCTGGCGGTGGTCTCCGAAGGCGCGGTATCCGGCGCCTACGCGGCGGCACTGATCGCCATGCTGTTCACCGCCCACAGCTATGGCCGCATGGCCAGCGCCTACCCGGTGGCCGGCTCCGCCTACGCCTATGTGCGCCACGCCATCAACGATCGACTGGGTTTCATGGCCGGCTGGGCCATCCTGCTGGACTACCTGTTTTTGCCCATGGTGATCTGGCTGATCGGTGCCGCCTATCTGCACTCGGCCTTTCCGTCCGTGCCGGTGCCGGTGTGGCTGATCGCCTTTATCGCGGTCACCACCTTCATCAACATCATCGGCCTCAAACTAGCAAGCCTGGTCAACAGCGTGCTGATGCTGGTTCAGGTGCTGGTGATCGCCGCCTTCGTCGCCCTGGCGGTGCACTACGTGCTCGGCGACCCCAGCCAGCCGCTGTGGAGCCTGACGCCCTTCCTCGGCAGCGCCGACAGCCCCCAGATGCCACTGCTGATGGCGGGCGCCGCCGTCGCCTGCTACTCCTTTCTCGGCTTTGACGCGGTGACCACCCTGACCGAGGAGACCCGCGACGCCGAGCGGACCCTGCCCCGCGCCATCCTGCTGATCACCCTGCTGGGCGGCCTGATCTTCATCCTGGTGTCCTACTTCGTGCAGCTCGCCGCGCCGGGCTACGAGTTCGCCAATGCCGACGCCGCCGCCTACGAGATCGCCCGCAATATCGGCGGAGACGTCTTCGTCTCGATCTTTCTGATCGGCCTGGTCGTCGGCCAGTTTGCCTCCGGCATCGCGGCCCAGGCCAGCGGCTCGCGACTGCTTTACGCCATGGGCCGCGACGGCGTCCTGTCGACCCGCCTGCTTGGGCGCCTGGGACGCTTCGGCACGCCTACCGGTGGCCTGATACTCAGCGGCGTGGTGGCGCTGCTGGCGTTGACCATGGACGTGCTCTCGGCGGCTTCCTTCATCAACTTCGGGGCCTTCCTGGCCTTCGCCCTGGTCAACCTGTCGGTAATCGCCCACTACTACATCAAGCAGGGCCGACGCGGCCTGGCCGACAGCCTGTACTTCCTCGTCGCGCCGACCATCGGTCTGCTGGCGATCCTGTGGCTGATGGCCAGCCTGGACCGCTCCGCGCTGATGCTGGGCGGGATCTGGCTGGCCTGCGGCCTGGCGTGGCTGGCCTGGCTGACCCGCGGCTTCCGCCAGGCGACACCGGAGCTAAGCCTGGAGGGTTGAACCTGCCTGGGTCGATTGCACCAAAAAAAGCCCGAGGCCATGGCCTCGGGCTTTTTTTGGTGCTTCACAAGTTCGGTGCAACAGTGGCGAGCTCAGCGGCTCGGCAACCCTTCCTCCCGGGCAAAGAAGCCTTCCAGGATCAGCACCGCGGCGATGCCATCGACGCTTTCCTTGCGGTAATTTCCCCCGTGTCCCTGCTCCCGGGCGATGGCCTTGGCCTCCCGGGTGGTGCCGCGCTCGTCGAACATCTCGCACTCGACCCCGTAGCGGCCAAACAGCCGCTTGCCGAACTTGCGCGCGCGGGTGCTCATCTCGCTCTCGCTGCCGTCCATGTTGAGCGGCAGGCCGACCACAAAACGGTCGGGCTGCCACTCCTCGACCAGCGCGCTCACCCGTTGCCAATCGGGAATGCCATCCCGGGCCGGCAGCGGCTCGAGCTCCCTGGCGCTGCGCAACAGCTCGTTGCCCACCGATACGCCGATGCGCCGGGTGCCGAAGTCGAAGGCCAGGATCAGGCGCTCTCCCGGCTCACGCTTGCGACTGGCCATCAGCCGTGCCCGGCCTCGCGGGTCATCAGGTTGAGATCGATCCCGAGGATCCCGGCGCTGGCTGACAGGCGCTGCTCCGGCGGCGTCTCGAACAGCACGTTGGCGCGGCCTTCCACGGTCAGCCAGGCGTTGTCCATCAGCTCGTTCTCGAGCTGACCGGACTCCCAGCCGGCACACCCCAGGCACACCAGAAAGCGCTCGGGGCCCTCGCCCTTGGCCAGCGCCTGGAGCATGTCCATGGAGGTGGTCAAGGCGATATCGTCGGTGACCTGGATGCTCGAGTCCCAGGGTTCAGCGGAGCCCGAGTGCAGGATAAAGCCGCGATCCTTGTGCACCGGGCCACCGTAGTACACCGGGGCCTGGGCGTTGGCCGCTTCTTCCACGCTGATCTCGAGCTGTTCGAACAGGGCGTCGAGGGTCAGATCGGTGGGCTTGTTGACGATCACGCCCATGGTGCCGTTCTCGTCGTGGTCGCACAGGTAGCTGAGCGTCCCGGCGAAGTTCGGGTCTTCCAGATGGGGCATGGCCATCAGGAAATGGTTCTTCAAGCTTTGCATGTGACTCCCAGGCGGTCTTGCGCGCCGTCCAGATGCGTGGCCAGGCCTCAGGGCGAGTCGTCGCCCCGACGGCCCGGCAGGATGCCCCCAGTGTACCATCCGGGGGCATGGCGCTCAGTGACTGTGGGGAAAACTCGACGTGATCGACGGTCTAGCCACGCGCCGCCAGGCGACGCTCGATGGCGTCCATCAGCAGGCCGGCGATGTCTGTGCCGCGCTGGTCATCGATCTCGCGCACGCAGGTCGGGCTGGTGACATTGATCTCGGTGATGTAGTCACCGATCACGTCGAGCCCGACGAACATCAGGCCCTTCTCCTTGATCACCGGCTTGACCTGCTCGACCAGCCAGTAGTCGCGATCGGTCAGCTCGCGGCTGACGCCGCGACCGCCGGCGGCCAGGTTGCCGCGGGTCTCGCCGGCGGACGGGATCCGCGCCAGACCAAAGGGCACCGGCTCGCCGTCCACCAGCAGGATACGGGTGTCGCCGTCCTTGATCTCCGGCAGAAAGCGCTGAGCCATGATCTGGCGCCGGCCGCGTTCGGTCAGGGTCTCGATCACCGCCCCCAGGTTCCGCCCCTCGGGGCCGATGTGGAAGATGCCGCTGCCACCCATGCCGTCCAGCGGCTTCAAGATGACGTCGCCGTGCTCGGCCTGGAAGGCGCGGATCTCGCTGTCGCGACAGGACACCAGGGTCGGTGTGCAGCACTGCGGGAACTGCTGGGCGAACAGCTTTTCGTTGCACTCGAACAGCGGCCGGGTCGGGTTGACCACCAGCACGCCCTCGCGCTCGGCGAAGGCCAGCAGATGCACGGCGTTGAGGAAGTGGCCATCCACCGGCGGGTCCTTGCGCATCAGGATGACGTCGAGCTCCGCCAGCGGCCGCGACTCGACCTCGCCCAGGTCGAACCAGTGCTGCGGGTCGCGGTGGACCTGCAGCGGGCGCTGGTGGGCATAGGCACGGCCTTCCTTGAGGAACAGGTCTTCCTGTTCCATGTAGGAAAGCGACCAGCCGCGATCCTGAGCGGACCACAGCATGGCGAGACTGGTGTCTTTCTTGTAGGTCAGCTGGTCGATGGGGTCCATCACCACGCCGACACGAAGGGGGCGATTGGTCATTCGGGGGTCGTCCGCTAGCGGTTGATGCCGTCAAGTATGCCCGACACCCCAGGCACCACCAAGGTCAGTCGCTGTCGACACTCCTCTTAAACCTGCAAGGCGCCTTTCCGCCGTCCAGCGCACTACCTCAAGCGCTGTCATCGGTCGTGGTGGTGCCAGCGTCCCTGGGCGCCAGGCGCACCCCGCTGTCCTCGATGATGATCAGGCGTCGCTTGTAGAGCCGACCGATGGCCTGCTTGTAGGCATTCTTGCTGACGCCCAGGCGCGCCTTGATCTCGGCGGCCTGACTCTTGTCCGACAGCGGCAGGTAGCCGCCAGCGTCGCGCAGTGCCTTGAGCACCTGTTCGCCGACCACGTCCAGACGGGCCGAGCCCGGCGGCAGCAGCGACAAGTCCAGCCGGCCATCCTCGCGCACCCGCTTGACGTAGCCGGTCAGGCGCTGGCCGCGGCGCAGCGGGCGGCTGATCTCATCGTGATAGATCAGCCCCCAGCAGCGGTGATCGACCACCGCCTTGACCCCCAGGTCGGTGGTGTCGGCGATGACCAGGGCGACCTCATCGCCGGCGCGATGATCATCGCTGTGATCGGTGATGTAGCGCTCGAGACGCTGGGAAGCCACCGGCCGTCCACTGCGGTCCTCGCTGACCTTGACCAGTACGCGCCGGCCCACGGCCGGCGTCAGGCGCTGTTCGCTGAGTGGCAGCAGCAGGTCACGCTCGTGGCCCCAGTCGAGAAAGGCGCCGAAGTCGGTGACCTGCACCACCCGCAGATCCGCCACCTCGCCCATGGCGACCTTGGGTGAGCCGTGGCCCTGACGAGATCGTCCCGACGAGGTCGACCGCGAGGACTTGCCGGCAGCACTTCGAGAACGGCTGTTCGCAGCGTCGTTCGAGGCGCTGTTCGAAGAGCGATGCGAAGACGGCTTGTCATTGCTGGAGCGCGGTGGTGTACCACGACGGCGGGAATCTGACATGGGGAGGGGTTCCACAAGAATGTGCAGCCCCATTATGGCGACTGCCGCGGGCATATGATACAGCCCGCGGCACTTGCCTTGCTGACGCCTGCAAGCTGACGCATGCAAGCCCACACCCGCAAGCTCACACCCACAAGGTCAGGTCCACAGACGGCCTGTACCCTGCCTTTGGGACGAACGCCGGTGAAACGACGCTCAGGTCGGCCAGCTCGGCCCTCGCTTGCTCAACCGCCGGGTGTTGGAGGATGTCTTGCGCCCCAAGGGTTTGATCGCCGCCGTCAGCACCTGGTCGGGGCTGCGGCCACTGATCGCCGCCCGCTGGGCGGCCATGGCGGCCTGGGTAAAGGCCGTCATCTTCTCGGTGACCATGCGCAGGTCCTCGCCGGGAGCCACCGACCAGAACCCTTTCATCCCCATCAGTCGCATGCCGATCACCATCTGGGCCTCGACCAGCATCTGGGTCATCTTCATCCCCATCATCCAGTAGCCAAGGGGCGTACCCCATTGAGCCATCGGGGAGGCTGCACGACGTCTCGCCATCATCCTTCTCCTTCATCAGCGGGCAGGAATACCCATTTCAGGGTAGTGGGGTAGACGCTATCCCTTACAAGCTACTCGATCTGCGTGCCCAGCGCTCACCTCAATGACGGTGATTTTCTTCATCGACAGCGACTGATGGGAAAGGCTCAGCTCTCGCGCTTGCCATCCACCAGGCGGCTGACGTTCAGCGGATTGCCGTCCTTGAGCGCCTGCGGCAGCAGGGCGTCCGGCAGGTTCTGATAGCACACCGGGCGCAGGAAGCGGTAAATGGCGGCGCTGCCGACCGAGGTGGTGCGCGAGTCCGAGGTGGCCGGATAGGGGCCACCGTGGACCATGGCGTGGCACACCTCGACCCCGGTGGGCCAGCCGTTGGCCATCACCCGACCGGCACGCCGCTCGAGGATCGGCAGCAGGCCACGGGCCGCGTCGATGTCGCCGTCGTCCATCTGCAGGGTCGCGGTCAGCTGCCCCTCGAGACCCTCGGCCAGTGCCTTGACCTCGTCCAGGTCGGCACACTCGACCACCAGCGAGGTCGAACCGAACACTTCGGCCTGCAGCGCCTCATCATTGAGGAAGTCGCTGGCCTTGGCCACGAACAGGCCGGCCTGGCACTGGTTGGGTCCGTCGCCCTGGGGGCCGCGCGCCACTTCACGGGCCTTGTCGCTGCCGCCCAGGGTGTTGACGCCCTGGGTGTAGGCGTCGTGGATGCCCGGCGTCAGCATGGTCTGTGCGCCGGCACCCTTGACCGCTTCGGCGGCGGCCTCGACGAAGCCGTCGAGCGCCTCGCCCTTGACCGCGATCACCAGCCCCGGGTTGGTGCAGAACTGACCGGCCCCCATGGTCAGCGAGCCGACGAAGGCCTCGCCCAGTTCCTTGCCACGGGCCTTGAGCGCCTCGGGCAGCAGGAACACCGGATTGATCGAGCTCATCTCGGCGTACACCGGGATCGGCTCGGGACGCGCCTGGGCTGTCTTCATCAGGGCGGTGCCACCGCTGCGCGAGCCGGTGAAGCCCACCGCCTTGATCCGCGCGTCGCTGACCAGGCCCTGGCCGACCTCGCGACCAGAGCCGAACAGCAGCGAGAACACGCCTTCCGGCAGTTCGCAGCGAGCCACCGCCTTCTGCAGCGCACGGCCGACCAGCTCCGAGGTGCCGGGGTGGGCCGAGTGGGCCTTGACCACCACCGGGCAGCCGGCGGCCAGAGCTGAGGCAGTGTCGCCGCCGGCCACCGAGAACGCCAGCGGGAAGTTGGAGGCGCCGAACACCGCCACCGGACCCAGCGCGATGTGGCGCTGGCGCAGGTCGACCCGCGGCATCGGTTCACGGTCCGGCAGGGCCGGATCGTGCCGCACGTCGAGCCATTCGCCGGCGCGCACCACCGAGGCGAACAGGCGCAGCTGGCCGCAGGTACGGCCGCGCTCGCCCTGCAGACGTGCCTGGGGCAGGCCGGACTCCTGCATGGCCCGCTCGATCAGGGCATCACCGAGCGCCTCGATCTCCTCGGCAATGGTCTCGAGAAAGGTCGCACGGGCCTCGAGGCCGGTTTCGCGGTAGCTATCGAAGGCCGCCCAGGCCAGTTCGCAGGCGCGCTCGACCTCAGCCTTGGAACCTGCCTTGTAGCCAGGCTCGAGGGTCTCGCCGGTGGCCGGATTGACGGCGTGGATGGGCTCGCCCTTGGCCTCGATGGCCTGGCTGCCGATCAGCTGCTTTCCTTCCAATGAATACATAAAAACTCCTTGAAAATTTGCCTTAAAGCGAATCGATTACCGGCTTTGAAGCTGACACGCGCTTCAGCACATTGCTCAACGGGCGCGTGGTGATATCACACTCGATACGCATTTCATCACCATCTTCAAGGGCAATATCATCACCGAAGCTCAGTACCGCGGCGCCAAAGAAGTGAACATGCAACTGGTTCGGCTGACAAAAGGTTGCATACTTGAAGTGGTGGTATTCAAGGTTACTCACCGAATGACACATGTGCTTTTCACCGCTCATGAAGGGGCGATGCCAAAGCTGTTCGCCACCCCGATGCAATGACACATTTCCCTTGATCTCCTCGGGGAGTTCGCCAACGAAAATCTCGGGACCGATGCTGCAATCGCGCAGTTTTGAATGCGCCAGATACAGGTAGTTCTGTTTTTCCGTTACATGATCGGAAAACTCGTTTGCCAGGGAGAAGCCGACTCTGAAGATTCGGCCTTGGTCATTGACGATGTAAATCCCGGCAAGCTCGGCTTCTTCCCCACCATCCAGGGCGAAGTCCGGCATCGTGATCTCGGCAAAAGGGGCGCGTAGCGTATGACCCGTGCCCTTGTAGAACCATTCAGGCTGCGCACCGACCTCGCCTGCTGCGGGCTTCCCTCCGGCGACACCCAGGTCAAACATGCGCTGAGTATCGGTGGGCTGTGCCGTCTTCGCCTCGACGTTCTCGCCTTCATGCATCTGGCTACGCGGAGCCGCGCTGCCAAGATGGGTCAGACCGGTCCCGGTCAACAGCAGGTTGGCAGGCTCGGGGTGGGTGATCGGTGCGCGAAGACGGCCCTCGCTGATGGCCTTGTCGTAGGACAGGGTGGCATCCGTGCGAAATTCGGACAGCACAGCGTCCAGCTTACGCTCCTGGTTCGCCGCATGAAGCGCAATGGTGTAGAGAGGCTGTGCCAGCAGTTCAAGCTCATCGCCGTTGACGATAGCCGCAACGCCCTCATTACTATCGTTTACCACTTGTACAATATGCATGAATATCTACCTTGTTAATTAATAAACGCAAGGGACAAGCCAGGAATATAAGTAATAACCAGCAGCGCAAGCAGCAGCACCAGGAAGAAGGGAAGCGAGGACCTCAGGAATTGCAAGGTGTTCAGCCTGGCGATATTACAGCTCACGAACATCAGCACCCCGAGAGGCGGAGTGATCTGCCCGATCAAGAGATTGAAGAGCATGATGACGCCGAAATGGACGAGACTGATATCCAGAGCGTTCAGCAGCGGAATCAAGATCGGAACGAGGACGATGATCACGGCGATGGTTTCCATGAACATGCCGATAACCAGCAATGCAAGGTTAAGCAGCAACAGCACCATCAACGGATCGTCAGTCAGCCCTGTAATCCATGTAACCACCTCCTGCGGCGCTTGCAGAATGCTCAGCGACCAGGCCAAGGGGGCCGAGGCAGCGATAATAATCAGGATGGAAGCAGCTTCACGAGATGTTGAAACAAGAAGCCCGCCCATATCCTTCCAGCTTAATGTCTTGTAGACAAACTTTCCGACGAAGAAGGAATACGCGACAGCGACAGCGGCAACTTCGGTAACCGTAAAGATCCCCATCCGAAAGCCGACGATGATCAGCACGGGCATCAGTAGCGCCCATACCGACTTCTTGAAGTAGCTGGCCACGCGAGAACGTTGGAAGCCTTCATCCTTCGGGTATTGCTTGACGACGCTGATACCGGTGATAAGAAGGGTCAGCAGCAGGGCGATCAGAAGGCCTGGCAAGATGCCCGCAATGAAAAGATCGCCGATGGAGATATTGGCCTGCCAGCCGTACACCACCATCAGGATCGAAGGCGGAATGATCGGCGACAGCGTGGCAGAAGAGGCGGTCAGCGCAACCGAGAACCCCCGATCGTAGCCGTTTCGCTCCATCTGCGGGACCATGACCCGCGTGGTGGCTGCACAGTCGGCAAGAGAAGACCCGGAAATGCCCGCCATCAAGACGCTGGAAAGAACGTTGACGTGGGCGAGCCCGCCTCTCAAGTGGCCTACCAGCGACCGTGTAAAGTCAAAAAGCCGTTCGCTGATGCCACTCTTGTTCATGATGCCGCCGGCGAGCATGAACAGCGGTATTGCCAACAGTGGAAAGGATTCGACCCCGGAAGAAACCCGCTGAGCCAGAACATTCAGCGGAATATCCAGAGAAATAATGGATACGACAGAGGCGCCGAGCATCGCCAGGGCGATCGGCATACCAAGGAGGATCAGGGAAAAAAGTATAGCGAGTATAATAATCAGCATTTCACACCTATACATTTTCCATGTCGGTTTCGAATGCATTGAAAGAGCATTCGACCACAGCGTTCACCATTAAATGAAAAACACTGAACACAAAGAATATCGGCATCGCATAGGCGAACCAGGCAAGCGAGATACCCAGAATAGGAGAGGTACTGCTGGCAACCGTCTGACAGTACTCGTATCCGAGGAACGCCATGGCGCCAAGAATCACGATAGAAAGGACGAGCACCAGGGTATGTACCACACTTCTTATGCTTCTCGGCATCGCAGCTACCACTGAATCTACGGTGATATGCTGCTTTTCAGCAAAAGCCACACTGGTTCCGACAAATGTCAGCCAGACAATCAATAGTTTCGACACACTTTCGCTCCATACAAAGGGAGCACCAAGAATGTATCGAAATGCCACCCCCAGTGTGAGAAGCAGTGCCATCACACCGAGGATCACGCCGATGGACACCTTCTCGGTCGCAAGCAGACCGCTGTTCACTTTTACGAGAAAACTAGTCATGTATCACCATTGACCAATCGCCGCCTTGCCCTGCGCGTCAACTCGGCGAGGCAAGGCGGGAGGTAGCAGTAGTTAGTTGCGATAGTTTTCAATCGCGGTCATGACGCGACGATAGTCTTCTTCACCCCAGCGATCGACCAGGTTTTCCCTGGCTTGCACTGCGGCTTCCTCGAAGGAGGCACGGTCGATATCTTCGATGACGTTGATGTTGCCACCCGCACGAAGCTCTTCGAGCATGGAACCTTCACGCTCGGTCTGCAGCTCGTAGTTCTCCTGGGCAAGCTCTTGAACGACCTCTTGGAGAATTTCCTGATGGCTTTCCGACAGTGACTCGAACTTCTGCGAGTTCATCAGGACAACCTGGCTCTGCAGCATATGCCTGCTCATGACCAGTTGATCCTGAACTTCATAGAACTTGCGGGAATAGATGGTGGGAATCGGATTCTCCTGTCCATCGACAGTCCCCTGCTGGAGCGCCAGGTAGACCTCGCTGAACGGAATCGGGGTGGGTGAGGCGTCGAAGGCTTTTACCATTTCTACCCACGCCGGCGACTCGGGCACGCGCACCTTGAGGCCCTTCATATCCTCGACGCTATGCACCTCATCACCGTTGAAGGTGAGGTTGCGCCAGCCCCAGTACCAGGTCTTTGCCAGAGGTACCAGGTTATGCTGCTCCTTCAGCTCGTCAAAGATCGGCTGATAGGCCTCCCCCTCGAGGATATGTCTTGCTTCATCCCAGCTCTGGAAGATGAAAGGCGCGTTTGAAATCTCCATGGCGGGGAGAAGCGTACTGGCACCGGAGTACCCTGGCACGACAATGTCGATGGAGCCGTTCTTGGACTGCTGGAGCAGCTGTACCTCGGAACCTAGCTGCTCACTCGGGAAGACCTGAATCTTGAGCTCGCCATCGGTCCTTTCTTCTACCCGTTCGCCCAGCTCACCCAGCAATTCATAGCTAGCTTCACCAGGATTGAAAGTGTGGCCAAGTCGCAGCGTGGTCGCTGCGTGAGCGGTACCAGCGGCAAACACCATGGCGCCTGTTGAAAGCGTAAAGGTTGCAGCGGTCAATAATGCTTTTGCTTGTTTCATCGAGTCACCTGTTGTCGCTGTTTTTTATCGGCCCTGGTGAGGGCGACCGGGCAGCATGCGGGGCCAAAGCTAAAGCAAATGCTCATTGCGCGCAATGACCATTTTGTGAGACTATAGTCTAATCGCCACGATTGCCAAAGCTGATAGGCTTTCCGCCAGTTTGTGATTTCTCTTCCAGAGGCCGTCCATGCAGCTAATTAACAACACGCCTGCTGTCATTCGTTTGCATCCCCAGGACAATGTCGGGGTCGCCACTCGTGCCCTGCCGAAAGGTATGCCGATTGACGACGATTCGAACCTGTCCTTGCAGAATATTGACGCGGGCCACAAGGTTGCCTTGAAGGCAATCGCTGCTGGCGACAGCATCACCAAATATGGCCAGGTCATCGGCAACGCCAGCAGTGACATTGCTCAGGGCGAGCATGTGCATACGCACAACGTTTCGATGCTCGAGCGGACCACTTCTCTGGAAGGATTTTCGCCGGCAGCGATGACCAACGCCGACGAGAGCGAGCGGCATTTCAATGGTTATCTACGCTCGGACGGCCAGACAGGAACAAGAAACTATATTGGCATCCTCTCCACGGTGAACTGCTCGGCAACGGTCGCAAAAATGGCCGCAGAACAGCTCAATGCATCCGGAGAGGTCGAAGCCCTGGGCTATGACGGAGTCGTTCCGGTAACCCATGGCTCCGGCTGTGCCATGAATACCGAAACAGAAGGCTTCGCCTTTCTGGAGCGCGTCATCGCAGGCTATGCAAGACACCCGAACTTCGCCTTCGTATTGATCATTGGTCTCGGCTGCGAGACCAATCAGGTCAAGCAATTAGTGGAAAAATCGGGATTGACCGATACATCTCGTCTCTACTACTTCAACATCCAGGATGTTGGCGGCACCAGGGCAAGCATCGAACTGGCGCGCGAGAAGATCCTCGATATGGCCCGTAGCCATCCAAGAGCCGAGCGCCAACCCAGTCCTCTCAGCAACCTTACCGTAGCGCTTCAGTGCGGCGGTTCAGACGGCTACTCGGGCATCACCGCGAACCCAGCCCTCGGGCACGCTGCGGACCTCATCGTCAAGCATGGTGGGAGCGTGATCCTCAGCGAAACTCCCGAAATCTATGGCGCCGAGCATCTTCTCCTGGATCGAGCCATCAGCAAGGACGTGGCAAGCAAGCTCCTGGATCGCATCGCCTGGTGGAAGCACTACACAGAGATCAATGGCGCCGAGCTGAATAACAACCCGTCTCCGGGAAACAAGGCCGGAGGTCTGTCGACGATCCTGGAAAAATCGCTGGGTGCCGTCGCCAAGGGCGGATCGACCAGTCTCAACGACGTACTTGAGTATGCCCAGCCGCGCACGCAGCCGGGGTTCAATTTCATGGACAGCCCCGGCTACGACCCGGTATCGGTGACAGGGCAGATCGCATCCGGTTCCAATATGGTGTGCTTCACGACGGGGCGAGGTTCGGTATCAGGCTACAAGCCAGCACCGTCCATCAAACTCGCGACAAATACCGCCATGTATGAACGCATGTCCGAAGACATGGATATCAACTGTGGCGTTATCGCTGACGGCATGGCGAGTGTCGAAGAGGTCGGCGAGATGATCTTCGAGCGGATCATCGCGGTCGCATCGGGCGAATCCAGCGCTAGCGAAACCCTGGGGTATGGCAACAATGAGTTCGTCCCGTGGATGGTCGGCGCCGTGACCTAGGCCGCCGCCTTGACTGCAGCGGCCATGGGTCACGGACACCAGCGCAACGAAAGCTTGCCGCGAGTGCCCCCTGCGCGTGACGGCGGTACGCAGCAGGCAGGGGATGCACGTCTCGCCGATGCAGTCCTTTGGGCTAGCCGGCCAGGGTATTGCGGGCCCCGGGGGGCCAAGGCCAAATGGGTCGAGGACAGTCTGTCCGACGACGAAAAGACCGCCCCTGCGAGGCCCGATGCCAGGCGATCAGTCTTACAGCGCTCGGCTTCAGGCCCTTTGGCGCTAGCGGTAGGCAAGCCGACGAACAATGATCTGAGCCAAGCGAATACGGTTTCTTGAAGGGTAGACCCCTCCATTGACACTATCGCCATCTCATCATGGCAAGCTTCAAGCGCAAGGCCGGAAAACCACCACAACAAAAGCTAAAAAGAATTGTTGCGACACGGTATTGGAGAGTCGAGATGGGTACGCTAAAGGATCAGCTCTACCACATATTAACCGAGAGCATGGAAAGCGGTAGCCTCGAAACGGGGCTTGTTCTGCTGGAAAGCAATATTTCCGAGCTTTTCAAGATTAGTCGTTCCCCTGTGCGTCAGACGCTGGAACGGCTTCACAACGAAGGAAAGATCAGCCGCTTTGATGGCAGGGGCTACCTGGTGGGGAGTCAGCCTTCTGACGTTATCAGACGCCAACTCACCGAGAAGGACTTCGCACAATCCAGCGGAAAGATGGCGGTCCGCCGGACCGACTCCTGGCGAAAGTTTGCCGAAGAAATCGAACGCGATATCGTTCTCTGCTCCATGCTAGGTCGTATGGAGCTAAACGAACTAAAACTGGCAAAGTTTCTCGATGTTAGCCGAACCACGACTCAAAAGATTCTCCTTCACCTTCAGTCCCTGGGTGTTGTTGAAAACAACAAGTACAGTAGCTGGACAGTGGTACCACTGGATGATGACAGACTGCATCAGCTATACGAGGCTCGACAACAGCTTGAGCCCTTCATGATCGCCCAAGCCACCGAAAAACTGCCCAGTGCCGATATCAAACGCTACATTGACCGGCTCGATAGCGCAGAAAACCAATACCCGAACATCCGGGGAGAGCTTCTCGACGAACTGGAAAACGACCTGCATCAACATGCCATGATAGCGGGGGGTAACGATGAAATCGTTACCATGCTTCAACGTACCCGCCCCATACTCTTGATAAGCAAGCACCTTCTCGGGAGCAAGATCGACTTTCCTCAGAGCGATCCCTTCTTTGACGAGCATCGCGAAGTTTTCAGTTTGATGCTTTCGCGGAAGCCGACTCAGGCTCGCCATTCCCTGTTCAGGCATCTCACGGCGTCAGAGTCCAAGGTACAGCATCGTTTGGAGCAGTTTCGCGATAACCCGGAAGTCGATATCCCGGAATATCTTCGCAGCCCCGGCGGATAGAGAAGTCATTGCTATCGGGGCTTGGACGACGACGAATTGTCTTCGACAAGCAGAGTCTACCAATGCCAGGTGCCCTGCCCCAACCGGCGCCTGGCTCTCGCGCACCTGGGGGACCTCCTTGTAGACTTGCTACCACCATGCTTCTCCAACCAGGTTCGCCATGCATCGGGGCGTCTTTTTATTCCGGATTTGCATTAACAAAGCCAATTTCTAGACGGCGATGACTCTTGCCTACCCTCCCTTATAGCCGTCATCTTTCTGGCGATCTGAGCCGCTGGTGGCCAACAAGAGTCCACCATTGTGTCTGTCGGCCAGGGTAGAGCAATGGTCCACCGCCAATTGAGACGGCTAGCAACCATCTGTTATTGAATGGTTTTATAGTCTTTTCTGCCTCTCTGCGGCCTCGCCACGGGAATCTTTTGCTTGGCCGACCCGAGCGCTTATCGCCTTTTCTTCCGCGTGAATCCGTGGCTCACAAAAGAGCCATTTTTCGGCCGGGAACTAAACTAAAGTCTAAAAAACGTTCATTGTACGCAATGAACACAGCGTGCTAGATTCGTTACTCCCTACAATCCATAATTAGACGATCCAGGCATGCCAATGAAAGCCATAATCAACACAAAAACCGTCAAGACCGTCACCGCAACGCTGTTGCTCGCAGCCTCCAGTTCTGCCTTTGCTGCCTATCCGGAAAAGCCCATCACCATCATCGTCCCCTGGGCGGCCGGTGGAGGCACAGACGCCACCGCGCGGACCATTGCCACCGCACTCGAAGAAGAGCTTGGCCAGACGGTCAACGTCGTCAACCGCACAGGCGGCAGCGGCGTCGTCGGTCATAGCGCCATGGCCACGGCTCGCCCCGATGGCTACACGCTGGGCCTGGTGACTGGCGAGCTCAACATGATGCACTGGCAGGGGCTGACCAACCTGACTTACGAAGACTACACCCCGATCGGGCAGATCAACTTCGACTACCCGGGGATTCAGGTCCGCGCAGATGCTCCCTATGAGTCTCTGGAAGACCTGGTAGCAGCCATCCGGGAAGAACCCAAGGGAACCTTCCAGGCATCCGGTACCGGTCTGGGGGGCGTCTGGCACCTGGCCTTCGCCGGTTTCCTGATGGATCAGGGTATGGAAGCTGACCGCGTCACCTGGATTCCCAGTCAGGGCGCCGCACCGGCCATGACCGAACTTGCCGCTGGCGGCCTGGAGATCGTTCCGAGCTCTGTTCCTGAAGCACGTTCGATGATCGAAGCGGGACGTGCCAAGAGCCTGGGCGTGATGGGACCGGAGCGCATCGAGAGCTTCCCTGACGTTCCGACTATCCAGGAGGCGATCGGCAGCGACTATCTTGTCGGCGAATGGCGCGGCATTGCTGGGCCAAAGGGAATGGATCCCGAGGTCGTCGCTACGCTGGAGACCGCACTGGAAGCAGCTTACAACAGCGATACCTATCAGGACTTCATGTCCCAGCAGGGGTTCGGCACCGAGTGGCGTAACGCGGAAGAGTTCGGCCAGCTGATGGTCGAGATGGACGCGGTCTACGGTGAGATCATCGAGAACGTCGGTCTGGGCAAGTAAGGATTGCTAGATGAGAGATTTCATCTTGGGGCTAGCCTTCATGCTGTCGGGCTGCATCGTCATCTATGTAGCCCAACAGTACCCGACGATGGCTAGCCTGCAATTTGGGCCATCTCTGTTTCCCTCCCTCATTGGGGGAGGGTTTCTTATAGGTGGTTTGTTCCTATCGGTAAAGCAGGTCCCCATTTTAAAGACCCAGTATGCCAGTAACACTCCGGGCAATAACCGGCCGCTTCCTATCCGGTCGCTCCTGGCGTCACTTCTTCCCTGCGTGATGATTATCTTCTATATCCTCACCAGTGAATTCCTGGGCGCAGCGGTTAGCCTCGCCATTGGTATTTTCGTTCTTATGCTTTCCCGTAAGGCTTCACTTCTTCTATCCCTGGCTGTATCCATACTCGCATCGCTAACCATATATTTTATTTTCTCCACCTACCTAATGATTCCCCTTCCCGAAGGGTTGATGAGATTCTGGGGATAAGTCATGGATACCATTCTTCTAGGGTTACAGCTAGTCTTCAATGTCGAGACATTGCTCGTCATTCTAGCCGCCTCCGTCTTTGGTGTTTTCGTCGGTGCTGTACCAGGTCTTACGGCTACCATGGCGGTGGCCTTGCTGGTCCCGATCACCTTTTACATGGATCCGGTTCCGGCTATCGCGGCGATCGTGACCACATCTGCCATGGCGATATTCTCCGGCGACATTCCTGCGACCTATCTGAACATTCCTGGCACACCATCCTCCGCTGCCTATGTAGGTGACTCCCACCTTCTGGCGCGGTCCGGACGGGCCCGGGAAACCCTTGGCGTCAACCTGGTTTGCTCGGTATTTGGTGGAATCTTCGGCACCATTATTCTTGTCTTCGTTTCTCCGTCACTGGCGGAGGTCGCTCTTCAGTTCAGTTCATTTGAGTATTTCTGGCTGGCCTTGCTGGGTTTGAGCTGCTCGATCTTTATCGCTATCGGCTCCAGGGTAAAGGCCTTCCTGTCATTGATGATCGGCCTTCTCTTGTCCACTGTCGGGCTGGACATGATGAGTGGTGCTCCTCGTTTTACCTTCGGCATCCCGGACCTCATGGCCGGGATCAACTTCATACCGGTCATGATCGGCATGTTCGCGCTCAACGAGTTGATGCTCTTCTATGGTTCACGTGGCGATGGTAGAGCAATGCCGTCGCTCTCCAAGGATAGCGTCTTCAGCCAAGTTCCAGGACACCTGAAGGCCTACTGGCCCAACATGTTTCGCGGAGGATCGATCGGTACCCTGATCGGGGCGCTCCCTGGCGCCGGTGCCGACATAGCCGCCTGGATTTCCTACGCCGTGGGCAAAGGTCGCTCAAAGCAAAAGGAGGCATACGGGACGGGCCATATTGAAGGGATTGTCGATGCCAGCTCCGCCAACAACTCTGGCATCAGCGGCGCCTGGGTGCCGGCTTTGGTGTTCGGCATCCCGGGAGACTCTATCACGGCCATCGTCATCGGGGTGCTGTACATGAAGGGCATGAACCCCGGCCCCACCATCTTCATGGATGGCAGTGGGTTGATCTATGCACTTTTTGTCGTCTTTTTCCTGGCTAACCTGGTGATGCTGCCCATTGGATACGCCGCAATACGGTCGGCAAAAGTATTTATCCTGACGCCAAGGAAGGTACTTATGCCGATTATCCTTTGCTTCTGCATCGTTGGCGCATTTTCGATCAACAATTCAATTACCGATGTCTGGATCATGCTTATTATCGGCGCGGTGGCATCGATCCTGGCGAGGTGCGATTTCCCGATGGCGCCCGCCATCCTGGGGCTGGTGTTGGGCACTACCCTGGAAAACAACTTCATGAGCTCCATGCTCAAGAGCAATGGCGACCTGCTGGCCTTCTTTTCACGCCCGATCAGCGCAGGGCTGGGCGCCCTCGTCATTCTGCTGTGGCTATCGCCGTTGCTGACCATGGCCTACAAGAAGTTCAAGCACGCCAACTCCAACAAGGCACAGGAATTATCATGAGACGCTATACGACACCGTGGTTGGAAGATGTCCTGGTGACACTTTTCAGAGAAGCCGGCGCATCCGAAGAAGTCAGTCGGACGACCAGCAGCATCCTCATCGAGGGGGACCTGCTGGGACACCATACCCATGGGGTAAAACTGGCCAACGGCTACCTCAAGGACTTGAAGTCCGGCCATGCACGTGGTGATGCGTCGCTGCTCGAATCCCGCCAGATCAGCCCTGTGGCGGCGGCCTACGACGGACACTATATCCTCGGCCCTTACCTGGTCCAGAAGGCGCTTGAGCAAAGTGCTGATGCGGCCAGGACGTCGGGGATCGGTATCGTCAGCATCAAGCGATCCCACCACATTGCCTGCCTGGCCTCCTATCTGAAGCCCTTCGTCGACCAGGGGCTGATGCCGATCATCATGACGTCTGACCCGGCGGTAAAGTCGGTGGCGCCGTATGGGGGGCTCGATCCGGTCTACACACCCAACCCGATCGCCATGGGAATCCCGAGCCGAATCCAGCCGATCATGCTGGACGTCAGCATGTCCACCGTCACCAACGGCAGCGTGGCCAAGGCCAGGGCCGAGGGCTCAAGGCTCGATCATCCGGTCATTCTCAGCAACCAAGGGGTCGTCAGCGACAACCCTGAAGACTACTTCACGGATCCTCTGGGCAGCATTCTCCCGCTTGGTGGGCGCGAGTTTGGCCACAAGGGCTTTGCCATGGGATTGATGGTCGAGGCACTGACCTCGGCCCTTGGTGGCTTCGGACGCAAGGACGATCCAAGTGGGTGGGGGGCCTCGGTGACCGTCATGGTGATCGATCCGGCACTATTTGCAGGGAGCAGCGACTTCCTCGACGAAACCGACCACCTGGTCGAAGCCTGTCTGCAAGCCAAGCCCGTTGACCCCGAACGTCCTGTGCGGCTGCCAGGCCAATCGGGGCTCAGGCGTCGCACCGAGTTTCTCGATCAGGGCATCCCGCTTCCCGGCGAAGTGGTCGCAGAGCTTCGCAGCGCCATCGAGGATTCGTCATTGAAAGGAACCCTGGACGTTTGAGCCATCAAGGCTGACCGCAATGCTGCGCCAGGGACGAATGAACCAGGGCATTGTCCCTCGTCCCGGCATCCTGGATAGCCCGGCTCACATAAGCCCGGCTCACATGAGCCGGGCTATTTACGAGAGGCTATTGGCGTCCTGCGGGGGAAAGGCTGGACAACCACGCCCAGCCAGCATGTAAGCGCTCACTAGCACGAATTTACACGCCGGTATTGCAGAGCTCAGGCGCTCGTCGTACGCGCCCTAGGCGCTGTCCGAAAAGTCGACGAGCGAAGGTTAGACAAGGCAAAAATCGGTGAGAAAGCGCAGTTTACGGGGTGTAAATGAGCATTTTGACCGGGCTGGCGCACCAGCCGATTTTTAACGCCGTATTACCGAGCGCAGGCACTTTTCAGACAAGCCCTAGAAGGCGAGCATGCCCCCAAGCCCGGATACCCACAGGCCGATACCGAAGCTTGCGTGCGCCGTCAGGCTGCGAAGCCTGGCGATGTTTGGCCGAGGCGTCCTGCGCGCGGCGATGCCTGCGCCCAGCCCCGGTTGCAGTACCAGAAAAGGAGCGAGCACCGTCACCACACCGAACACCAGCGCGGGCACGAGCGCCGGTCGTTGCTGCCAATCCGATCCGACAAGTACCAGAAACACCAGGGCGAACACCACGCCCGTCAGATAGTGAAACGCCCACCCCAGCGCCGCCTCTGCGCGTATCGGCGCGCTTCCCGAGATGGGGCGATGGACGACAGTGCCTCCCGCCAGGTGACCCAGCCAGCGCCCCACCAGGGCGTAGTCCAGGGAGGGAATGCCGAGTACCCGGCGCTGCACCAGCGCGACGACATCCATGAAGGCGGTCGCCCCCACGCCAAGCCAAAGGGCATCAACCAGAAGTTCTGCCACTGCACTACTCCTTCAGCAAAGAGAGCCCGCTGCCGAGCCGATCGAAGAGAAACGCATCCTGAGGATCAAGAGACGGCAACGTCGCGCGCTCTCTTGCAGATTCAGGCAAAGCCGAAGTAGCTTACGACCTCAAGTCAACTTGAGGTCAAGCGCTATGCTCGACATCTCCGAGGTCTCCCGGCAAAGCGGCGTCGCCGCGTCGAAACTGCGCTATTACGAAGAGATCGGGCTGATCCGTTCGATCGGACGTAGTGGGCTGCGGCGGGTCTTTGCGCCGGACGTGCTGTCACGCCTGTCGCTGATAGCCCTGGGACAGGCAGCCGGGTTCTCGCTGGCCGAGATAGGCGACATGCTTGGCCAGGAAGGCAAACCCGACATCGACCGCGAAAGACTGGGTGCCAAGGCGGACGCCCTGGACCGGCGCATCAAGCAATTGAGCGCGATCCGCGATGGCCTGCGCCATGCCATGACCTGCACCGCACCTCGCCACCTTGAATGCCCCACCTTTCAGCGCCTGATGCGCATCGCGCTTGCCAAACAGTCAGCGCGGGGGCCTGGGCGACAAGGGGCGAAAGGGGCAAAAGCAGCGAGAGGGGCGAGAGGGGCGAGAGAGGCGAGAGAGGCGAGAACCCAGCATGGACAAACAAGACTGAAACGAGATGGCTGAACGGATCTCTGCCACTAGCGCAAAAAAGGCCCGACTCCTCGAAACAGGAGCCGGGCCTTTTTCAACACGCGGATCAGGATGCCGGATCGGGTCAGCCGGGACGACGCTGAGCGCCAATAGTAAGCACTTACACATCCCCGAAGCGTGATTGCAGAAGCGTCAGCGCGACCACCGGGGCGGTTTCGGTACGCAGGACCCGTGGTCCCAGGGTCAGCGCCGCAAACCCTTGTGCCGTCGCCGCCTCGACCTCGCGTGGGGACAGGCCACCCTCGGGGCCGATCAGCACGCAGGCGCTGGCGACATGCTCGGCGCGCTCGAGCACGCCTGGCGTACCCGGGTGGAGCACCAGCCTGAGCGCCTCGTCACGCTGGCCCAGCCACTCGCTCAGCGACTGCGGGGCCTTGACCTCGGGCACCGTGGCGCGGCCGCACTGCTCGCAGGCGCTCACCGCCACCGCCTGCCAGTGGGCCAGCTTCTTTGCCTCACGCTCGCCCTTGAGGCGCACATCGCCGTGCTCGGTGTACAACGGCGTAATCGCGGCGACGCCGAGCTCCACCGCCTTCTGGATGGCGTAGTCCATGCGATCGCCCTTGGAGATCGCCTGCCCGAGATGGACGGACAAGGGCGATTCGCCCTTACCATCGCGCACCTCGAGTATGTGAACGCTTACTTTCTTGCGATCGGACTCGGCGATGTCGGCGCGGGCTTCGCGACCCTGACCGTCGAACAGCACCAGGGGATCACCGGGCTTGAGCCGCAGCACGCGCCCCACATGTCGCGCGGCTCCTTCGGGCAGAACGACGTCGCCGCCGGCGACAAGCGCGGCGGCGACGTGGATGCGGGGGCCCTGGAAGGCGGCGTCGCTCATCAGTGGGCGGTCGGCGCCTGCTCGCCCTGAGCAGTGCCCTGAGCATCGCCCTGCTCGGCCTCGCGGCGCTTCTTCTGGGCGTAGAGCGCCTCGAAGTTGACCGGTGCCAGCATCAGCGGCGGGAAGCCGCCACGATTGACCAGGCTGTCGACACACTCGCGGGCGTACGGGAACAGCACGTTGGGGCAGAAGGCACCCAGGGTGTGGTCGAGCTGGTCACCTTCGATGCCGGTGATGCGGAACAGGCCGGCCTGTTCGATCTCGGCCAGGAAGCAGGTGGTGCCGCTCTCGCTGTGGGTGACCTGGGCGGTGACCTTGATCACCACCTCGAAAAGGCCGTCGGCGACCTTGGTGCTGCGGGTGTCCAGGTCGAGGCCGACCTTGGGCTTGAACGGCTGACCGAAGACGCCAGGTGAGTTCGGCGCCTCGAAGGAGATGTCCTTGACGTAGATGCGCTGCAGCGAGAACTGCACCTGCGGCTTTTCCTGATCCTGCTGACCGGCGGCCTGGGCGCCAGCGTTCTGGTTGTTGTCGTCTGCCATGAGAAAGATCCTTGAATCGGGTAATCAGAAATCGTGCGGACGGTCACTTCTTGACGATGGGCAGGTTATCGGTCTGCCACTGGGTCATGCCACCCTTGAGCTTGAACACGCGCTCGAAGCCGGCCTTCTTGAGCTTGGCCGCCACGGCGCCGGAGCTCTGGCCGTGCTTGCACACCACCACAATGGGCGAAGCCTTGACCTTGTCGAGCTCGTTGATGCGGGAATCGAGGCTGCTCTGGGGAATGTTGCGAGCGCCGGCGATGTGTCCCGCCTTGAAGTCGTTCTTGTCGCGAACGTCCAGAATCACCGCGTCTTCACGGTTGACCATCTGGGTCGCTTCGCTGGTGGTGACGCCACCGGCGTTGGCGTTGCGCAGCTCATACAGCAGCCAGGCCGTCAGCACGGCAAGGAAGGCAGCCACCAGCAACGGGTGATTCTGCACAAATTCGAACAGCTGATCGATCATGGGGTCGGCTAACTCTCGTCGGATGCAAAAATGGTGGTGGCCTGGGTGGCGAAATCGGCGTCCAGGGCCTTTGTTACAAGATCTATGTCACAAGACCTGTGCCTCAAGGCCGGTGTTGCGAGTCCAGTCTACAGACCGGACGACGCGAGACGCAGGTACGTTGCCCGCGCTCGATCACCGCTACCCGCCGCAGGGCGGCCAGTATACACGACTCGGGGGCGATGCCGCCTGCCTCCGGGCACTGCCTCGTCGGGTCAATGACGACCGCTGCCAGCGTGCGATATGATGCCGCAAGGAGGATCGTGTCGCGAGCCTGAAACCGCAAGCCACGAGACTCACGAAGACGCGCCGATTCTATTGTCGGGCGCGCTTCCCGAACCGCCAGGCACCAGCGTTTACCCACGACACCCCAGGACATCCGGCGACGACGCCAGGCGTCGAGCGCCAACAAAAGGATGCCGGGCGAGGTCATCTTGAGCTAGAGGCAATTCCTCATGACGGATACTGCGACCGCACCGCGCCCGGTGGCGCTGATCATCCTCGACGGCTATGGACACAATGAAGACGCCGCGTCCAACGCCGTCGCCGCCGCCGACACCCCCAACATGGACCGCCTGTGGCAGCAACGCCCGCACACCCTGATCCACACCGATGGCCGCCACGTGGGCCTGCCGGACGGTCAGATGGGCAACTCCGAGGTCGGTCACATGAACCTCGGCGCCGGGCGCATCGTCTACCAGGACTTCACCCGCATCACCAAGGCCATCGAAGACGGCGAGATCGACGACAATGCCGTGCTGACCGCGCCCATCGACGCGGCGGTGAAGGCGGACAAGGCGGTCCACCTGCTCGGCCTGCTGTCCCCCGGTGGCGTTCACAGCCACGAGGATCACCTGCTGGCGGTGGCCGAGATGGCCGCACGGCGTGGCGCCAAGCGCATCTACCTGCACGGTTTCCTCGACGGCCGCGACACCGCGCCCAAGAGCGCCAGAGCCTCCATCGAGCGCGCCAACGCCAAGCTTGCCGAGCTGGTGGGTCAGGACAATGGCTTCGTCGCCTCGATCATCGGCCGCTACTTCGCCATGGACCGCGACAACCGCTGGGACCGCGTCGAGAAGGCCTATCGCCTGATCACCGAGGGCCATGGCGAGCACCAGGCCGAAAGCGCCGAAGCCGGCCTCGACGCCGCTTATGAGCGTGGCGAGACCGACGAATTCGTCGCCGCCACCAGCGTGCGCCCGAACGGCAAGCCGGTCGCTGCCGAAGACGGCGATGCCGTGCTGTTCCTGAATTTCCGCGCCGACCGCGCCCGCGAGCTGACCCGTGCCTTCGTGCTCGAGGACTTCGACGGCTTCAACCGTCAAGTACAGCCGACGCTGGCCGCCGACGGCCTGGTCATGCTGACCCAGTACGCCGCGGATATTCCCGCGCCCTCGGCCTTCCCGCCTGCCGACCTGAACAACACCCTGGGCGAGGTCATGGAGAAGCGCGGCAAGACCCAGCTGCGCATCGCCGAGACCGAGAAGTACGCCCACGTCACCTTCTTCTTCTCCGGCGGCCGCGAGAAGGAATTCGAGGGCGAGGAGCGCGAGCTGATTCCTTCACCCCAGGACGTCAAGACCTACGACGAGAAGCCCGAGATGAGCGCCTTCGAGCTCACCGACACCCTGGTCGACGCCATCGACGGCGGCAGCTTCGACCTGATCATCTGCAACTACGCCAACGGCGACATGGTCGGCCATACCGGTGACTTCAACGCCGCCAAGGCAGCCATCGAGGCGGTAGACAAGTGCGTGGGTCGGGTGGTCGAAGCGATCGAGCGCGCCGGCGGTGCCTGCCTGATCACCGCAGATCACGGCAACGCCGAGCAGATGGTGCACCCCGAGACCGGCAACCCCCAGACTGCGCATACCACCTTCCCGGTGCCGCTGGTGTACGTGGGCAGCCGCGAGGCCCGGCTAAAGGACGGCGGTCGCCTGTGCGACCTGGCGCCGACCCTGCTGACCATGATGGGCGAGTCGGTGCCGGAGGAGATGACCGGCGAGGTACTGATCGAGCTGTCGTGAGACCTCTGCGCACCGCAGCCCCAGTCGCGCCATCGAGGCGCCAGCCCGGCAGCTGCCCACCACCACGTACGACGCCGCCCCGCCCGGGGCGGCGTTGTGGGTTTGTCCGCGCGGCTGTCGCCCTGGGCGCAGCGGTCCTGTGGCTGGGTGGCCTGCCGCTCACTCCTGTGACACAGGCCGGCCTGCCGCTCGCTCAGGCCAGTCCCAGCGAGCAGCAGGCCAGGCAAAGGCTCGACGCCATCGGCGAGCGTATTCAAGAGGCCAGTCAGCGCCTGGCCAGCACCGATAGCGCCCGCGACCAGGCCAGCGAGGCCCTGCGCGAGGTGGAAACGGCACTGGCCGAGACCCACCAGCGCCTGGATACGCTGCAGGCCGAACGCCGCCGGCTCGATCAGGAGATGGCCGAGCTTGCGCATCGCCGAGAACTGATGGAAGCCGAACGCCGGGAGCAGCGGGCAGCCCTGGGTCGTCAACTCGATGCGCTCTATCGCATGGGCCTGACACCACAGTTGAAGCTGCTGCTGAATCAGGACGACCCTGCACGACTGGACCGCCTGCAGGCCTATCTCAACCATCTTGCCGACGCCCGCAACGAGCGCCTCGATCTGCTCGCTGAACTGGACCAGCGTCTGGATGACAACCGCCGCGAGCTCGAACACCGCAGCGAGGAGCTGGCTTCCCTGGAGGCCGATGTGGCGGCCCGTAGCCAGGCCCTGGCCAGGCAGAGCCGCGAGCGCCAGGCGCTGGTGGCGCAGCTCGACCAACGCTACGACACCGAGGCCTCGAAGCTGGCCTCGCTGGACCAGGACCGGGCCCACGCCGAGCGGGTGCTGCGCGAAGTGCAGGAAACCATGGCACGGCTCGAGCGCCCGCCGCCGTCCACCGCCATCGAGCGCACCCGAGGCGACCTGCCGTGGCCGGTGCAGGGCATGATGCTGTCGCGCTTTCGCGAATCCCGCGGCGTCCACCGCAACGGCATCCTGATTCAGGCGCCATCCGGGACTTCGGTCGAAGCGGTTCACCCCGGCCGGGTGGTGTTCGCCGACTGGATGCGCGGCTTCGGCAATCTGCTGATCGTCGACCACGGCGACCAGGTGATGACCCTCTACGCCCACCTGCAACGCTTCGAGACGGAGGTCGGCAGCCGTGTGGAGCGTGGCCAGACACTGGGCCGCGTCGGCGTCAGCGGAGGCCGCGACGCTCCGGGGCTGTATTTCGAGGTACGCCGAGGCGGAGACCCCATCGATCCTGGTGGCTGGATCGCGCGGCGCTGAGCACACGCCATTTTCAACCATCCGGCCTAAGGCTATGCTTGAACCTTGCCCCTACGTCGAGCGGAGACCGCATGACCGAACCCCGAGCCGCCCACCGTCCCTCGCGCCTCAAGACACTGACCGGGACTTGCCTTGCGTGGTGCCTCGCCGCGACCCTGGCCTGGCCTTCGCTGGCCAGCGCCCAGGCGACCGACGATGATCTGCCGATCAGCGAGATCCAGGCCTTCTCCGAGGTGTTCGAGCGGATCAAGCGCGGCTACGTGGAAGAGGTCGATGATGCGACCCTGCTCAAGAACGCCATGCGCGGCATGCTCTCGGAGCTGGACCCCCACTCCAGTTACCTCGACGCCGAAGCCTATCGCAACCTGCGGGAGACCACCGAAGGCGAGTTTGGCGGGATCGGCATCGAGGTCGGGCTCGACGACGGCCAGCTGACGGTGATCTCGCCGATCGACGACACCCCGGCCGAGCGCGCGGGACTACAGGCTCAGGACGCCATCCTGCGCATCGACGAGACCCCCACCGATCGGCTATCCCTGCAGGAAGCGGTGGACATGATGCGTGGCGAGCCAGGCACCGAGATTCGCCTGACCGTGGTCGGCGCCGGCGATGGTGCTCCACGTGAGGTCACCCTGGCCCGGGAAATCATCCGTACCGACAGCGTGAAGAGCGACATCCTCGAGCCCGGCTACGGCTATCTGCGCGTCAGTCAGTTTCAGGCCCGCACCGGCGAGCAGGTAGAGGATGCCCTGACCGAATTGCGCGACCAGGGGGCCCTGTCAGGCATCGTGCTGGACCTGCGCAACAACCCCGGCGGCGTACTGCAGTCGGCGGTGGACGTGGCCGACGCCTTCCTCGACCGTGGCCTGATCGTCTACACCGAGGGGCGCCTGTCCGATAGCGACATGCGCTTTTCGGCGACCCAACGCACCGCGGCGCCGGACGTGCCGCTGGTGGTGTTGATCAACGGCGGCAGCGCCTCCGCCGCAGAAATCGTCGCCGGCGCCCTGCAGGACCAGCGCCGTGGCGTGGTGATGGGTACCGAAAGCTTCGGCAAGGGCTCGGTGCAGCAGATCATGCCGCTGGGCAATGGTGAAGGGCTCAAGCTGACCACCGCGCTCTACTACACCCCTAACGGTCGCTCGATCCAGGCCCAGGGTATCGAGCCCGACGTCGAGGTCGTGCGCGGCCGGCTCGAGGTCGCCGATACCAGCAACCTGCGCATTCGCGAGTCTGATCTGGAAGGACATCTTGGCGATGGTGGAGATCGCGCCGGCAGCCGCCGCAGCGATCGGCTGGACGGCGACTACCAGCTGGGCGAGGCACTGAATCTGCTGAAGGCGCTGAACGTGATCAGTCAGCGCGACACGCGCTAGGCCGGGCGACTAGGCCCTGGCCCGCACTCGGCCTGCCCCCTAGCGACAGCTAAGCGGCAGGCGTCCGCGTGAGCCGGTGGCCTGCTGCATGATCAGGCGCTTGATCGGAGACAGCCGGTCGACGCCGGAAAGCCCCAGGTTGCGCGCCAGCGTCAGGCCCGGGTGGCGGCTGCCGAACAGACGCCGAAAGCCTTCCATCAGCACCAGCATCATGGCGTTATCACCACGCCGACGTCGCTCATAGCGGGCCAGCAGGCTCAAGCCACCAGGTGCCACACCGCGACTGCGCCCGTTCAGCAACTCTTCGGCCAGTACCGCCGCATCGAGAAAGCCCAGATTCACCCCCTGGCCGGCCAGGGGGTGAATGCTGTGAGCGGCGTCGCCGATCAGCGCAAGCCCCGGCAGGTGGTAGCGCTCGGCGTGGCGCTGGCTGAGCGGGAAACTCCTGGCCTCATCCAGCACCTCCACCGCCCCCAGGCGATGATCCAGCGCCTCGGCCATGGCCTGGCCCAGCGCTGCTGGCGAGAGTGTCGCAAGACGTTCGGCTTCCTGCGGGGTGGTGGACCAGACGATCGAGCAGTAGTGGCTGTCTCCCGCCACCGTCAGCGGCAGGAAGGCCAGGGGGCCGGTGGCCAGAAAGGCCTGACGGGCTACACCGCCATGACGCCGCTCGGTCTTCACCGTGGTCACCAGCGCGCACTGCCCGGTGTCCTGTTCACGTACCGCTATCCCGGCCAGCTCGCGCAGCGGTGAACGTGCACCGTCGGCGCCGACCACCAGCGGGGCCGCCAGCACGCTGCCATCATCCAGGGTCACCCGCCGACGAACGGCGCCGTCGTCCAGCGCCACCACCTTGCGACCATGCAGGCGCTGCACCTGCGGCAGCCTCGACAGTTCGGCTTCCAGCGCCGCCAGAATCACATCATTTTCGACGATATGGCCAAGCACCGGCACCCCGGCCTGATCGGCGCGGAAGCCGACCTCGCCGGAGCCGTCGGCGTCCCACACCTGCATGGCGGTGTAGGGCGTGGCGCGCCAGGCGTCGATGCGCGGCCAGGCACCGAGGCCTTCCAGCAACCGTCGAGACACCGGGGTCAGGGCGCTGACGCGGGGGGCCGGCACACTGCCCGGCAGGTCATCCGAGTCCAGCGGGCCCGGACGCGGGTCCACCATGGCGACCGTCCAGCCTTCCCGTGCCAGCAGCACGGCCAGTACGGCACCTACCATGCCGATACCGGCGATCACCACATCGACTCCCGTCGGCGCTGCCTTGGCGGCTGAACCCTCTGCCTGCTCCTTCATCGGCGTCTCGCTCTCCCAGTCTTCCTGACAATCACTGACTCGCTTGCACCACGTGCCTTTGCGGATTCGCCCTCAGGGTCCCGGCAACGCAGCGCACCCAGTGTACCGCCAAGGGCAATCCTATGCTCGACCGCCAGAGTTTCAGAGGCAGTGCCTGAAGTCTGCCTGACGCCATGGGAAGGCCCTGTGGGCCAGATGACACCAACGGGCCAGGGTTGCCCCTACCCAGTTATCGTTCGCTGCCCATGGCCCGCCTGGCGAGGCCCCGCCTCAGCGGCCCTGCGAGGTTCAGGCCAATCAGTCCCGCGGCGCGGGCGTGGGACAGCAGTGGCTGGTCGATGCCGAACAGCCGAATCAGGCCGTCGCTGAAGCGCACCACATTGCGCTGGTCCGCTTCGCGGCGTCGCTCGAAGGAGGCCAGGGTCGCCGCGCTGCCAGGCGCCTGGCCGGCCTCGAGCCCTTGCTCGATGGCCTCGACCAGGTCGATCACCCCTCGCAGCGCGAGGTTGAAGCCCTGGCCCGCCACCGGGTGCAGGGCATGTGCGGCGTTGCCCAGCACCGCCAGCCCCGGCCGTGTCGTCTCCCGCGCGGTGACCAGCGACAGCGGGTAAACGTGACGCTGGCCGACCTTGACGAAGGCGCCGGCTCGATCGCCAAAGGCGGCCTGCAGCTCTTCGAGAAAGGCGCGGTCCGACAATGCCAGTCGGCGCTGTTCGCTGCCCTTTTCATGGGTCCACACCAGCTCCATGGCCTGTCCCGGCAGCGGCAGCAGCGCCATCGGGCCTTGCCGTGTGAAGCGCTCGTAGGCAACGCCCTGGTGGGGGCGCCCGACCGCGACATTGGCGATCATTGCCACCTGATCGTAGGGGGCCGCGTCGCTCTCGATCCCCAGCGCCTCCTTGAGGCCAGAGCGACCGCCGTCGGCCAGCACGGTCAGGCCGGCCTCCAGCACGCTGCCGCTGGACAACCACAGACGATGGCCTGCGGCCACGGGTTCGATACGCTCCACCCGAGCCGGACAGTGCCAGTCGAGCGGCAGCTCGGCCAGGCGGCGATGCAGCACCCGCCCCATCCAGGCGTTGGGTACCACGTAGCCGAGCGCCTCGACGCCCATTTCGTCGGCACGCAGGCGCGTCGCACCAAGGCGCCCCTTCTCACTGACATGGATCAGCGAGATCGCGCTGGCCTTCGCGGCCATGGCCGACCACACCCCGAGGCGCGAAAAGTGCGCGGCGGACCCCGCCGCAATGGCGCTGGCGCGGGCGTCGAAGCTTGGCTGCCAGGCGTCGTCTTCTCCCGCCGAAGGCGCCGCTTCCTGCGGCGACGGTGCGAGCGGTGCCATCGGTGCGGCCTCGACCACCGCGACCTTGAGGCCGGAGTGTTCGATCAATTCCGCCAGGGCCGCCCCCAGGCTCGCCCCCACCAGCCCCCCGCCGATGATCGCCACGTCGACCCGCTCGACCGCATGGCCACCTTCCTGGCAAGACGCCTGAGGGGCGTTCGCTGAAAGGCGGCTTGCCGTTGGTTCCACAGTGCTCTCGGGGGTGTCTTGCGGCATTACTGTATTCCTGTAATAACTTTACGTAATCAAACATTTATTAGCGTGCTAGTTGGCTATAAAACCACCAACTGCCCTGGCGAAACAGCACCCTGATTTATACCTCAACCACCAGCATCCCTCCCTTACAGGACCTGTGACACGACACTCTTCTGGAAAATTGGCGCACCCATGTGCGCGGTAATCCGACGATCATCCGGTCCACAACGACCCGATCCTCGACTACCCGGTCGTCGACCAGCGGCGGCGCCCCGGGCGGCGGCGAGAAGAGTCCACCACACCAGAGGCACGCACCGATGAGAAAGGTGTGATCGCCGAGAAAGGCATGATCGCCAAGGACAGGTAGGCGGCCGATTCGCCGGCGACCCGAGCCCAGAAGCGCGCTGCCGGATCGATCACACCATCCAGCATAGCAGGCTCTGGCGACGGGAAAAGGAGGGAAAAATCCCGAACTTTGCAGGCATCGTTCGGGACTTTGGCAAGCGTCAGTGGGTGGTGGGAGGCGTCTCGTCGACCTGCTCGACCTGCGGGGTGCCAGGGTGCTGTTCGGTATAGAGCAGCATCGCCGCCATGCGGGCGTGTTCGGTCAGGGCAAAGAGGTCGTTTTCGTTCTCGGCGCTGTCGTCGATATCGGTCTCGATGGCGGCCAAACCCGCGAGATCCTCGATGGCCTCCCTGAGCGGCTCGGACCACTTCTTTCTGGGCGCGTCGCCTGCATCCTCCACCACTTCGAGAAAGCCGAGGGTCCATTCCTTGAGGCCCTGGGCACGCTCGGCCAGCGAGAACATCTCGTCAGGCAGCAGCGGTTCGAAGTTCAGCTCAGTGCTGGCCAGGGCGTCCAGGGTCTGGCGGCGCCAGCCGAGCAGGCGTTCGGCGCTGGGCTCGTCTCTGGGCTGGTCGACCCCGAGGGTCAGGCAGACCTCCTCGAGCCAGGCCTCGGCGGTGAGGTCGTGCAGGCCGAGTGCCGCGCACAGGCGCCCGTCGAGAAAGGCCGGCGACTGCATGCTGCCATGCAGCAAAAAGGTGTCGGCGATGGTGGAGAAGTCCTGGCGTTCGTTGATCAAAGACATGATGATATCCGCTGAAGAAGAGGTTCAGGGTGGCAATACCGCGGCGCCCCCGGGGTGACCAGAAGCCGCTTGCCCATGGCATCGGCAAGCGCCGTCGGTGCTCCCGTCTTGAGGTGTCGCGTTGACCCCCCGCTGAAGGCTCTCTTATAGTGACTCGCAATCGATCCCCGATGGTAACGCATCCTGCCCGTTCGGCGCTGCGTTAGCCAAGGCCCGCCCCGGAGCCAGGCCCATGAATGACACCAAGCGGCATACCACCGACATTACGCTGCTAGAACGCCCCTACACCATCGCCTGTGCCCCCGAGGAGCAGGAGGGACTGGAGCGTGCTGCCCGCTATCTGGACCAGGCCATGCAGGGGATCCACGCCCAGGGCAAGGTGGTGGATCGGGAGAAGATCGCCATCATGGCTGCACTCAACCTAGCCCACGAACTGCTGGGCCTGCGTGACGAGAAGCGTGCAGGCGAAGCCAGTCTGAGCGAGCTGAACACCCGCCTGGAACAGGCGCTCGCCAAGGCGCCGAGTCGCGATTCCGACGTCTGATCAAGGCTGATCAGGGCTTTCGGTACCTGAGCCCGCATCACGTCCCGTACCGCCCCGGTGGTCCGCGCCCCGCCTCATCTGCGAGAGCCGTGCCAGCACCTCATCCCCTTGCTGCTGTCTCGCGACCAGCGCGCCTGGTCGACACTGCCTCCCCAAGCACTCGAAGGCATCTTCACTTTGGCGCCAGGCCCCGGTCTGGTAGCATGGAGGAGTTCCCTGGGGTGTGCGCCAGTCGTTACAGTCCCTCGAGCCTATGCGCAGTACCCAGGGGGCCAAATGCTAGCCGGGCCCGTGTGCAAGTCCGTGCGACGGAAAGCCTGACGGCTCGGCTGCGGCCACCCACCTTGAACCTATGGGTTCAAGGGCCAGAACGACAGCGGCACTCTGGGGAACCTCGAATGAACGATCTGCGCTCTTCCATTGACGCACAGATGACGCTCGGACACTTGTCACGTACCGAGCTTCGACGCGAACTGCGACGCCGCCGCCGGGCCCTGAGCCCGCGCCAGCAGCAGGCCGCCAGCCAGTCACTATTGGCTCGCCTGCGTCGCCTTCCAGAACTGCTGAGTGCCCGTCGCGTGGCGCTCTACCTGCCCAATGACGGGGAGATCGATCCTCGCCCCCTGCTCGACTGGCTACGCCAGCGCCGCGCCCAGGCCTATCTTCCGGTGCTGCGCCCCCTGAGCGACAATCGCCTGTGGTTCGTCCGCTACGACGAGCACACCCCCATGGTCGCCAATCGCTTCGGCATCAGCGAACCCTGCAGCCGTCACGGCGCCCATCCGTCGCGTCGTCTGCCGCCCTGGGCGCTGGACGCCATCCTTCTACCGCTGGTGGGCTTCGACGACGCCGGCCAGCGCCTGGGCATGGGTGGAGGCTTCTACGATCGCACCCTGGCCTTCGCCCATCCCGACAGCGGGCAGGGCGGCCCCAGGCCACGCCTGATCGGCCTGGCCCATGACGTCCAGCGCGTCGAACGCCTGCCGGTGGCCTCCTGGGACGTGCCGCTGAACGCCATCGTCAGTGATCGCAGAGTGATCCGCCCTGCCTGAAACGCCTCCGGCCGCCCCTGAGGGCGGCCGGAGTTGGATCTATGCCGATGTCGTGACCATGGTGCCTGGTGCCTCAACCTCCCACCAGCGCCTGGGCGTAGCCGGTTGCCACGACTCCCAGGCCGAACACCAGCACCAGTGACATGATCAGATCGGGCTTGCGTTTCATTCCTGACTCCCTTCATACGGCCGCTTGCCGTATTGTCTTGATGTTGTGGTCAAAGCGACTGACTCAGACTATAGGGTGATCACCCATGTATGGCAATCATCACGCTTCCACGATGAAGCCCGTCAGCCAGGCGTCATCATGCCCAGCAAGTAAGTCAGCGCTTGCGCGCGCAGGATACGCCGCTTTGCCTCGACTTCCAAGACGTCATCCCGCCATGGCTATGCCATAAACAGTTGGTAGGCGGGATTGTCACTTTCCTTCCAATAGCGATAGCCAATGGCGTCAAAATGTTCCTCGACGTGGGAACGATCCCCGTTGGGAATCTGCATGCCGACCAGCACCCGACCATAGGCAGCACCGTGGTTGCGGTAGTGAAACAGCGAGATATTCCAGTCCTGGGGGAGGTGGGTCAGGAAGTTCATCAGCGCGCCGGGGCGCTCGGGAAACTCGAAGCGATAGACTTCCTCGGTGAACTCGGTACGGGGCCGGCCACCGCCCAGATGACGGATATGCAGCTTGGCCAATTCGTTGTCGGTCAGATCCTCGACCGGGTAGCCCGCCTCGATCAGTTTGCCGATCAGCGCCTGGCGATCCTCGCCGCCCGGCTTGACCTGTATGCCGACGAAGATGTGGGCCTGGTCGGCATCGGCGTAGCGATAGTTGAATTCGGTGACCATGCGCTTGCCGATGGTGCGGCAGAACTTCTTGAAACTGCCAGGTCGCTCGGGAATGGTCACCGCCAGGATCGCCTCGCGCTGCTCGCCGAGTTCGGTGCGCTCGGCGATGTGCTGGAGCCGATCGAAGTTGGTGTTGGCGCCAGAGTTGATGCATATCAGGGTCTGGCCCTCGGCCCCGGTCTCCTGGATATACTTCTTGAGACCGGCCAGCGACAGCGCGCCGGAGGTCTCGGACACCGCCCGGGTATCCTCGAAGATATCCTTCACCGCCGCACACATCTCGTCGGTGTTGACGGTGATCACCTGGTCCACCAGGTCACGCATCAGGGAAAAGGGAATCTCGCCGATCTGCGCTACCGCCACGCCCTCGGCGAACACGCCGACCTGTTCAAGGATGACCCTCTCACCGGCCTCCAGCGCGGCCTTCAGGCAGGCGCTGTCCTCGGCTTCCACCCCGATCACCTTGATCTCCGGGCGCAGGTACTTGATGTAGGCCGCCATGCCGGCGATCAGGCCACCACCGCCCACCGGAATAAACACCGCATCGATGGGGCCGCTGTGCTGACGCAGGATCTCCATGGCCACGGTGCCCTGTCCGGCGACCACATCGATATCGTCAAACGGCGGGATATAGGTGTAGCCGTGGGCCTCGACCAGCTCCTGGGCGTGCTCTGCGGCGGCGGCGAAGGCGTCGCCCTTGAGGATGACCTTGGCGCCCCAGCCGCGTACCGCAGCCACCTTGATCTCCGGGGTGATGCGCGGCATCACGATCACCGCCTTGACGCCCATCTGCTTGGCCGCCAGCGCCAGGCCCTGGGCATGGTTCCCGGCGGAGGCGGCGATCACGCCCTTGGCTTTCTGCTCATCGGTCAGGTGAGCCATGCGATTGTAGGCACCGCGCACCTTGAAGGAGTGCACCGGCTGAAGGTCTTCACGCTTGATCAGAATCTGGTTGTTGAACCGTCGCGACAGCATGGGCGCAGGTGAGATCGGCGTTTCTCGGGCGGCTTCGTAGACCCGGGCCTGGAGAATCTTCTTGACGGTAGCTTCGAGCATTCTGGTATCCAGCGTGAGGGAGGCGGGCAAAACCCCTATTGTTAGCATCGCCTCACGCCCAACGTCCAGCGCCAGCCACCCCAGGCAGACATTGCTTGCCTCAGTGCCGAGCTGCCGCGACCGCGATGAAGGCGGAAACGGGCGGAGCCCAGGCACCACAGTGACACGCCACACAGCGTTTCTTCCGCCTTTCGCGATGCCCTATAATGGCCGCAGCTTTCCTCTTCTCACGCTCCCCATCGCAGGTATTCCATGACCCAGGACGAACTCAAGGACGCCGTCGCTGCCGCCGCCATCGACGAGGTCCGCCCGATGCTCGGCCGTGACATCGTGATCGGTGTCGGTACCGGCTCCACCGCCAACTGCTTCATCGACCGCCTGGCAGAGCTGCGCGGGGACTTCCGCGGAGCGGTGGCCAGCAGCGAGGCCAGCGCCCAACGATTGAAGGGGCACGGCATCGACGTCTACGAGCTCAATGAAGTCGGCACCATGCCGGTCTACGTCGACGGCGCAGACGAAGTGAACGCTCACCTACAGATGATCAAGGGTGGGGGTGCCGCGCTGACCCGCGAGAAGATCGTGGCGGCCTGCTGCAAGACCTTCATCTGCATCGCCGACGCCTCCAAGCGGGTCGAGCGACTGGGCGACTTCCCGCTGCCCATCGAGGTGATTCCCATGGCCCGTTCCTACGTCGCCCGGGAACTGGTCAAGCTTGGCGCCGATCCGGTCTATCGCGAGGGCGTGGTCACCGACAACGGCAATCAGATCATCGACTGCTACGGCCTCGACATCGATGACCCCGTCGCCCTGGAGACCCGCATCAACGCGATCGTCGGGGTGGTGACCAACGGCCTGTTCGCCGCTCGTCCGGCGGATATCCTGCTGATCGGCGGCGCCGACGGCATCAGCCGGCATCTACCCGCCTGAGCCCGGTCACCTGCCTTGGCTGTGGCCAAGCAGCCGGTCCAGGCCAGCGAGGGTGGCCTCCAGCGCACCCCGGTGGGTGTCGATGACACCTTGCCCGGCCTCGCTCAGCCGCTTGCGCTGTTCTGCATCCTCGAGCAGCGCGGCGACACGCTCGACCAGCTCGTCGGCGTCGGCGATCTCGACCAGGGCGCCGGCGTCTCTCAGCAGCTGGGCCACGTCCTCGAAATTGTCGAGATGCGGGCCGGTCACCACCGGCACACCCATCAGCGCGGGTTCGAGCAGATTGTGGCCGCCGATGGGCACCAGACTGCCGCCGACGAAGGCCAGGTCCGCGGTACCGTAAAGCGCCTGCAGCTCACCCATGCTGTCGCCAAGATAGATCTCTGCCCTGGCGCTGGGGACGCGTCCCCGGGAGCGCCTGACGGTCTCGAAGCCGGCCTCCTGGCACAGCCTGGCGACCTCTTCGAAGCGCTGCGGATGGCGCGGCACCAGCACCAGCAGGATATCGGGAAAGCGCGCCTGAAGGCGGCGCTGGACCCCGAGCAGCAGCTCATCCTCACCGGGATGGGTGGACCCGGCGACCCAGATCGGGCGATGCCCGATGGCTGCGTGCAAGCGCTCACTCACCTTTAGAGAAGCATCATCAAGGGCCATATCGAACTTCATCGAACCGACGACCTGGATGTGGTCGGACGCCATGCCCAGTTCGACGAAACGCTCGGCATCCTCACCGGACTTGGCCGCCAGCCAGTCGACATAGGCCAGCGACTCGGCCATCAGCGGTCTCAGGCGCCGGTAGCCACGAAAGGCACGGGGTGACAGGCGGCCATTGACCACCGCCACCGGGATACCCCGCCTGGCGCAGGCTCTCAGCAGGTTCGGCCACAGCTCGGTCTCGAAGAAGATCGCCTGGCGAGGGGCCAGACGCTGGACAAAGCGGCGCGCGGCGCCGGGAAAGTCGAGCGCCACGAAGACATGGCTCAGGGGAGCGGCCGCCTCCGCCTCGGGAACGTCGTCCACCAGCGAGAGCACTCGTTCGGCACCGGTGGCGGTCATGGTGCTGACCACCAGTCGGTGATCAGGATGGCGCAGGCGCAGGGCGCGTATCAGCGGGCGTGCCGCCACCACCTCGCCCACCGAGGCGCAGTGCAGCCATAGCCGCGGACGCTCGTCGGCGAAGGGCCGCAGACAGCCCATCCGCTCGCCACGAGCGCGATCCGGCAGCTGTTCGCGCCAGACCCGTCGCCAGATCAGCGGCGACAGCAGTCCGATGGCACCTGAATAGGCGAGCCGTGGCCAGCTCACCCTCAACTCTCGCGATCGAGGATGGTCGAGATCATGGCGGTGGTGGAGACGCCATCCTCGAAGCCGAGCACCTTGACCTCGCCCCCGGCGTCACGCACCGCTTCGCCGCCGGCGATATCCTCGGGCCGGTAGTCCCCGCCCTTGACCAGCACGTCCGGCAGCACCGATTCGATCAAGCGAGCCGGCGTATCCTCGGCGAAGGGCACCACCCAGTCCACCGCGCCGAGCCCGGCCAGCACCTGCATGCGGCGATTGAGCGGATTGATCGGCCGCTTGGGGCCCTTGAGCCGACGGATCGAGGCGTCGTCGTTGACCGCCACGATCAGCCGGTCACCGAGCTGGCGGGCGTGCTCCAGGTAGGCCACGTGGCCGGCATGAAGAATGTCGAAGCAGCCGTTGGTCATCACCACCCGCTCGCCACGGGCCTGGGCGGCGCGCACCGCCAGCACCAGCGGTGATTCCTCGATGACGCCGAATTCGGCCAGCTTGTCGCCGTGCAGCGCGGTGTAGAGCTCGGCGATGGACAGCGTTGCGGTGCCGGGCTTGGCCACCACCAGACCCGCCGCCAGATTGGACAGGGTCATGGCCTCGGCGAAGCCGTGGCCGGCGGCCAGCGCCAGGCCGAGCACCGCGATCACGGTGTCGCCGGCGCCGGTGACGTCGTAGACCTCACGGGCCCGGGTCGGCAGGTGCAAGGGGTCATGGCCTTCGCGAATCAGCGTCATGCCCTTCTCGCTGCGGGTGATCAACAGCGCCTCGAGCTCGAGCTCCTCGCGCAGCGCCTCGCCCTTGGTGGCCAGGATGTCGTCGCTGGGGCAGGGCCCGACCACCGCCTCGAACTCGGCCAGGTTGGGGGTGATTACGCTGGCGCCACGATAGCGCCGGAAATCGCTGCCCTTGGGGTCCACCAGCACCCGCTTGCCGGCCCGGCGCATTTCCGGGATCACCATCTCGACGTTGGCCAGGGTGCCCTTGCCGTAGTCGGACAGGATGATCAGGTCGAAGTTGTCGGTGGCCTCGATCAGCCTGGGCGCCAGCTCCGAGGTGTCGATCTTGTCGAGTCCATCCTCGAAGTCCAGCCGGATCAACTGCTGGTTACGGCTCATCACCCTGAGCTTGGTAATCGTGGGCATGCCGGGAGTACGGTGAAAGTGAGTGCTCACCCCCACCTCCTCCAGGCGCGCGGTCAGACGGTCGGCATTGTCGTCGTCACCGACCAGTCCGGCCAACGCCGCGTGGGCACCCAGGGAGGCGATGTTCAACGCCACGTTGGCGGCGCCGCCCGGACGATCCTCGCACTCTTCCACGCGCACCACCGGCACCGGGGCCTCCGGCGATATCCGGGAGGTGCCGCCGTGCCAGTAGCGGTCCAGCATGACGTCGCCCACCACCAGCACGCGGGAGCGCTCAAGCGCGGTCAGATCAAGCTTCATCGGGTGACTCCCTATCGAGGTCGGAGCGGTGTTGCGAGGCGGTGTCGGCGAGCAGGGTATCGAGTCGCTCGATCACGTCGTCGGCGCGAATCAGCGACATCGCATCGGGATGGCGGACCCGCTGGCCCCAGGTGATGGTGTCGGGATCCGCCTGGAGGAACTCCCGGACGGCGTCAGGGTAGCGATTGACCACGTAGTCGCGCCACAGGTAGGGCGCGGCGCGATCGGGGTTGGTGGTGGCAAACAGGCCCACCACCGGGGTAGCCAGGGCGTTGGCCATGTGCACCGGGCCAGAATCCGGGGCGATCACCAGCCGGGCGCGATCGATCAGCGCCAGCAGACCCTTGAGCGAGGTGGCGCCGATGGCGTCGATCACCGCCTCGGGGTGACACAGCGACTGAATGCGCGAGCCCATCTCGCGCTCCTGGGTACTGCCGCCCCCGGTCATCACCGTCTTCAGGCCAAACTGGGTCCAGGCGTGCTCCACCACGGCGGCGTAGCCTTCCGCCGACCAGTTGCGAAAGTTGCGCAGGCGCGGATTGGCACAAGGACTGATCAACAGATAGGCGCTGTCGCCGGTGAGCTCCCTGGCCTCGGCGTAGGCGCTGTCCGGCACCGGCAGTCGCCACTCCAGCGACGTATCCTCGACCCCCAGCAGGCGCGCGAAGTCCATGAACGACTCCAGCACGTGGGCTCGCTCACGCGGGGCCAGCTGACGATGGGTGAACCAGTACTGGCGGTCCTTGGCCCGGGCCGGATCGAAGCCCACCCGCACCTTGGCCTTGAGTCCCAGCGACAGCACGCTGGCTCTGAGCGCCTGCTGCATGTGCAGCAACACGTCGAAGCGGGTATCGGCCAGCTCGCGCCACAGCGCCCGCATGCCCTTGAGGCCGGTGGACTTGTCATAGACGACGAACTCGACCCCTGACAGGCCGGTCAGTAGACTGTATTCGCCCTTGCCGACGATCCAGGTGATCCGCGCCTCGGGCCATTGGCGCTGCAGGGCTCGAACCGTGGGCACCAGATTGCACACGTCTCCCAGGGCAGAGAGACGCAGCACGCCGATGTGGGCAGGTCGAGCGGGCAGAGGATGCTTCATGCGGTTGGCAACGTATCAGTCAGGAAAGGTGGGCATTTTATACGATGCCACCAGTTTATGTGACGCTGTACCACGGCCACAAATCGGACCCGCTCTGCTGGCGCCAGAATACTGGCGCGAGGCAGGCCTGGTGACCGGACAGGCGCCGGGTCGCGGCCAGAGTCTGTTTCTCGAGGTGGGCGATCGTCAGTGGGTGCTGAGACCCTACCGCCGCGGCGGTCTCGTCGCCCGGCTATCGACCTCCCGTTACCTGTGGACCGGGCTCGAACGCAGTCGCGCCTTTCGCGAAGTGCGTCTGACGGCGCGGCTTTACCAGGCCGGCCTGCCGGTGCCGCGGCCGGTGCTGGGAGGCGTCGTTCGCCATGGCCCAAGCTACGAGGCCGCGCTGATCACCGAGCGCCTGCCGGCCACCCGAGCGTTGGCAGAGCATCTCGGCAGCGGTGATCTGGCCCCGGGCCTGCTCCATGAAGTGGGCCAGGTCATCCGACGCTTCCACGATCATGGCCTCGACCATGTCGACCTCAACGCCCGCAACCTGCTGGTCGACGACAGCGACCGGGTCTGGCTGATCGACCTGGACCGCTGTCGCCTGCGCGCCCCTGGCAAATGGCGCGAGGGCAATCTGGCGCGACTGGGACGTTCGCTGGCCCGCTTCTGCGTCGACGAGAGGTCGGCCCAGCAGGCACTCGAAGAGATCCGCCGCGGCTATAGCGACGCCTAGCCTGTGACCGATAGCGGCCTGTAATCGATTCTCGGCTCCAGAACACTTTTACAGCAACGTCTACAGCGATAGCGGCCGCTTACTCACCTCTCTGAGCAAGCGGTGTCACTCGTCAGACGGCAGGCCGGCCAGCGAGCACGTCGTCATAGACCTGAGTCAGCCCCTCAACATGCTGCGACAGCAGGAAGTGCTGCTTGACCCGACGTCGCGCCTCTTCGCCCAGACGTCGCCTGAGCTCGCCATCTTGCGCCAATTCCAGCATGGCGGCGGCCCACTCGGAGGCGGATTCGGGGTCTGCCAGGCGGCCACTGTGAGCGTCGATCAACTCGGGGATGGCGCCACTACGCGAACCGATCACCGCCTTGCCGGCGGCCATGGCCTCGATCACGGTCAGGCCGAAGGCCTCGTTGCGCGACGGCACACAGACCACGTCGAGCACCTCGAACAACCGCGCCAGGTCACGCCGAAAGCCGGTAAAGGTGATGCGCTGCGACAGTCCCTGCTCGGCGACCAGCGCCTCGAGCTCGGCCACGTACTCCTCACGACTGCCCTCCTCGGCGCTGAGTCCACCGATGATGACCCCATGGACATCGAGCGTCGGATGCTCGGCGATCAGCCTCGCCAGGGCCTCGACGAACACCCGCTGGCCCTTGCCAGGCGTCAGTCGCCCCGCCACCCCGATGGTGGTGGCCGACGCCGGCAGCCCGAGGCTTGTGCGCAGGGCGCGCCGCTCGCCGGCGTCCAGACGCGGCGCCAGCGGCGCCGGGTCGATCCCCAGATACAGCCGCTGGATACGCTCGGCCGGCAGGGCGAAGGCCTTGACGTTACGTCGCCGGGTCGCCTCGCTGATGGACAACAGCCGCGACACCCGTCCGTAGGCCCAGCGGTGATACAGGTCCTTCTTCGGCCGGGTGACCCCCATATGGTCGGTGAACACCACCTTTAGCCGCGGCCGCAAGGTCGCCAGCAGGGCTGCCAGGCGCAGGTCGCTGGACTTGTGGCAGTGCAACAGGCGGATGTCGTGACGGGCCAGGTACTCAAGCCACCGGCGCACACCGAAAAGCGCCGAGCCTCTGGAGCGGGTAGTCAGCGTCGCCACCCCGGCATCATCGAGGCTCCTGGCCACCCGCGAGTCGCCCAGTGCCAGGGCATGCACCTGCCACCCCTGAGCGGCAAGCTCCGGTATAATCCTCGAAGGATACATTTCCAGTCCGCCCCAGCCGTCCGACAGGCAGATGTGCATGACCTTGTGACTCAAGGTGGTCTCCTTTCCGATAGCGGGGCTCGGGAGCCCAAATGACAGCAACGACGGCCTCGGCCGACGCTCGTGCCCCTCGACTGCTGGTGGTACGCAACGACAAGCTTGGCGATTTCATGCTCGCCTGGCCAGCACTCGCCGCCCTCAAGAAGGCCAAGCCCGCCCCTCATGTCAGCGTGCTGGTACCCGCCTATACGGCGCCGATGGCAAGGCTCTGTCCGTGGATCGACGACGTCGTCATCGACCCGGGTGAACAGGCGCCGAAGGATGCCCAGCGCGCCCTGCTGGCGACGCTGCGCCAGGGCGGTTTCACGGCGATGCTGACGCTCTACTCCACCACCCGCATCGGCTGGCTCGGCCTTCGCTCGGGGATCCCCCTGCGCATGGCGCCAGCCACCAAGTGGGCCCAGCTATTCTACAACCGTCGCGTCACCCAGCGCAGATCCCGTTCGGCCAAGCCTGAATACATCTACAACCTGGAACTGGCCGAGGCCATGATTCAGGCGCTGGGACTCTCGTCAGGACAGCCGTCGCAACAGCACCCCGCGCCCCCCTACTGGCCCCTGGCCCCGCAACAACGTGACGCTCAGCGTAGCGCGCTGGGCCAGGCGCTGGGACTCGACGACACGCGCCCTTGGGTGTTCCTGCACCCGGGCAGCGGCGGCTCGGCGGTCAACCTGACTCCCGAGGCTTACGCCGGGCTTGCACAGGGTATCGATCGGCGCCTGGCCGAGTCGGGTGAGCGTCCGCCCCACTGGATACTTACCGCCGGCCCCGGCGAAGAAGCCGTGGCCGAGGCCCTGGTCAAGACGCTGGACGAGGCTGGGCTCAGTGCTTACCGACAGCCGGCCTGCGCAGGACTCGCCGACTTCGCCCGCAGTCTGGCGGCGGGCGACGCCTTTATCGCGGGTTCCACCGGCCCGCTGCACGTGGCAGGCTGTCTCAACCTGATCACCGTCGGCTTCTACCCGTCCCATCGCTCGGCCACCCCGCTGCGCTGGCAGACCTGCAACGACGCCGATCGGCGACTGGCGTTTCATCCACCGACGGATGCAGCTCACCAGGACATGTCGGCCATCGACCTGGAGGCCGCCGCCGCCGCCACTGCAGCGCGCCTGAGGAAGGTCAACCACCATCGGTCGACGGCATAGCAACAGCGTATCGGCGCATCCCACTCGCCACAGCGCATCGGTTGTTGGCACCAGCACCCCATAAAGCCCTTCGTATAGGCAGGCCCCATGACCCCGATTACCGGCATCATCATTACCCTCAACGAGCAGGACAACGTCGAGGAGGCCATCGCTTCGCTGGCCCCGGTGTGCGACGAGGTGATCGTGGTCGATTCCGGCAGCAGCGATGACACCGTTGCCCTGGCCGAGGCCGCCGGCGCTAGAGTGATCCATCAGCCCTATCTGGGCGATGGCCCGCAAAAGGCCTTCGCCGTCCCCCAGGCGTCCCATGACTGGATCCTGGCGCTGGATGCCGACGAGCGCCTGGACGACGACGCCGTGGCGGCGATTCGCGAGCTGTCGCTGGACGACCCGCGCAAGGCCTACCGCTTCAAGCGTCGCAACTTCGCCGGCCGCCACTGGATTCGCGCGGCGGGTTTCTACCCGGACCCGGTGACCCGGCTGTACAACCGCACCACCTCGGGCTATCTGCCCAAGAAGGCGCACTCCTCGGTCCAGGCACCGGAGGTGGTCGACGTGGACGCCCATCTGCGTCACTTCACCTACCGTGACCTGTCCCACTGGATTCAGCGCATCGATCAACTGTCGACCCGCGACGCCTGGGCGATGAAGGAACGTGGTGTCACCCCCTCGTCGACTCGTCCCACGCTGCACGCGATGACCGCCATGCTGCGCAAGCTGGTGCTCAAGGGCGGGCTGCTGCAGGGCCAGGATGGCATGACCGTCGCCATCACGACGGCATTCCATGCGTACATGAAGTATGCAAAGCTGAACGAACTGTACGAGAACGAGCGAGCCGATCGCTGATTCGTATCGGTTTCACGGAACGACACCTGGCGCCTCGATCATGCCCCTGCACCGCCCCGCCACCTCGACCTGGCTTCGCTGGGCCGTCCATCTGATTCTCGGCCTGTCCGTGGGCCATGCCCTGGTCATGGTCACCCGACTGCCCGGCTGGTGCCTGCCGCTGCCGGCACTGGTGTGGTGTGCCCTGGCCGGATGGAAACGCTGGGGCGCGCCACCTCCGCCACGGCTGCGGGTGCAGGTGATCCCCTGGGCGCTGGCGCCACTGGCCTTCTGGGGCATCTACGTCTACCTGGCCAACAGCTTCGGCCAGGTGGACATGGGCGCGGTCTATTTCCACCTGCAGGCGGGCATTGCCAAGCACGGCGGCAGTGAGCGCAGCGTGGCGGCGATACTGTACACCGCAGCCATGTTGCTGATTCTGGCGGCCTACACCTGGCTGGTGCGAGCCGACTACCGCTGGCAACGCTGGGACCACTGGCTGGCCTTCGTGCTGCTGGTCGCCAATCCGATGTTCTACTCCATGGGCCAGCGCGGCGCGGCGGTGGTCACCGACCCCGGCACCTGGCTGGAGCGTCGCTACGTCGAGCCGGTGATCCTCAAGGCGCCACCGCAGCCCCCCAACCTGCTGTTGATCTACCTGGAGAGCCTCGAGCGTACCTACGCCGACGAGGCCCGTTTCGGCGACGCCTACGCCGACCTGGCCGCATTGGAAGCGGATGCAGTGGTGTTCGACAATGTTCGCCAGCTCGACAACACCGGCTGGACCATGGCCGGCATGATCGCCAGCCAGTGCGGCACGCCGCTGATGCCCGCCGGTCTGCTCCACGACAGCCAGTTCGAGCCGCTGCACCACGTGGTACCCGGAGTCGCCTGCCTGGGAGATCTGCTCGCGGGGCTTGGCTACCGTCAGACCTTCATGGGCGGCGCCAGTACTGAATTCGCCGGCAAGGGGCTGTTCTACGAAGACCACGCCTACGACCGCGTGCTGGGGCGCGAGCAGCTCGCTGGCCGCCTCGACGACCCGGACTATCTCAATAGCTGGGGCCTCTACGACGACAGTCTGTACGCCATGGCGGAAGAGGAAGCAAAGCGCCTGGATCGTCAGGACGGTCCCTGGAACCTGACCGTGCTCAATCTGACCGCCCACGCCCCGGCGGGCTATCCGGCCAGGGCCTGCCAGGCCAATCAGGGTGAGCACGACGGTGTGGATATCCTGTACGCGGTGAAATGCTCGGCCTGGCTGACCCGCCGGCTGATCCAGCGCCTTGGCGACCAGGGTCTGCTGGAGGACACCCTGGTGGTGATTGCCAGTGACCATCTGACCATGCGTGTCTCGGCCTGGGATCAGCTGATTCAGACGCCACGCACCAACACCCTGATGATGATGGGCAATGCGCTGACGCCCCAACGCATCTCGACCACCGCCACCACCATGGACACCCTGCCGACGCTGCTGGAGGCGATGGGCTTCACCATCGACTGGCACCGCGCCGGACTGGGCGTCTCGCTGTTCTCGAACGATCCGACCCTGGCCGAACGCTACGGCCTGGAAGCACTCAACGGGTACATGCGTGAAGAAACCGCGCTGCAGCAGCGCTTGTGGCAAGGCCTGGCCCCGGCGTATCGCAACGACGGACAGCCCGACGCCCCGCCCGAGGCGCCCCAGCAGCCTTGACCTTGGCGTCTACCTGCCTGGGCGCCCATATGAAGAGTAGCTGGCGACAGGGCGCCTGGATGACGACCAGGACGGCTGGACAAGGCTTCACCGACGACACCTTGCCCCGGATCACTCGTTGCTGACGTCGATCCGGTTCGGGGCCTCGTCTGTCAGGATCGCCTCCAGCACGCTGTCCACAGTGATCTGCTTGAGGCAGTTGGTATGCCCGAGCGGGCAATGTCGCTCGAAGCAGGGCGAGCAGGACAAAGCCAGATAGTGAATCCGGGCGTTGTCGGTCAGCGGCGGCGTATAGGCCGGCGACGAGGAGCCATAGATCGCCTGGATACGCGTCCCTACCGCGGCGGCCACATGCATCAACCCGGAGTCATTGGTCACCACCTGGCGACAGTCGCCAAGCAGGTCGACGGCATCCTCCAGGCGGGTCTCGCCACACAGGTTGTGGGCATGCTCGAGACCGGTCACGATCTCCTCGCCCGCAGCGTGATCCTTGGGCCCACCCAGCACCCTTACCTCGAAGCCTTGAGCGATCAGCTCCCCGGCCAGGCGATGGAAGTAGGCCAGCGGCCACTGCTTGGCGGGGCCATATTCCGCCCCTGGCATCAGGCCAATGGCAGGACGCACGCCGAGTCGATGTTCATCATGCAACCGCGCCAGGTTGATCGCATCCTGACGCAGCTGTGGCTGGGGAATCTCGAAGTCGCCGGCAGCGGCAGCGTCCGCCGGCAGCCCCAGCGAGACGAAGCGCTTGACGGTCTGGTCGAGCACGTCGCGCTGCAGCTCACGGCGCTCGCTCAACAGGCCAAAACGGTGCTCCCCGGTGAAGCCGGTTCGCCTGGGTATCCGCGCCAGAAAAGGCACCAGTGCCGACTTCCAGGAACGCGGCAGCACGATGGCATGATCGAAGCGTCCCTTGAGCGACCTGGCCAGCCGTCGTCGGGCGGAAAAGCCGAAGACGCCGTGTCCGACGGCCAGCTCGACGACCTCGTCGACCTCATCCATGCGCTCGAGGATCGGCCTCGACCAGGCAGGTGCCACCACCGCCAGGGCGGCGGCGCCCTGCTGCTTCAGCGCCTTGAACAACCCCTGGGCCATGACCATGTCACCGACCCAGCTGGGACCGACCACCAGCAGCCGCTGGCCCGCCAGCCGCGGCTGCGCCATGACCGGCGCAGCTTCAGCCATTCAACCACTCCAGGTAGCGGGTCACACCCTCGGCCACGGTGTGGAATTCCTTATCGTAGCCGGCCTCGCGCAGCCGCGAGATATCGGCACGGGTGTAGCTCTGGTAGCGCCCCTTGAGCTCTTCCGGGAAGTCGATGTAGTCGATGCGGCCCTTGCCGTAGAAGTCGATGACCGTCTCGCCGATGGTCTTGAACGGCTCGGCGCGGCCGGTACCGAGGTTGTAGATTCCCGACACCTCGGGGTTGTCCAGAAACCACAGATTGACGTCGACCACGTCTCCGACATAGACAAAGTCACGGCTCTGCATGCCCGCGTCGTAGCCGTCCCAGGCGCCGAACAGGCGCAGGTTCTCGCCGGCGCTGATCTGGGTGTGGTGATGGAAGGCCACGCTGGACATCTTGCCCTTGTGCTGCTCGCGGGGGCCGTAGACGTTGAAGTAGCGAAAGCCCACCACCTGGGTCTTGAGTTCGGCCTGGCGCGAGCGCACGTACTGGTCGAACAGCAGCTTGGAGTAGCCGTAGACGTTGAGCGGCTTCTCGTGCTCGGGGGACTCCACGAACACCTCGCTGCCGCCGTAGGTGGCCGCCGACGAGGCGTAGAGGAAGGGAATGCCCTCCTGCTCGCAGAAGTGCAAAAGCTCCTTGGAGTAGGTGAAGTTGTTCTCCAGCATGAAGCGTCCATCCCACTCGGTGGTGTCCGAGCAGGCACCTTCGTGGAAGATCGCCTCGATGGGCGGAAGCTGGTTCGGCTCGCCGCGCATGTGGGCCTTCACCCGGGACAGGAACTCGTCCTTGTCCATGTAGTCCCCGAGGGTCAGGTCCGCCAGGTTGACGAACTTGGTGCCGTCCCGCAGGTCATCCACCACCAGGATGTCGGTGCGCCCCCGGTCATTGAGGGCCTTGACCAGATTTGAACCGATGAAGCCGGCTCCGCCTGTCACTACGATCATGGGAAAACCTCTGTTGGCGCTGTGCCTATAACCGAATTGCCTGTGATTGTATACTTGACGGCTCGTGAATTCATGGCCAACGGTGCTTCCCAATGACACAGTCGACGCCAGACGTGGCAACCTTCCAGGGCCTGATCCTCGCCCTGCAACAGTACTGGGCCGAACAGGGCTGCGTGATCATGCAGCCGCTGGACATGGAAGTCGGTGCGGGCACCTTTCACCCGGCCACCTTCCTGCGCTCCATCGGACCCGAAACCTGGAACTCGGCGTACGTTCAGCCGTCTCGCCGTCCCACCGATGGCCGCTACGGCGAAAACCCCAATCGCCTGCAGCACTACTACCAGTTCCAGGTGGTCATGAAGCCCTCCCCGGCCAACCTCCAGGAACTGTATCTGGGGTCGCTTGAGCGTCTCGGCATCGACCCGCTGGTCCACGACATCCGATTCGTCGAGGACAACTGGGAGTCACCGACCCTGGGTGCCTGGGGACTCGGCTGGGAGGTCTGGCTCAACGGCATGGAGGTGACCCAGTTCACCTACTTCCAGCAGGCCGGCGGTATCGAGTGCTTCCCGGTCACCGGTGAGCTGACCTACGGCCTCGAGCGTATCGCCATGTACCTTCAGGACGTGGACAGCGTCTACGACCTGGTATGGACCATCGCGCCCGACGGCTCCCGCGTTACCTACGGTGACGTCTACCTGCAGAACGAGCGCGAGCAGTCCACCTACAACTTCGAGCATGCCGACGTGGACGCCCTGTTCGGCAACTTCGACCACCAGGAAAGCGAGTGCCAGAAGCTGCTCACCGCCAACCTGCCGCTGCCAGCCTACGAGCAGGTACTCAAGGCCTCCCACACCTTCAATATGCTCGACGCGCGTCACGCCATCTCGGTCACCGAACGCCAGCGCTATATCCTGCGCGTGCGCACCATGGCCCGCGACGTGGCCCACGCCTACTACGCCTCACGCAAGGCGGCCGGTTTCCCGCTGGCCCCGGAAGCGCTGCGACGTGAACTTCTCGACGACGAACCCCTTGCCGCACAGGGAGACGCATAAGCATGGCCGCCCACACCCTCTTGCTTGAACTCGGCGTGGAAGAACTTCCGCCGGGAGCCATCGACACTCTCTCCGACGCCTTCGCCGAGGGCGTGCGTCGCGGCCTCGCCGATGCCGGCGTCGACTTCCAGGGCGTTACCGCCTACGCCTCCCCCCGCCGGCTGGCGGTGCGCGTCGAGGCACTGGCCGACAAGCAGCCCGACCGCGACGTCGAGAAACGCGGTCCTGCCCTGGCGGCAGCCTTCAAGGATGGCGAGCCAACCAAGGCAGCCCAGGGTTTTGCTCGCTCCTGCGGCGTCAGCGTCGACGACCTGATCCATCTTGAGACCGACAAGGGCACCTGGCTCGGCTACCGCGAACAGCAACAGGGCGAGGCCACCGTCGCCCTGCTGCCCGCCATCATCGACAAGGCTGTGGCGGCCCTGCCGGTGCCCAAGAACATGCGCTGGGGCGCTTCCCGCATCGAGTTCTCCCGCCCTGTTCACTGGCTGGCGGCGCTCTACGGCGACCAGATCGTACCCGCCACGGTGCTGGGCCTTGAGGCCGGCCGCGAGACCCGCGGACACCGCTTCCACGCCCCCGAGGCCATCGCCCTGAAACATGCCGACGACTACCTCGGTGCCCTGGAGGATGCCTGGGTGCTGGCCGATCGCAGCAAGCGTCGCGAGCGCATTCGCGAACAGGTACTGGCCGAGGCAGAACTGCTCGAAGCCACCGCCGTCATCGACGAGGACCTCCTGGAAGAAGTCAGCGGTCTGGTCGAGTGGCCGGTGGCGCTGACCGGCAGCTTCGACGAGCGTTTCCTCGAGGTGCCGGCGGAATGCCTGATCTCGTCGATGAAGGCCAACCAGAAGTACTTCCACCTGCTGGATGCGGACGGCAAGCTCAAGCCCGCCTTCATTACCGTGTCCAATATCGACAGCCGCGAGCCGGACAAGGTCATCGCCGGCAACGAGAAGGTGATTCGCCCTCGTCTGGCCGATGCCGCCTTCTTCTACGAGACCGACCGCAAGCGCCCGCTCGCCGAACGCATCGAGGGCCTCTCGAGCGTGGTGTTCCAGAAGCAGCTCGGGACCCTCGCCGACAAGGCCAGACGCAGTGCCAACGTGGCCGCGCACATCGCCAGCCGCACCGGCGGTGACGAGTCCCGCGCTCGCCGTGCTGCGGCCCTGGCCAAGTGTGATCTGGTCACCGAAATGGTGCTCGAGTTCCCGGAGCTTCAGGGCATCATGGGGCGCTACTACGCCGAGCACGATGGCGAAGACGCCGAGGTCGCACGCGCGCTGGAAGAACAGTACCTGCCGCGGTTTGCCAGCGACGCCATCCCCCAGACCCTGACCGGACAGGCCCTGGCCATCGCCGATCGCCTGGATACCATTACCGGGATCTTCGGCATCGGCCAGCGCCCCAGCGGTACCAAGGACCCCTTCGCCCTGCGCCGTGCTTCCATCGGCGTGCTCAATATCGTGGTCAAGGGTGAGCTGGATCTGGACCTGCGCGAGCTGCTCGAGCTGGCCGTGGCCCAGCATGAGGCGCTGCCCAAGGCAGACGGCCTGGTCGATGACGTCCTTGGCTACATGCTCGATCGCTTCCGAGCCTGGGCCCAGGATGAAGGGATCGGTGCCGAGGTTTACCTGGCGGTGCGTGCACGCCCGGTGACCCGCCCGCTGGACTTCGCCCGTCGCCTGCGCGCCGTGGCGCAATTCGCCACGCGTGATGAAGCCGCCGCCCTGGCCGCCGCCAACAAGCGTGTCGGCAACATCCTGTCCAAGCAGGATCACGATGGACGCACCGAGGTTGATGAGAGCCTGCTCTCCGAGGACGCCGAGAAGGCCCTCAAGAACGCCGTGGCAGCTTGCCAGGAGCAGGTCGCTCCGCTGTTCCAGCAAGCCCGCTACAGCGACGCCCTGGACGTGCTGGCAAGCCTTCGGGCACCGGTGGATGCCTTCTTTGACCAGGTGATGGTCATGGCCGAAGACGAAGCCGTTCGTGCCAATCGTCTGGCCCTGCTGGCAAGCCTCCAGGCGCTGTTCCTCGAAGTAGCGGATATCGCCGAACTGCAGCAGTAATCCTGCCCCAGGTGGCAACGAGGCCGGTCCCACAAGGGGCCGGCCTTTTTTATATCGACAGGCTGGGCCCGCCCGGCACGCTACCCCACGGCGCCAAAGCTCCTGAACCCTTCACCCGGATGCCACATCCGCTACGAACGCAGGAGAGAGCCGTTGGGATGTCGCCTGGAGAGTCGAACCTGGCGATGCAGACTGGCACTCGCCACCGACGTTTCACGTGGAACATTGCCCAGATAGAAGGCGCCGGCGGCGACAATGTTTCACGTGGAACATACAGGAGTACAAGCAAGGGCAGGCTCTCGTGTTTCACGTGAAACCCGCCCTGCTTGATCTCCCCCCAGTACGCCGCCTGGAGCTTGTACCCGGTGCCTTCCCACAGCCTCACGCCCGCTGCTTTACTTAGCGCCCCGCCTCCACCGCTCTACTCAGCGCCCCGCCTCCGCCGCTTTACTCTGCGCCCCGCCTCCACCGCCTTACTCTGAGCCCCGCCTCCGCCGCTCTACTCAGCGCCCCGCCTCCGCCGCTTTACTCTGCGCCCCGCCTCCGCCGCTTTACTCAGCGCCCCGCCTCCGCCGCTTTACTCAGCGCCCCGCCTCCGCCGCTTTACTCAGCGCCCCGCCTCCACCGCTCTACTCAGCGCCCCGCCTCTGCCGCTTTACTCTGCGCCCCGCCTCCACCGCCTTACTCTGAGCCCCGACTCCGCCGCTTTACTCAGCGATACGTTCCGCCAGCCGCTGATCCATGATCACCAGCGTCTTGCCCAGTTCGAGATCATTGTCTTGCGGGTCAGTTGCCGACAGGCCCACGCTCGGGTGACGGTCGGCCATAGTGCCCGAACGCAAGCCACTGACCGCGGCGCCGTTGGCGAGCCACTCAGGCAAGTCGTCGGCGCTCAGGCGACGTCCGATAGCGGGCCTGAGTCCGTGGCGATCCATATAGCGGAGCATGGCCTCCAGGGCGTCACGGCTGCCGACGCTGAGCCCTTCCAGATGCAGCAGCTTGCGAATCGCCGGTCCCACCAGATCACCCTCGACACGGCCACTCTCGAGAAAGCCCACCAGGGCGATATGCCCATTGGTAGCCATTGACGGCAGAATGGCATCGACCAGAAACTGCCCGCCCACCACATCGATGGCACGCCCTACGCCCACAGACTCGGTGATGGCCATCACCTGGGACGCCACGTCGGCCGCCCCGCCCTCCCGACCGATCACCGCTACCGCGCCTAAATCCCTTAACCGTGATGCCAGAGCGGGTCGCGACGTCACCACAATAGGCCGAGCACCAGCCACAGCCGCCATCTGCAGGGCCTGCAGCGACACGTTGCCGGTTCCCGCCAACAGCAGGTAACGGCCTTTCAGCTCATCCAGGTCGCCAAGCGACTTCCAGGCCGTGACGCCGGAGATCGCCAATGCAGCGGCTTCCTCGAGCCGCCAGCCAGTTGGCACGGCAACCAGCGCACGACGCGGAACGATGACCTCCTCCGACAACCAGCCATCACCAGGGCCGCCCAGCTTTGAGGCGTGATACGACTCCTTGAAAGCTCCAGATATCCAATCGATGGTGTAGTGGCCGAGCACCGGTTGTCCCACCTCGAGATCAACGACATCCCTTCCCGTTTCCAGCACCACCCCGGAGCCTTCTGACAGCGGCACGAAGGGGCGTGGCATCTGCGGCAGATAGCTGCCGTCCTGCAGCGCCCTGTCGCGGTAGTTCAGCCCCACTGCAGCGACCCTGACACGCACTTCTTCGCTGGCCAGATCGCGACGTGCTACCTGGTACTCATTGATTCCTTCAGGCCCCACCCTGTCAGAGCGGAATTGACGAAAGTGACGTAGCGATACCAATGGGCGTAGACGAGCTTCCAGTAACATGGGAACAACCTCCTCGTTGGTCTTCCCCTATCCTGGCCCGTCCGAGACCAGCGCAGTAGCGAAGCTCACGGAGTACTGTCTTGCGCTAGACTCAACAATAAGGCCCCGAGTCAGAGCCGTCTCTCGCCGCGCTGCTCTGGCACTGGCTCCGGCTCTGGCATTGCCCGCGCCAACCCCACGGCAAGATCCGCTGAAGCATAGTCATTGGCAGCTTCCGATCGATTGCCGAGTGAGTCGCTGCATGGGCCTTGTGGTGACAAGCGCTGGAAAGAAGTATCTGTCGCCGCACCGGCGCCCATCGCCCCTGGCTCCATGGCGACTCGTGCAATGACCGACCCCTGCCTCTGGACGAGGGTGTACCATGCCATCCCATCACGACACACTGGTCGCTGGACTGCTTGCCCTGGTTGAAGTGGCAAGATATGGCTCACTGCGTGCGGCTGGCGAGCAACTCAACCTCACCAGCGGCGCGGTCAGCCGTCGCCTCGATGCGCTGGAGTCTCGGCTCGGGACGAAGCTGTTGCACCGGTCCACCCGTGAGGTTTCCCTGACCCTGGCGGGCCGCACCTACCTGGAACGCGCTGTCCCTGCTCTACGGTTACTCGACAAGGCGGCGGATACCTTGCAGGACATCAGTGACCGGCCGCGAGGACTGATCCGCCTATCACTACCGGTCAATTTCGGCCGAATCCATATTGCGCCCTTCCTCCCCGAATTTCTCGAACGCCATCCAGACATTGAAGTGGACGCCGACTTCGACGATCGCTTTGTCGATATCGCCTCATCCGGGCACGATCTGGCAGTGCGAGTCGGGGTGCTCGAGGACTCTCGCTTGGTCGCCCATCCCTTGGCCGCAGATCAGCGCATGCTGGTGGCGTCGAGGGTCTATCTTCAACGCCACGGCATACCACGTCATCCACTGGACCTGCTGCACCACAACTGCCTTCACTACACACGTTTCCAGGGTATTCAGCGCTGGCCACTTCGCCGTGGCGGCGAGGTTCACAACGTGCCGGTCAGCGGAAGCTACAGAGCGAACTATGGGCACGCACTGGTGATCGCGGCAGAGGCAGGTATCGGCATCCTTCATACCTCCCGTTCCATCGTCGGGGCCTCGCTGGAAGCCGGCAGGTTGCTCCCCGTGCTCGAGGACTGGTCGCTGCCAGACATCAGCATCCATGCGCTGCTTCCAGGACGGGATCCGCCAATGCGGGTACGAGCATTGCTCGATCACCTGAAGGACTCGATACCCACAGCACTGGCGACAGCCGGCGCGACAGGCTTGGACACCGACACTACGTCGCCACCACTTTTGGACTAGGCGCTGTCCGAAAAGTCGACGAGCGAAGGTTAGACAAGGCAAAAATCGGTGAGAAAGCGCAGTTTACGGGGTGTAAATGAGCATTTTGATCCGATTTTTAACGCCGTATTACCGAGCGCAGGCACTTTTCAGACAAGCCCTAGGGTGTTGCCAGCGACAGCTAAGGGGGCTGGGATCGCAGCGATCCGTGGCTTACTGAATACGGAGGAGCCTGGGATGGTTGTCGCTGGAATGGGCTTGCATGAGACCCTTGCATGAGACCCTTGTTACGCCCTCGACATGGGGGGAATAGCACGAGCTTCCACTGGCAAAGGGTGAGACAGGCAGCAACAGCGCAGGGTTGGTAAAAACTGCGACCTGGGCCACAGACACGGCCTCGTCAGCACCTGATTGTTTCACGTGAAACATGCCCCTACACTGGGCCGATTGCGTGACAGCAACCACCCTTACCCATCGCATAGACTAGGTAGACCCATGGCCCCACGACTCGTCATTCTCGACCGTGACGGAGTGATCAATCAGGACTCCGACAACTACATCAAGTCGCTCGCCGAGTGGGTCCCCTACCCCAGCGCCATCACCGCCATCGCCCGCTTGTCCCAACAGGGCTGGACCGTCGCTGTTGCCACCAACCAGTCAGGCATCGCGCGCGGCTACTACGATGAGGCGACGCTGGAGTCCATGCACACCAGGATGCTGAGCCTGGTGGAGGCCGAGGGCGGTCGGATCGAGCATATCGCCTACTGCCCTCACATTAGCGAGGACCGCTGTGATTGCCGCAAACCCTTGCCCGGTCTGCTCCGCCAGATACAGGATGCGCTTGCACTCGACAGCCTGGAAGGCGCCTGGATGGTGGGCGACAGCTACCGGGATCTCGAGGCAGGCGCTGCCATGGGCTGCCGCCTTGCATTGGTGCGTACCGGCAAGGGCGAGCGCACACTAGCCAAGCATCCAGAACTTGGCCGGACAGACAGCGAGGCAGAGGTCTATGACGATCTCGCTGGTTTTGTCGATCAACTGCTGCAAGGAAACCTGGATACCTGAAACGACCCTGCATCAGGCTCGCCCCCTCGTCACCCCTCGCCACCCCTCGCCACCCCTCGGCGAGCCTCCAAGCCTGGCCGCCGACGTGGTTATCCCTTCATCTATCTGCGACTGCCAAGCCCCATGTTTCACGTGAAACATGGCGGCTCGCATTCTTCGTATATCAACGTCCAAACAACAGGTTAGAGCACGGGAAAGCTCTTGCGACTTACCCGCCCGGGAGGTCGTGGTGCTCAATTTTCGGTACTTCCCTGATGACTGCGTGTGCAATGTATCGAACCCCCTCCGGTATCACAGAGCCCCCTCCGGACACGCTCCCGCACGTTCCATATAGTGCGGACAACCAAGGCACCCAGTCTGAAGCGTGAGACTCATCAGGCCCCAAATAACATGACGTGGATAACAAGACGCGGGTAACAAGATCCAGGCAGCAAGACACAGATGGCAAGACGCGGATCGCAAGATGCGGATAGCCAGACACGGTCCCAGCCTTGGAATCTCAGGTCTGATGCCGTGATGTTTCACGTGAAACGTTGCGGAGGAGCGAGGTCATAGACGCAGCCCGACGATGGATTGTCGTACGCTCTCGTCTGTTACCACCCCTTGCCACCAACCCTTCCCCCTCCCTTCCAACAGATCCTTCCAACAACACCTCCATTCCTCCCTTTCTGATTCCCTCCTTCCATCCCCTTCTTCGAGATGACGCCAGCAGTATCGATACGCCGCCTCTTCGAACACTTCACATGTGATCGCGCAAGCCAGATACCTTCCTCCGAGTATCTTCCTGAAGCTCGGGTACTCCCCCGTAGTCGGCACGAATGCTGATATCGACCAGACATTTGGTATCAAAGAGGCGTGAGTCCTGGCTTGAGCAGCTGGACCTTATATCGCCAGATGTTTCACGTGAAACGTGCAGGCTGCGCCGCTGTCCTCAAGCGCCTGCCCACCGTGCAACCGCCATGGAGACACCGCGCCTTCGTCTTTCCTCTACTGACGTCCATCGACGTCCACTGACTTCCATCGGACACACCGCGCCCACTCACCACCCACTCACCGCGTTCGCCAGCAGAATCGGACTACCCCAGCGTATGGCGTGTTGTCAGATCTGCCTTTGCACATTCGCGATACACCCTCGCCGGATGGCAATAGAAGCCTGGTGCACCCCGCCCTCTCATAGCGGGCCTTTCAAGAAACCAGTCCCCCAGCCATCCAACCATCCGGCCGCTGGCAAATCACTGATATTAAAAAAGAAAAAACCCCGATCATGAAGATCGGGGTTCTGTTGTGAGATGTTTCACGTGAAACATCGAGGCCATGGGCCTGGGTCTTCCTTCTGCACTAGATGTCCAGATTGGCCACCAGAGCGTTGCGCTCGATAAAGTCACGACGCGGTTCGACTTCATCACCCATCAGGGTGTTGAACATCATGTCGGCGGCGACGGCATCTTCGATGGAAACCCGCAGCATACGACGCGTATTGGGATCCATGGTGGTTTCCCACAACTGCTCCGGGTTCATCTCGCCCAGGCCCTTGTAGCGCTGGATCGACAGACCACGCTGTGCCTCGTTCATCAGCCAATCCAGCGCCTCATAGAAGGTCTTGACCGGCTTCTTGCGCTCACCACGGGCGATATAGGCGCTCTCTTCCAGCAGCCCATCCAGCGTCTCACCGAGGCCAGCGATGGCGCGATAGTCGGCGCTGGTGAAGAAGTCCAGGCCCCAGACGTAGTCGGTGGTCACGCCATGGGCAATCAAGGTTACCGCCGGCAGGAAGAACCCGCGTTCATTGTCTTCCTGCAACGAGAAGGTGTAACGCGGTCCGCCCTCGTAGGCCACCAGATCGTCCATTTCCTTCTGCAGGAACTCGATCCAGTTCTGCATGGTGCCGCGATCACGAAGGCTGTTTTCGCCGTCAAGATGTGCCGCATGGACGATCTTGCGCAGCACCTCGCTGGGATAGACCCGCGACAGACGATCGATGCGCTTCATTACATCACGGTACTGGTTCACCAGAGTCTCAAGCTGAGCCCCGCTGATTCCTGGCGCATCTTCACTGACGCACAACCGCGCTCCGTCCAGGGCGGTGGTGGTCAGGTAGTCGATCATCGCCTGCTCATCCTTGAGGTAGAGCTCCTGCTTGCCACGCTTGATCTTGTACAGCGGCGGCTGGGCGATAAACACATGCCCGCGCTCGATCAACTCCGCCATCTGACGGAAGAAGAACGTCAACAGCAGGGTACGAATATGCGAACCGTCCACGTCAGCATCGGTCATGATGATGATCGAGTGATAGCGCAGCTTGTCCGGATTGAACTCCTCACGGCCAATGCCACAGCCCAGGGCAGTGATGAGCGTCCCGACTTCCGCAGACGACAGCATCTTGTCGAAGCGTGCCTTCTCGACGTTGAGGATCTTGCCCTTGAGCGGCAGGATAGCCTGGGTACGCCGGTCACGCCCCTGCTTGGCACTACCCCCGGCCGAGTCACCCTCGACCAGGTAGAGTTCGGACAGACCGGGGTCCTTTTCCTGACAGTCGGCCAGTTTGCCGGGCAGCCCTGCGATGTCCAGGGCACCCTTGCGGCGGGTCATATCACGCGCCTTGCGCGCCGCCTCGCGGGCCCTGGCAGCGTCCAGCATCTTGTTGACGATGGCCTTGGCTTCGTTGGGCTTCTCTACCAGATACTCCGAGAAAGACCGACCAAGTTCTTGTTCTACCGCAGTTTTTACCTCGGAAGAGACCAGCTTGTCCTTGGTCTGGGAGGAAAACTTCGGGTCCGGCACCTTGACCGAGATGATCGCGGTCAGGCCCTCACGGGCGTCGTCACCGGAGGTGTTCACCTTGGTCTTCTTCAGCAACCCTTCCGCTTCAATATAGTGATTGAGCGTACGAGTCAGTGAAGCGCGGAAACCGGCCAGGTGGGTACCGCCATCCCGCTGAGGGATGTTGTTGGTGTAGCAGAAGATGTTCTCGGCGAAGGTATCGTTCCACTGCATCGCCACCTCAACCGCCACGCCATCTTCCCGCTCCACATTGAAGTGGAAGACGGGGTTGAGAACGGTCTTGTTGGTGTTGAGGTGGTCGACGAAGGCCTTCAGGCCACCTTCATAGTGAAACAGCTCTTCCTTGCCGCTACGCTCGTCCAGCAGGCGGATAGCCACACCAGAATTCAGAAACGACAGCTCACGCAGACGCTTGGCCAGAATATCGTAGTGAAACTCGATATTGGCGAAGGTCTCGGGAGACGGACGGAAGTGCACCCGCGAACCGGTCTGCTCGGTCTGCCCCACCACAGCCAGCGGCGACTCGGGGACACCGTGACGATAGATCTGCTCGTGGACCTTGCCAGCACGCCAGATGGTCAGCTTGAGCTCTTCAGACAGCGCATTGACCACCGAGACACCGACGCCGTGCAGGCCGCCAGATACCTTGTAAGAGTTGTCATCGAACTTACCGCCCGCGTGCAACACCGTCATGATCACTTCGGCCGCCGATACGCCTTCCTCTTCATGAATATCGGTAGGAATGCCACGGCCATTGTCACTGACGGTGATCGACTCATCCGGATGGATGATCACCCTGATCTCGCTACAGTGGCCGGCCAGCGCTTCGTCGATGGAGTTGTCCACCAGCTCGAACACCATGTGATGCAGGCCGGTACCATCATCGGTATCGCCGATGTACATCCCGGGCCGCTTGCGTACGGCATCCAGGCCTTTCAGTACCTTGATGCTCGATGAGTCGTAAGCATGTTCGCTCATTGACCACTCCGTCGTGAAGTCTGTCTGTCTATGGCCTGCAGCTGGCCGAAGCCGTCAGCGTCTTGTTTCACGTGAAACATTGCCATCGGCGTATCGGGTTGCCACAGGTCGGCCAGTACCTCGTGATCCACGCTGGTGATGAAGGCCTGGCAGCGCATCCGCTCCAGCCACTGGCAAAAGATCCTTCGGTGGTTCTGGTCCAGTTCGGCGGGCAGATCGTCGATCAAGTAGAGACAGGTCCTGCCTGTCATCTTCTCGAGTAACCGTCCCTGGGCAAGCTTCAGTGCGCTCACGACGAGTTTCTGTTGTCCTCGTGAAAGCACTTCGACCGCTGGTCGTTTGCCGAGTCGAATCGCCAGATCCGCTCGCTGGGGCCCCTGCTGGGTAAACCCCATCTGACGATCGGTGTCGCGTCCCTGCTCGAGCACCTCGGCCAGATCTCGCTGTCGATCCCAGCCACGGCTATAGCGCAGCGTCAGTGATGGCAGTGAAATCAGCCCTTCCAGCGTTTCCTCGAATACCGGGATAAAGGTATCGATCCATTCCCTGCGCAGGATGTCCATGCGCTCGCCCGAAAGCGCCAGCTCATGCTCCCACACTGACAGGGATTGAGGCTCCATTCTACCATGCCTGAGCAGGGCATTCCGATGTTTCAGGGCGCGACGGAAACGCTGCCAGGCCTGCAGGAAGTCATGTTTCACGTGAAACACTCCCCAATCCAGGAACTCCCTCCTGCCGGCGGGAGATCCCTCCAGCAGGCGGAAGGCGTCGGGGTTGATCAACTGCAGGGGCAGGGTCTCCACCAGACGAGATACCCTGTCGAGTCGCTCACCGCCAATGCGCAGCGTCAATTCGCGCTCCTGACGCAGGCGGCGCAAACCGATCGATACAGGGGGATCACCGGCAAGGCGGCCATGCAGGACAAGGGCGTCAGCATCGTGGTGGAGTACCTGGGATAGCCGACGTGCCCGAAAGGACCGCCCCATGCCCAGCAGGTGGATACCTTCGAGCAGGCTGGTCTTGCCGCTGCCATTGCTTCCAGTGATCAGGTTGATCCCAGAAGATGGAGAAATATCAAAGGCCTGCAAGTTTCGCAGGCCTTGAAACATCAAGCGGTCTAGCGCCATGGAAAGGCCTTGCTGGCAACGAATACCGTCACAGGCGCATCGGCATCACGACATAGAGGGCATCGCCGCCACCGGGTTCTTCCATCAGCGCGCTGCTGTTGGGATCGCCCAGCGTCATCTGCACGCGATCCTCACCCACGGCGTTGAGCACATCGATCAGATAGCCGACGTTGAAGCCGATCTCCATGGCCGGCCCGCTGTATTCGATGGCGATGTTTTCCTCGGCCTCTTCCTGCTCCGGGTTGTTGGCCATCACCCTCAGGTTGCCCTCTTCCAGATTCAGCCGTACCCCACGGTACTTCTCGTTGGAGAGGATGGCGGTACGCGACAGCACCTGACGCAATTCCGAACGTTCGGCGATGAAGACCTTGTCGCCGCCCTTGGGCACGACCCGCTCGTAGTCCGGGAACTTGCCGTCCACCAGCTTGGAGGTGAAGGTGAAGTCCCCGGTGTGAGCACGGATATGGGTAGAGCCCAGGGTCAGGCTGACAGGCTCTTCGGAATCGTCGAGCAGCCGTACCAGTTCGAGTACACCCTTGCGCGGAACGATCAGCTTCTGGGCCGACTCAATGTTGATCTCCACGGGGCGAGAGCTGACCGCCAGGCGGTGGCCGTCGGTAGCCACGGTGCGGACCAGGTTCGGGGCGAACTCCAGCAGCAGGCCATTCAGATAGTAGCGAACGTCCTGCTGCGCCATGGCGAACGAGGTGGCGTCGATCAGCTGCTTGAGGGTCCCCCGCGGCAACGCCAGTTCGACACTGCTCTGACCATCTTCAATATTCGGAAACTCGGCGACCGGAAGCGTGGACAGGGTAAAGCGTGAACGGCCACTGCGCAGCACGGCCCGCCCGTCCTCGATGGACAGCTCCAGCTCGGACTGGTCTGGCAAGGACTTGCAGATGTCCATCAGCTTGCGCGCGGGCACCGTGATGGCACCAGGCTCATCCACCTGGCTGGCCACGGTGCGGCCGACCAGTTCGACTTCCAGGTCGGTGCCGGTCAAGGCGACCTCGTCCTGTTCGACCTGGATCAGCACGTTGGAGAGCACCGGTAACGTCTGACGGCGCTCGACCACACCGGCCACCAGCGTCAGCGGGCGCAGCAGCGCTTCGCGGGAGATGGAAAATTTCATGTCGGCTCCACTTCTTGTCCGGGAGAGTGAGACGGTCACGCGGTTGATGACGTAGAGACGTTAACTGGTCAAAAGCCGCAACAGATTCTTGTAGTCTTCACGAATATCGGCGCTTTCTTCCTGCAGCGCCTGCACCTTGCGACAGGCATGTAGCACGGTGGTGTGGTCTCGGCCGCCGAAGGCGTCGCCGATTTCCGGAAGACTGTGATTGGTCAGTTCCTTGGCCAGGGCCATGGCGACCTGTCGCGGGCGCGCCACGGAGCGTGAACGCCGCTTGGACAGCAGGTCCGCCAGCTTGATCTTGTAGTACTCCGCCACGGTACGCTGGATGTTGTCCACGCCTACCTGCTTGTCCTGCAGAGCGAGCAGATCCTTGAGCGATTCGCGGATGAAGTCCTGGGTGATCGACTTGCCCATGAAGTGGGAATCGGCGATGACCTTCTTCAGCGCCCCTTCCAGTTCACGCACGTTGGAGCGAATCTTCTGGGCAATGAAGAAAGCCGCATCATGGGGTAGATCCACCTTGGCCTGGTCGGCCTTCTTCATCAGGATCGCCACCCGAGTCTCGAGCTCAGGCGGCTCTATCGCCACCGTCAGCCCCCAGCCAAAACGGGACTTGAGGCGCTCCTCGACGCCGCTAATTTCCTTCGGGTAGCGATCCGAGGTCAGGATCATCTGCTGGCCACCCTCAAGCAAGGCATTGAAGGTGTGGAAGAACTCCTCCTGGGAGCGCTCCTTGCCGGCGAAGAACTGGATGTCATCGATCAACAGCGCGTCGACGCTGCGATAGAAGCGCTTGAAGTCATTGATGGCGTTGAGCTGAAGGGCCTTGACCATATCGGCGACGAAGCGCTCCGAGTGAAGATACACCACCCGAGCGTTCTCGCGACGCCCCGCCAGGGCATTGCCCACCGCATGCATCAGGTGGGTCTTACCGAGGCCGACGCCACCATACAGAAACAGCGGGTTGTAGGCTCCCCCAGGGTTCTCCGACACCTGGCGGGATGCCGCCCTGGCAAGCTGGTTGGACTTGCCCTCGACAAACGTCTCGAAGGTGAAGTTGGGATTCAGGCCACTGGAGTGCTTGAGACTGCCCTCGACCTGTACCTGGCGCTCACCACCGGGTGGACGCGTGACCGGCGCCTCACCGCCTTCGTCGCGCAGGCGGTCGACCTCGCGCTCATCCCCCACATCGCCGCGGGAGCTGGTGTGCACGGCCGCCGAGCGGGCCGGAGCGGCGGAGACAGGATCGCCGAGTTCGCGAGTCTGGGGTGGGGCCGGCGCAGCACGACGACTGCCCACCGTCAGCATCACCTTGGGCGGCTTGGCCGGCGCCAACTCCCGCATCAGTTCACTGATACGCTTGGCGTACTTGTCACTGACCCAATCGCGCACAAAGCGGTTGGGTGCCAGCAGCCTGAGCTGATTGGACTCCCCTTCTTCCGCCTGCAGAGGGCGAATCCAGGTGTTGAACTGCTGCGAGCTCAGTTCATCCTGAAGGGTTTGTAGACACTGTTGCCAGAGAGCGAGCGACACGCGAGCTACCTTGGTTGAAGAACGACCGCACATTGTAGCCTTGTCACCACGAGTTATCCACACGAGAACGGCACCGAAACCTAGCTGTGGAAAACCCTTGTACGCCGTTCGGAGTTGTGCTGGAACAACTTGCTGGCGAACGAGTCCCTGTGGACAATCTCATCATTGATCCACCGGAACCACACCGCTCCTCCCCGCGGTCTCAACGTTTTCTCCACACTTTTATATGCAACGCAACATGTTGAAATTTCATACGTGAACACGCTTATCCACAAAAACTATCCCCAGTAGTAATAACAACATCAGTCAAGAACTTCTCTTTATTGTTATGTAGGCAGTGGGTCATGTCGCGAGGCCGGTCCCGGCTGGCTTGTTCACCCGCCGGTTCGGCTCGAGCAAGAGTTATCCCCAACCGTCTGGGCAGGACTGGCAGGAGCGAACACCCTGAAACCTGCTTTCTGGCCCGCGAAAAGATTGCACCCAGGGCTTGAAATCACTAAAATATCCGGTCTTGAGCCGAATACCCCCGGGGGCCCGAGCGGATTCCGGGAGCCTCTGGATGTCTATCCGTTCCAAAAAACCACTGTGGGATTAACGAGTTATGAAGCGCACATTTCAACCGAGCGTTCTCAAGCGCAAGCGCGCGCACGGCTTCCGTGCTCGCATGGCCACCAAAAACGGCCGCGCCGTTCTGGCACGTCGCCGTGCCAAGGGCCGCAAGCGCCTGAGCGCCTAAGCGCAGGTCCTTCGTGGCCTGTCTGACCTTTCCCCGGCAATGCCGCTTGCTGACTGCCGGGGACTACCGCCAGGTGTTCGATGGGGCGGTCTACAAGGTTCACGGCAAGGGCCTGATGGCGTTGGCGATTCCCAATGACTTGGGACACCCTCGCCTGGGCCTGGTCTTCAGCAAGAAGAACGTACGCCGGGCCGTCGATCGCAATCGACTGAAACGACTGGCTCGTGAGTCCGTTCGGCATGCACAGCATCGACTTCCCGCCGTGGATATCGTCTTGCTGGCCAGGCGTGGCGTCAACGAGGTCGACAACGACACCGTGCTGCGCCAGCTGTTCGGCATGTGGCGTCGTCTCGAGCGCGAGGCCGAGAAGTCGACTCGTCCCTCGCGGACATCGACGACACCTCGCCACGCGAGTGACACCCGGGGTGACACTCGGTCACAGCCGAAGCAAAGCCGTAACTAGCAGCAAGAGGCTCTTCAATGCCGAACACACTTCGTCCGAGCATGAACGAGTCCCTCTTCCGGCCCCTTGACGTCACCTCTCGCGACGCGGAACGTTTCCGTACGAATACTGGCCTGCCTCCGGCAGGCTTTCGTGTATCTCATGTAGGCGTCTCGCGTGGCGCCATCGGCATGTTCACTTCCCTTCGGGCAGACCCTTCATGGACGTAAAACGACTACTCCTGCTGATCCCCCTGGCGGTGCTCGCCTACCTGATCATGGTGCAGTGGAACCAGGACTACGGTCAGCCGCCCAGCACCCCGGATGCTCCGGCGATCACCAGCAACGCGACCTCAAACGGTGCCGACGCCTCCACGTCGGAAGGCCTGGCGGCACCCAGCTCGGCCAATGATGTCGGCAGCGAGCTGCCCGGCAGCAGCGAGCCCGCTGCCAACAGTCGAGATCTCATTGCGGTCATCACCGACGTCCTCGACGTGCGTATCGACCCCCAGGGTGGCGACATCGTCTACGCCGCCCTCCCCCAGCATCTGATGAGCCAGGATGGGGATCGGCCCTACGTGCTGCTGTCCAACAACAGCACCCTGAGCTACGTCGCTCGCTCTGGACTGCAGCTTGACGGCAACAGCGGTCGTATCGCCTTCTCGCCCGAGAAGACCGAGTACCGCCTGGCCGACGGCCAGGACAGCCTGCAGGTGGACATGACCGCCACCGTCAATGGCATCGATATCGTCAAGCGCTTCACCTTCAGTCGTGACGACTACGCAGTCGACGTCAGCTACCTGCTTGCCAACGCTGGCGAGGAGCCGGTCAGCGCACGCTTCATCGGCCAACTGGCCCGCGACAACAACCCGGATCCGTCCACTGGCCCCAAGATGGGCATGCGCTCCTTCCTCGGCGCGGCGTACTCCTCACCGGAGAACCGCTACGAGAAGATCGACTTCGAGGACATCCAGGCAGGCAACTTCCAGAACCGCGAGGTCGAGGGCGGCTGGGTCGCGATCATCCAGCACTACTTCACCTCCGCCTGGGTACCGCCGCAGCAGCAGGACAACCTGTTCTACGCCGCCACCGACAGTCAGGACCGCAACGTTGCTGCCTTCGCCGGCCAGGCCCAGACCCTGGCACCGGGAGCCGACGCCACCCTGGGTGCCACCCTCTACATGGGCCCCAAGGTGCAGGAGCGGCTTGAGGCCGTGGCTCCGAACCTTGAGCTGACCGTTGACTTCGGCTGGCTGTGGTTCATCGCCAATCCGCTGTTCTGGCTGCTCGATCACATCCACGATCTGATCGGCAACTGGGGCTGGTCCATCGTCATCCTGACCATCATGGTCAAGGCTGCCCTGTGGCCGCTGTCTGCCAAGGCCTACAAGTCCATGGCACGCATGCGCAAGCTTGGCCCGGAAATGCAGCGTCTCAAGGAACGCTTCGGCGACGACCGCCAGAAGATGTCCCAGGAGATGATGAAGTTCTACCAGAAGGAAAAGATCAATCCGCTGGGCGGCTGTCTGCCGATCCTGATACAGATGCCGGTATTCATCGCGCTGTACTGGATGCTGCTGGAGTCCGTGGAACTGCGTCACGCGCCCTTCATGCTGTGGATCCAGGACCTGTCGGTGAAGGACCCCTACTTCGTCCTGCCGATCCTGATGGGCGCCTCCATGTTCGTTCAGCAGATGCTCAACCCGACGCCTCCGGACCCGATGCAGGCGAAGATCATGAAGATGCTGCCGATCGTCTTCACCTTCTTCTTCCTGTGGTTCCCGGCCGGTCTGGTCATCTACTGGGTGTGCAACAACTGCATCTCGATCATTCAGCAGTACGTGATCACCCGCAAGATCGAGGAAGACCCCAGCGTCGGCAAGGGCATGAACACCAAGTAAGTCCTCATGCATGACGCTTCCAGACCCCCGCTTCGGCGGGGGTCTGGCGTTTCAGGGCCCGCACCTCTGGCCACAGCCGTTGGCCACACCAGCCGGACTGGCAAAGCCAGGCGCTGCGCCTGACAATACGCCCGATCATCAAGGAGTCTGACCATGACCACGCCTCTCTACACCCAGGACAGCATCTGCGCCCTCGCCACGCCGCCGGGTCGGGGCGGCGTCGGCATCATACGCGTCTCGGGGCCCGCCTGTGGCGCGATTGCCAGCGCCATGCTGGGCCAGGTACCGGACGCGCGCCAGGCCTTCTACGGACCGTTCAGGGGCGATAACGGGGTAATCGACGAAGGCATCGCGCTGTTTTTCGAAGGGCCACACTCCTTCACCGGCGAAGACGTGCTGGAACTTCAGGGTCACGGCGGCCCGGTGATCATGGACATGCTGCTCGAGCGCTGTGTGGCGCTGGGGGCACGGCTGGCCCGCCCGGGTGAGTTCTCCGAGCGCGCCTTTCTCAATGACAAGCTCGACCTGGCTCAGGCCGAGGCCATCGCCGACCTGATCGACGCCAGCTCGCGTGGCGCCGCCGAAAATGCCTTGCGTTCCTTGCAGGGCGAGTTCTCCACCCGCGTGCAGTCGCTGGTCCAGGGCCTGATCGAGCTGCGCATGTACGTCGAGGCGGCCATCGACTTCCCCGAGGAGGAGATCGACTTCCTCGCCGATGGCCATGTCGCGGCCAAGCTTGGCGCGCTCATGACGGAGCTCGCCGAGGTGCGTCGCAGTGCCGGCCAGGGCGCACTGATGCGCGAGGGCATGAGCGTGGTCATCGCCGGACGGCCCAATGCCGGCAAGTCGAGCCTGCTCAATGCACTGACCGAACAGGACACCGCCATCGTCACCGATATCGAGGGCACCACCCGGGACGTGTTGCGAGAACATATCCATCTGGACGGCATGCCGCTGCACATCATCGACACCGCCGGCCTGCGCGATACCCCCGACGCGGTGGAAAAGATCGGCGTGGCCCGCGCCTGGAGCGAAATCGAGAAGGCCGACCGGGTCCTGCTGCTGGTGGACGCCACCACCACCGAGGCCACCGACCCCATGGCCATCTGGCCGGAATTCGTCGAGCGCCTGCCGGACGCCTCACGCTTGACCCTGGTGCGCAACAAGGTGGACCAGAGCGGTGAAGCACCGGGACTCGATTTATCCACAACACCTCCTACGCTGAGGCTCTCCGCCAGATCACGCCAGGGTGTGGATAACCTCAAGTCTCACCTCAAGGAGATCATGGGCTTTCAGTCCACCACCGAAGGCCGCTTCTCGGCTCGGCGTCGTCACCTGGACGCCCTTGACCGCGCTCGCGAGGCCCTCGACAACGGCCATGCACAACTCGAAGGCTATGGCGCGGGCGAGCTGCTGGCCGAGGACCTGCGTGATGCCCAGCAGGCGCTGGGGGAGATCACCGGCGAGTTCAGCGCCGACGATCTGTTGGGTGAGATCTTCGGCAGCTTCTGTATCGGCAAGTGAATGCCTGAAAATGCACAAAAGCCTTTAAAGTAGACGCTCTACCGATAGCGAGTACTTACCCACGTTCATGCGCCAGCGATCGCCTCGCCTTCCCTTCGGTGACGGCGAAGCCACGCCTGGCGCCGACATAGGGCGCCTGAGGCGTCCGCCATCACTGGTGCCAGGCATCCGCCCCCGGGCCGGCCGCACCGAGGGCTCGTCCAGGGCATCTGTCATACCCGCTACACTGTGGGCAGTGCCCCCTTGCCCACAGGAGTCCCCATGAAAGCTCTTCCCCTGGTTGTCGCAATGGCGCTAGGCAGCGTCTCGCTTTCCGCCCTGGCGGACTGGCAGCTGTCCGGTGACGATTCACGCCTGTGGTTCGGCTCGGTGAAAAACCAGAGCATAGGTGAGACCCACCACCTGGACGGTCTGTCCGGCGGTATCGACGATAGCGGCAAGGTCACCATCGAGGTGGCCACAGAATCGCTGGACACGGGCATCGATATCCGTGATGAACGGATGCTCGAGCACCTGCTGGCCGCGGCCAGCTTCGCGATCTCGGCCCAGGTAGATACCTCCAGCTTCGATTCACTTGGCGTAGGCGAGACCCTGGCGACCAGTATCCCGGTCGATATCAGTCTCGGCTCGGCGTCGACCGAGCAGGAGGCCCAGGTACTGGTGGCAAGACTCGCCGACACACGCTGGCTGGTGGTATCGGATCAGCCGGTATGGCTAAGCGCAGAATCGCTGGGCTTCGAGGACGGCATCGCCGCCTTGCAGGAAATCGCTGGCCTCTCATCCATCGACCGAACCTCACCGGTGGGCTTTCGCTTGATGTTCGAGGCACCATGACCCGATTGGCGTCTGGCCAGATCACCGACGACCAGGCGCTACTCCTCGACCCACCAGCGCTGGTCGTGGCGCGCTGCGTCACCGAGCAGCGGCAGCCAGTCAGCGATGGCGGCCTGCATGCTGTCGCTGACACCCCAGGGCGGGTTGGCCACCAGCATCCCGCTGCCGTACATGCCGTGACTCGCCCCACCCGGGGGGTGCAGGATCACCTCGCTGCGCCATAGCTTGCGCACGCCGCTGGCTCTCAGCCTGTCCAACAGCTCCTGGTGGCGCCCGGCGGGCAGCAGTGGATACCACAGCAGCAGCACCGCGTGTCGGACCTTGCCGAGGGCATGAATCATGGTTTCGGCGACCTCCTGGTACTCCGACTTGCGCTCGAAACTCGGGTCGACCAGCACGCACAGCCGCGGTGTCTTTACCGGGAGCAGTGACCTGAGCCCGGCCAGGCCATCGCCATGCACGCGTCGAATATTCGCCTGCTGCCCTTCGCCTGCCAGTGACTGCCGGGCCAGGTGGCCGTGCTCACCCGGGTGCAACTCGAACAGGGTCAATCGGTCCTGATCACGCAGCCGATGACCCAGCCACCAGGGCGAGCCCGGGTAGTGGGTCAATTGCTGTGGGCGCGGCTGAACGGAGTCGATCGCCTCAAGCCAGGTCGTCAGCAGTGGATTCTGCGCGCCCGCCTTGCCCGTCTCGGTGCGGCTGTCCCACAAGCGCTTGACGCCCGTCTGGTACTCCTTGAGCCGCGCGGTTTCTTCAGCCGCCAACGGATAGCTTCCTCGCCCGGCGTGAGTATCTATAAACGTAATGGCACTATCTTTACGTAATAGGTGATCGATCGTGGCGTAAAGCCACAAGTGTTTATGAACGTCGGCGAAATTGCCGGCATGATAGGCGTGCTGATAGGAAAGCATGGATGGTCTGACCTGGTCGTGGGGCGAAAATCGTTCGCCGAGTCGATGGCTTTACGATAACAGCAAGTAGGGGTCTGCGTGCAGACGTATGGACTCATGACAGACATTGGGCTTTATCCGAGTAGGTACGCTGTACCCCCACGAACCCGAGCCGTTGAATATCATTGAGCCGTCGCCAGTTATCGCTGTGACCAAGGTTGGGGCAGCAGCAGGGCTGGGAGAGACCAGGCCAGACAAGACCACGAGAAATCTAGCGAGTCCTGGAGATATCTAGCGAGTCCTGGAGATATCTAGCGAGTCCTGGAGAGACCGGGCAGGAATGAAGAGATAGGCAGGTATCGAAAAGGCCCGCGCCTCTGTCGAGAGGTGCGGGCCTTGCCGTTGCAGTCGCTGCAACGTCGCGACTTCAGCTACGGGCTATCGACGCAAGCGAGAGAAACCCACCGAGGTGGCGGGCCTCCCTCATACAGGCGGCCGAGTCGCCTTACCCCTGCTGGCCGGTCGGCGTCAGGGTAATCTCGACGCGACGGTTCTGGGCGCGACCTTCTTCGGTGTTGTTGCTGGCGATCGGCTGGTTTTCACCGTAGCCGCTCACGTACAGACGACCGGAGGCAACACCCTGCCCCTGGAGGTAGCTGCCCACCGACTGAGCACGACGCTCGGACAGACGCTGGTTGTAGCTGGCGTCGCCGGTAGAGTCGGTGTGGCCGGCGATATTGACGCGGGTTTCCGGATACTGGGTCAGCACGTTGGCCACGTCGTTGAGGGCACTGGTGGCACCGCCGGTCAGGTCGGCGGAATCGAAGCCGAAGGTCACGCTGCTCGGCATGTTGAGCACGATGTTGTCACCCTGGCGCTCCACGCCGATTCCGGTGCCCTGCATGCTCTGACGCAGTTGCTCTTCCTGGCGATCCATATAGACACCGATACCACCGCCCACGGCGGCACCCGCGGCGGCACCAATCAAGGCACGGTCACGCTTGCTGGTGCTACCGTCGCCACTGATGGCGCCGGCTGCGGCACCGACGGCGGCACCCACAGCGGCGCCAATGCCGGTGTTGTTGCGATCGGTCTGGCCAGTGTAAGGATCCGTTGTGGAGCAGCCAGCCAGAATCACGGCGGCTGCCAGCGGGGCGATCAGTCGAGTCTTGCGGCTCATGGCGTCAACGTCTCCTTCCATGTGGTACATCATCCCTTTCAGTCTTCGCTGAACAGGGTCAAAAGGTCGTTCAAGAATAATAGACCTTGCGCAGAAGCTTGAACCCTGGCGGCGTCTTGCACAATAAGTCCCTTTTCACGCGCCTTGTCGACCTTTGGCGACAACTCTGCCACAGAGCGTCCTGTGTGTGCACACCAGGTATCCAGCGATACCCCGTCGACCAGTCTCAGTGCGTTCATCGCGAATTCCAGCGCCACCTCGTCAGGCTTCACCCGTCGATGACCGGCCACGAAACCGCGTGGGTCCTGATGTCGCCGCAGGTAAGCCTCGGGCTGGCGAGTCTTCCAGCGACGCTCGATGTGGAAGCCCGACTCGCCCGGCTGGCTGATCTTGCCGTGGGCACCGGCGCCGATCCCCAGGTAGTCGCCGAAGCGCCAGTAGTTGAGGTTGTGACGCGCCCAACGTCCGGGCTTCGAGTAGGCCGAGATCTCATAGCGTTGAAACCCTGCCGCCTCGAGACGCTCGTGGCCCAGGTCCTGGATATCCCACAGCACCTCTTCTTCCGGTAGCCGCGGTGGCTTGGCATGAAACTCGGTATTGGGCTCCAGCGTCAGCTGATACCAGGACAGGTGTTCCGGCGCCAGCGTGATGGCCCGCTGCAGGTCGGCAAGCGCGAGCTCCGGGGTCTGCCCTGGCAAGCCATGCATCAAGTCCAGATTGAGATTGTCGAATCCGGCTCGTCGAGCCTCATCGAAGGCGCGCTCGGCGTCCTCGCCGCCATGGATACGACCCAGCGCCGAAAGCTGTTCGTCGTGAAAACTCTGCACGCCAAGCGACAGCCGGTTGATGCCGGCACGGCGATAGTCGGCAAAGCGGCCACGCTCCAGCGTTCCCGGGTTGGCTTCGAGGGTGATCTCTATATCCGAGGCGAAAGGCACCAGCTGGCTCGCCGTATCCAGCAATCGGCGATAGAAATCTCCAGACATCAGACTCGGTGTGCCGCCGCCGATGAAGATGCTGACCAGCTCGCGTCCGTCGGCAAGCCTGGCATCGCTGCGCAGGTCGTCGATCAAAGCCGCCAGATAGGCCTCTTCGGGGAGTTCAGCGCCGCGCCCGACACCGTGGGAATTGAAGTCACAGTAGGGACACTTGCGCACGCACCAGGGCACATGGACATACAGCGCCAGCGGCGGAAGACGAGACACCATCACGAACTCGACCGACGCTCGAGTTCGAGCAGCAGCGCCGAGAGGGCGCGACCGCGATGACTCAGTCGGTTCTTCTCCGCCGCGCCGAGTTCGGCGGCGCTGGCGCCCTGGTCCGGCAGCCAGAACAGTGGGTCATAGCCAAAGCCGCCCTCACCGCGCGGATGGGCCAGGATCTCGCCACGCCAGTCGGCCTGGACGATCAGTGGCACTGGATCCTCGGGATGCTCGAGCAGCACCAGCACGCACCAGTAGCTGGCACCACGACTCCCTTCGGGCACCTCGGCCATGGCCTCGAGCAACTTGTCGTTATTGCGACCGTCGTCCTTGGGTTCACCGGCAAAGCGGGCGGAATAGATACCGGGGCGACCATCGAGTGCATCCACGGCGAGCCCGGAGTCGTCGGCAAGCGCCGGCAGGCCGCTGATACGGCTGGCTTCCCTCGCCTTGAGCAGGGCATTTTCGACAAAGGTCAGTCCCGTTTCCTCGACCTCGGGAACGGCAAACTCCGACTGGGCGTGAACCTTGATGCCCAGTGGCGCCAGCAGCGCGCCCAGTTCCTTGAGCTTGCCGGCGTTTCCACTGGCCAGCACCAGTTCGGTAAGTTGACTCATGGCGTCGCTCTTGATGGGTAGTTCGATAGAAGACACGTCGGCACTATGCCGGCATGTTTGCCTATACTCTATCATGCGCGGTTTGAATGCCGTTTAAGCACAAAGTTGGAAAAAAGATTCAAAAAATACCGGGAAACTGTCTGAAAATTCGCTATTTTCTAGGACCAAGGTATGAAATTTTTCGGTACAACCGTGTATCAAGCCTAACTTTACTGTGCAGTAGTTACAGAACCTTACAAAATGAATGAAATAGGCCCATAATGGTCACCACTTACTAGTCATACCCATCCCTGTCAGCAGGCGTCTGCGGGTGCACGGAGACACGACGATGAGCAACAACACAGGACAGATAGTGCTGGTGACTGACCACAACCCTCAGTCACTGCTCTTCATCAACTATATCAAGGACCAATTCCACTGCCCTGTCTCCATCGCCGCCCCCGCCGACACCATCGAAATCGATGACAGTCAGCAGGTGCTGGTACTGATGGACGCCGACCACGTCGACGACGCCGCCATGCAGCATTGGCAGGACGTCAGTGCACGCCACAGCGGCCTGTTGCTCACCGCCTTCAACCTGCGTGACGAAGAACATGCGCTGGAGGTGCTGTCCTTCATGCATCTGCGAGGGGTCTTCTATCGTCAGGACAGCCTCGACAGTATCTGCAAGGGCATCGCCAAGCTGTTCGAGACCGACGATCTATGGATGTCGCGCTCACTGATGACTCGCCTGATCGAGTTCTCCCGCCGCCAGCAGCTCAATGCCTATCGACCGGCCTGTGGCCTGACCCAGCGCGAGATGGAGATCATCGGCCTGCTGGGCTCCGGCGCCTCCAACATGGAAATTGCCGAACGCCTGTGCGTCAGCGAACACACCGTAAAGTCTCACCTGTACAACGTGTTCAAGAAGATTCGCGTCAGCAATCGCCTGCAGGCGGTCAACTGGGCACGCCAGAATCTCGGCGCACCGCCACCTCGACGCTCCACTGCGACACGATAAGGCTCGACGACCGAGCCCTGGACCTACGGGGGCACGGATGCCTCTCGGCCGAGATCGAGCAATGGAATGAAGCGACTGCATCGACAACACAGGTGCAGCCAACAAGGACGCCGGCATCGCCGGCGTCCTTGTTGGTGGAGAAAGATACCTGGCTGGTCTCTCACAGCACGCGTATGTGCTCTTCGATCAGGCTGGCCAAGGTCTCCGCCGCGTTGTCGGCCGTGCTGTCCAGCCGCACCAGGTGCAGGCGTTCCTCGTCGGTGAAGTCTTCGAAGGCGTCCTGCTGTGCCGCCAGCACCGCCAGGCTCAACGATTCGTCTCGCTCATTGCGCACCGCGCGTTTGCTGATGCGACGTCTTAGCGTCTCGTCGTCGGCCTCGAAGCTTACCAGCAGCACCGGCAGTCCCCGGGCCTCGGCCTGCCAGCGCAACAGCTCGCGCTGCTTGCGCTCGAGGAAGGTGCCGTCGACACAGACCATGTAACCGGCGTCCAGCAGAATCCCGGCGCAGGCGGCCAGGCGCTGGTAGGTCTTGTCGGTGGCCTCGCGGGTATAGATATCCACAGGCAGATCGTCACTACCCTGTTGTGGATTGAATCCATGCAGCACCAGGCGCTGAACATCGGAGCTCAGTCGCACCGCCCCCTGGCGTCCCACCAGGGTACGGGTGAAGCGGCTCTTGCCGCTGCCCGACACCCCGACGCCGATCACCAGCGGCGGAAAGCGGAACTCCGCGTGGCGCTCCGCCAGGGTCAGGTAGCGGCGGAAACTGTTCATGGTCTCGGCCATCAGCGACGGACGCTCCTGGCCGCTCACCTGGCGACGCTGCAGCGCACGGCGCATGCCCGCCATGGACTCGATGACCTGCAACAGTGACAGGATCCGTGCCAGCTCGTAGTCGCCACTGCGACGTAGATAGCCATCCAGAGCCTGATGGGAGAGCGTCATCTCGCCACGCAGTTCGAGTTCCACCCTGAGACTCGCCAGGTCATGGCCGGGATCTGCCATCTCGGGATAGTCGAAGGGCTTGGGATCTTGGGCGGCACTCTGGGCGACTACCAGACGCCCGTTGTCACACAGACGTACATCGGAGTACTCCATGTACCAACGGCTGGGACGCAGGCGATCCTTGCGCACCTCGATGATCGGAGCGAGACGATCGAATTCCTGATCCAGCCACACCTTGAGGGCGTCCAGGCGCTCGACGTCCTCGTCCCCGGTCAGCAGGGATCGACAGGCCGAGAACTCGGCCTCGCTGCGGTGCTTGAGCACCGTCAGCGGTTCCGGCAAATCGCTCTCCGGCGGCAACGGCTCGGCGTGAAACTCGGCCAGCGCGTCCAGCAGTTCTTCCAGGGTAAATGGCTCCAGCGCGGTGTCCGGCGAAGCGGCGTCATTGCCAGTCATGGTCGGCTCCTGTCAGGCCTGGGTCGTCATCTGGGCGAAGGCTTTCTCGGCAGCGTCCAGGGTCACCTGGATATCCTCCGGCGTGTGTGCACTGGACATGAAGCCAGCCTCGTAGGCCGACGGCGCCAGGTAGACTCCCTGCTCGAGCATGGCGGTGAAGAAACGGCGGAAGGCATCGGCGTCACAGGCGGTGGCCTGGGCAAAGTTCTCGACGCTGCTCTGGGCGGTGAAGAATACCCCGAACATCCCTCCCACGCGCTGGGTGATCATGTCGATACCAGCCTCGCGTGCCCGGCTTTCAAGCCCGTTGCACAGGGTCTCGACACGCTGCGCCAGGGCCTTGTGAAAGCCCGGCTCTTTCAGCTTGGTCAGCAGTGCCACCCCCGCCGCCATGGCCAGCGGATTACCGGCCAGGGTGCCGGCCTGGTACACCGGTCCCAGCGGCGATAGTTCGCTCATGATCTCGCGGCTGCCACCGAAGGCACCCACCGGCATGCCGCCACCGACGATCTTGCCGAGACAGGTCAGATCCGGGGTCACGCCAAAGTGTGCCTGGGCGCCGCCCAGGGCGACACGGAAACCGGTCATCACCTCGTCGAAGATCAGCACACTCTGGTGGCGGTCACAGACCTGGCGCAGGGTCTTGAGGAAGTCGGCGCTCGGCGGGATGCAGTTCATGTTGCCGGCCACCGGCTCGACGATGATGCAGGCGATCTGACTGCCGATCTCCTCGAAACAGCGCTCCACCTCGTCGATGTCATTGTAGGACAGCGTGATGGTATGTTCGGCCAGAGCGGCAGGCACCCCGGGAGAACTGGGCTCACCGTGAGTCAGCGCGCCGGACCCCGCCTTGACCAGCAGCGAATCGCTGTGGCCATGGTAGTTGCCCTCGAACTTGACGATCTTGTCCCGCCCGGTAAAACCACGGGCCAGGCGAATCGCCGACATGGTCGCCTCGGTGCCCGAGTTGGTCATGCGCACCATCTCGATGCTCGGGATGATCTCGCAGATCAGCTCCGCCATGGTGGTCTCGACCGCGGTCGGGGTGCCGAAGGACAGGCCCTTGTCGAGGCGCTCGCGCACCGCGCCCAGCACGTCGGGATCGGCATGGCCGGTGATCATCGGTCCCCAGGAGCCCACGTAGTCGACGTAGCGCTTGCCTTCGACATCGAAAAGGTAGGCGCCCTTTGCGCTCTCCATGAACACCGGCGGACGATGCAGCCCCTTGAACGCGCGCACCGGTGAGTTGACGCCACCGGGAATGTGCCGACAGGCCTGTTCGAAGAGCTCAGCGGATGTGGTCATGGCAACCTCTTTGCCCAAAAGTGAAATTCAATCATCGATGCCACAGACATCGATTCAGCGCGACACCGCCTGTGGATAACCCTGTGGAGGGCATGGGATAACCCGGTGAATTGGGCGCCAATACCTTCCAACAGGGGCTGATCGGGGTCTCTCATGCCGACTGCCGTGTCGCCATCATACCTTGACCTCGTCCGGCGAAAAGCGCGGCGTCGGCATTTTCCACAGCCGGCGAGGCAACGACTGCCCCTGGCCGGGCGTCCAGCCATGGGCCAACGCCTGCCAGGCAAACACCTGAGCCTGCTCACAAGCCTGCACCAGACTTTCTCCCGCCGCCAGTCGCGTAGCCACGGCAGCGGCCAGGGTACAGCCGGAACCATGGAAGGTCGCCGGCAAGCGGGGCCAGGTCCACTGACGATCGCTGTCCGGAGTATGCAGGGTATGGGCGACGCGCCCCTTGGCCGTCTGGCCCTCGGGATCATCGGTGCCGGTCACCAGCACCGCCTGGCAGCCCTGGTGCATCAGACTGACACAGCGCTCGGTATCATCCTGGTAGTCGAGCCCGGCCAGGCGTGCCAGTTCGCCGCGATTGGGGGTCAGGATATCGACCCTCGGCAGCAGACGCTCGAAGTAGGCGTCGATCAGCTCCTGGGTCGCAAGCGGTGATCCGCCCCCCGCCTTGAGCACCGGATCGGCAACCACCGGCACACCGGGCCGGCGGCGCACCACATCGACCACCGCGTCCAGCGCCTCGAGGTCGGCGATCAGACCGATCTTGATCGCCGCGATCGGCAGGCTCTCCAGCGCTGCGGCTGCCTGGCGAATGGTCGAGGCCGGCACCGGGTGCACCGCCTGGACGTCGACGAGGTCCTGTACCGTCAGTGCGGTAGGCACGGTCAGCGCCCAGCCTCCACAGGCGGCCACGCTCTCGGCGTCGGCCACCAGGCCGGCACCGCCGGTCGGGTCATGCCCGGCCAGCACCAGCACCATCGGCAGGTGGGGCGAAGTCGAAGGACTCAGGCTATTCAAAAGGGTTTCACCACGGCCAGGATCACGATAGCCACCAGTGCCAGTACCGGCAGTTCATTGAACACACGAAAGAAGGTGGCACTGCGACGGCAACGATCCTCGGCCAGCTGCTTCAGGTAGATCAGGCAGACATGGTGATAGGCCACCAGCGCCACCACCAGCGCCAGCTTGGCGTGCAGCCAGCCCTGGCTCATCAGGGCCGGGTTCAACCACACCAGCAGGGCCCCCAGCAGCAATACCGCCACCATCGAAGGTGTCATGATGCCGCGATAGAGCTTGCGTTCCATCACCATGAAGGTATCCATGCTGGCGTACTCGCCCTTGTCCCGGGCCATGGCGTGGTACACGTAGAGCCGTGGCAGATAGAACATGGCGGCGAACCAGGTCACGATCGACATCAGGTGAAAGGCTTTTATCCACAGATACATGGCGACTCCTCAGGCTGTGGATGGATCAGACAGGCGGTAGTACCGCTCAATGGCATCCCGGGTGATGATACCGGAAATTCGCTTCTGCTTCGGTCGATAGCCGTGTTCCACGTAGAGTCCATCCACCTTGCTTTCGTTCAGCACGTTCAGCGCCTCGGTCAGGGTCGCCTGCAGGTGGATGGCCACCAAGTCCAGTCGCTGGCCGGGGATTTCCAGCAGGTCCAGCAACGCCTCCTTGTCTTCATCGGGGCTGGCCGCCGCTGGTGACACCGGCGGTGGCGAGCGATCGACGTTCTTGCCCGCGATAACATCTGCCTGGCCACCGGGGGCGCCCCCCTTGTCCATCAACACCTCCATGGCGGCATTGTCGTCGCTGGCTTCGCGTTGATCTTCCGGCGCCGCCTTGGGTTCCTGTTTCTCCCGCTGTCCCTGCTGCTGCTCCTGCTCCTGCTGCTCGAGCAGATAACGTGCCAGGTCGGCCGCCTTCAGCGCCAGGGTCGGCTTGTCGTCGGTGGAACGTTCGATGATGATCCACACCGGTTTGGCCTCGAGCAATGCCCGAGCCTGGGTCTCCGAGATCCGTCGCCTGGTGCGCACCAGGCTGCGCTCCATCACCGCCGGCACCGACACCCGCGACAACGCCTGCATCAACGGTTGCTGAAGGGGGTGCAGACCATGGCGCTTGACGCTGATAAAGAAGCCGTCACAGCGACACAGCTGGCGCGCGGTCAGGCAGGACACCACCACCGCCAGCATGCCCGGCAACAGAATATGCGGCATATGGGTCAGTTCGAGCAGCGCCATCAGCGCCGCCAGCGGCGCCTGCAGCACCGCCCCCATCATCGCCGCCATGCCGATCATCGCGAATAGCCCAGGGTCTGCCGCCTTGTCCGGCCACATCCAACCCCCGGCAATGCCGAACAGCGCCCCGGCGGCCGCGCCGACCACCAGCACCGGGCCGATGATGCTCACCGGCACCCCGCAGCCTACCGCGAAGGCAGTCAGCAGCAGCTTGCCCAGCACCAGCGCCATCAGAATATCCAGCGTCAAACGATTGAACAGCGCATCGGACAGGCTGTCGTAGCCGATGCCCTGGACCTGGGGGTAGCACCAGGCCAGTAGCGCCGCCAGGGCACCGACCAGTGCCAGGCGCCACCACAGCGGCAGACTGGCGATGCGCTCCGAGCGCGAGACATGGATGAACAGCCCCGCCAGCAGACCGATACCGAAGGCCATGGCAGCGATCCAGTAGATATTGAACAGCGAGCCCATCGACAGATCGGGAACCGCGAAGGCAGGATCGGCGCCATAGACCAGCTGGGAGACCAGGGCTCCCATGCAGGCCGCCAGGATGACCGGCATGAAGCCAACGATGGTGTATTCCATCATCACCACCTCCATGGCGAAGATGACCCCGGCGATGGGCGTATTGAAGGAGGCGGCGATACCTGCCGCGGTGCCGCAGGCCACCAGCACCCGCAGGCTGTTGTGGGGCAGGCGCAGCAGTTGGCCGAGGCCACTGGAGGCGGCGGCGCCCAGGTGGATCGCCGGGCCTTCGCGCCCGGCAGATAGCCCCCCGACCACCGACACCACCCCCACCCACCACTGGTTCAACCAGTTGCGCAGCGGAAAGCGGCCCTGGTGATAGGTCAGGCGTTCGATCACATGGCTGACGCCGATCTTGCGGGCAGCCAGTGGCTGACGCCACAGCAGCACACCAATCACCGTCACCGCGATGATCGGCAGCACCATGCGCAGGCCGGTAGACAACTGCTCGAAGGCTTCGGGATCGTCGTAGGGCATCACCAGCATGGCGCCGACCATCAACGCCAGCCGGAAGACCACCATCAGACTGCCGGTGATCAGCCCCGTCACCACCCCCAGCACGCACAGTTGCGGCAGGGCGTCGACGCTCGCCAGCTGGCGACGGAAGGCATCAAGACTGAGATCGGGCAGGCGCATGGAGGTGTGGGTCGCTTCCTTGAGAGCGAAGGGTCGAGTCCCTGACGCAAGATGAAAGGCAGGCTTACCTTAGGTGACTATCTCTTGTGTATCATAGAACGTGACTTGGCACCCAGGCCGCCGTCATCGTCGTCTCTCGGAACCCCCATCGCCTGGCCCGAGAATCTCCAGGCAGGCCTGTGGCCAGGCCATTCGGCTCGCCTTGCGGGCGGCCACATTTCCATGGCAATGCGCTGAAACAGCAAAGTGCAAAGGAGCGTTACGTGATCAAGGTTGGAATCGTCGGCGGCACCGGTTACACCGGCGTCGAACTGCTCAGGCTGCTGGCGCGCCACCCCGAGGTGGAGGTGGACGCGATCACCTCACGAAGCGAAGCCGGCCTCGGCGTGGCCGAACTCTATCCCAACCTGCGAGGTCACTACGACGAGCTGCGCTTTTCCGAGCCTGACCCGGAGCGCCTGGCGCGCTGCGATGCGGTGTTCTTCGCCACGCCCCACGGCGTCGCCCACGCGCTGGCCGGCGACCTGCTGGAGCGAGGCACCCGGGTGATCGATCTGTCAGCCGATTTCCGCCTGCGCAACGCCGGCGTCTGGGCCGACTGGTACGGCCAGCCTCACGGCGCCCCGGGTCTGCTCGAGGAAGCCGTCTACGGCCTGCCCGAGGTCAGCCGCGATCAGATTCGCCAGGCCCGCCTGATCGCCGTCCCCGGCTGCTATCCCACCGCGGTGCAGCTTGGCTTTCTGCCGCTGCTGGAAGCCGGGCTGATCGACGCCGACCACCTGATCGCCGACTGCAAGTCCGGCGTCACCGGTGCCGGCCGTGGCGCCAAGGTGCCCTCGCTGCTCGCCGAGGCCAGTGAATCGATGAAGGCCTACGGCGCCTCCGGCCATCGTCATCTGCCGGAAATTCGCCAGGGGCTCGGCGACGCCGCCGGGGGTGAGGTCGGGCTAACCTTCGTGCCCCACCTGACGCCGATGATCCGCGGCATCCATGCCACCCTGTACGGGCGCCTGACCGGCGACCCCGGTGATCTCCAGCGTCTGTTCGAAGACCGCTTCGCCAACGAGCCTTTCGTCGACGTGATGCCCGCCGGCAGCCACCCCGAGACCCGTAGCGTCAAGGGCGCCAACCTTTGCCGCATCGCCGTACATCGCCCCGGCAACAGCGACACCGTGGTGGTGCTGGCCGTCATCGACAACCTGGTCAAGGGTGCCTCCGGCCAGGCCATCCACGCCCTCAATCTGATGTTCGACTTCGACGAGACCGCCGGTCTCGACGCCCCGGCGATGATGCCCTGAGGTCTATCCCCCCGCTTGCTGCGGGGGGATGTCGACGTACCAGGCGCCTTACCTCCGAGGAAAAGTTGACCCTTTTACTCTGGCTTGGGGATAATGACCGATGCGGTCGACGTCGGCTGATCCGCGACATCGACCGCTTTGACCCTGTTTCTCGACCCCGGGAGCTCTCATGAGCGGTGCCGAATCCTTTGTCCCCACCCCGCTACTGCTGTCCGACAACGCCCAGCGCCGACTCAAGGCATTGATGGCCGAAGACGGCGCCAGCAACATCGCCCTGCGCGTCTATGTCACGGGAGGCGGCTGCTCGGGATTTCAGTACGGCTTCGACGTGGCCGACGGCGTCAACGACGACGACACCGAGATTCCCTTCGGCGATGTCGCGTTGGTGGTCGACCCGCTGTCCTACCAGTACCTGGTCGGCTCCACCATCGACTATGAGGAAGGCCTGGCCGGCGCGCGCTTTCTGGTGCAGAACCCCAACGCCACCACCACCTGTGGTTGCGGCGCCTCCTTTATGGTGTAGCGACCTTGCTGCGCGTCAGCCGACGCGACAGCAACACGCCTCTCCAGACAGCGCTTGATGCGGCCCTTGATGTCACCCTCGACGCAGCCTCCCGGCTGCGTCTTGCATTGTGTTGTGGCGCCGCCAGCGTTGGCCCAGCGGATTCTCCCCCAACTTGACCCCTTCCCCGCAACTCGCCATGGTAGTTGAGGATTTCACAATAACGTCAACTGGGGAAAATCATGAAAACCGCCCTTACTTCTGCCGCTCTTACCTCCGCCCTGCTCACCTTCGGTGTCATCGGCAGCGCCCAGGCCGAGACCCTGAAAGTGGCCACCGACCCGAGCTTCGTGCCGTTCGAGATGATGGACCAGGAATCCGGCGAAATGGTCGGCTTCGACATGGACATCATTGCCGAGCTGGCCGAGCGTGCCGGTTTCGAATACGAACTGCGCACCATGGACTTCAACGGCATCATTCCCGCCGTCCAGACCGGTAACGTCGACATCGCCATCGCCGGTATCACCATCACCGACGAACGTGCCGAGATCGTCGACTTCTCCGACCCCTACTACGACAGCGGTCTGAAGATCCTGGTCAACGCCGACGAAGAAGGCGTCAGCGAGATCGATGACCTGTCCGGTATGCGTATCGGCACCAAGATCGGCTCCACCAGCTATGACTTCCTCCAGGAAAACCTGGGCGAGGACGCCGAGATCACCCCCTATCCGGGCACCAGCGACATGTACATGGCCCTGCTCGGTGGCAGCGTCGATGCCGCCTTCTACGACGCCCCCAACGTCGGCTACTTCTCCCAGACCCGTGGCGAAGGCAAGGTCAAGGTCGTTGGTCCGCTGTACGAAGGCCAGCAGTACGGCATCGTCTTCGTCAAGGGCAGCGAGTGGGTAGAGCCGGTCAACGAGGCCCTGGCGGCGATGAAGGAAGACGGCACCTACGACGAGATCCACGCCAAGTGGTTTGGTTCCACCAGCGAGTGATCGCAGTCCATAGCGACCTGGGCAACCGACCTGGGATTCATGGGGGCCGGTACACGACCGGCCCCCTTGGTGTTACCCGGACGTCACCCCGAGGCACTGTCTCGACCCCGGCATCAAGGCCTCTCGCCTTGTCCTGATTTCACGTGCATGACGGAGACCCACTCGTGGACGTCAACTTCCAATTCGACTGGTCGGCGGCGCTGTCCTCCATCCCCCAGCTGCTGACCGGCATCCCCTATACCCTGCTGATCTCCTTCGGCGGTCTGGCCATCGGCTTTATCATCGGCATCATCTTCGGCCTGTTGCGCATTTCCCCGAGCGCCTGGCTGCGTGTTCCCGCCGTGGCCTACATCGAAATCTTCCGCGGCACCCCGGTACTGGTGCAGGTGCTGTTCATCTTCTATGGCCTGCCGAGCATCCTTGGTGGCCCCATCGATGCGGTCACCGCAGGTATCGCTGCCATCGCCGTCAACTCCGGCGCCTACATCTCGGAGATCGTTCGCGGTGGTGTGCAGTCCATCGAGCGCGGCCAGCGCGAGGCCGGCCTGTCGCTGGGCCTGTCCCGCCGCCAGACCTTCCGCTACATCATCTGGCCCCAGTCCTTCCGCCGCATGATCCCGGCGCTGGGCAACCAGGCCATCATCAGCATCAAGGACACCTCGCTGTTCGCCGTCATCGGCGTGGGCGAGCTGGTGCGCCAGGGCCAGATCTACATCGCCACCACCTTCACCGCCCTGGAGGTCTATCTGATGGTGGCGCTGCTCTATCTTGCCATCACCCTTTCCTTGTCCTTCGCCCTGCGCATGCTCGAGCGCAAGGGCCTGGTGGGCCAGTGAGGTGCAACATCCCATGGAAAATTCCGACATGAACCCAGCCTCTCACGCCCAGGGCGAGCCCATCGTCCGTATCGACAAACTCAACAAGCACTTCGGCTCGCTCCACGTGCTCAAGAACATCGACCTTGAGGTGGCTCAGGGCGAAGTGGTGGTCGTCATCGGCGCCAGTGGCTCCGGCAAGTCGACCCTGATCCGTTGCGTCAATGGCCTGGAAGAATTCCAGCAGGGCGCCCTCAGGGTCGACGGCAACGACCTCAAGCCCGACGGCAAGGCCAGCCAGGCACTGCAGACCATCCGCACCGAGGTCGGCATGGTGTTCCAGCAGTTCAACCTGTTCCCTCACCTCAGCGTGCGTGACAACGTCACCCTGGCCCCGATGAAGGTGCGCGGCGAAAGCCGTGACAAGGCCGAGGCCACCGCGGAACGGCTGCTCGATCGGGTCGGCATCAAGGACCAGGCCGACAAGTACCCGACCCAGCTCTCCGGCGGTCAGCAGCAACGCGTGGCGCTGGCCCGCGCACTGGCCATGGAGCCCCGTCTGATGCTGTTCGACGAGCCCACCTCGGCGCTGGACCCGGAGATGATCGGTGAGGTGCTCGACGCCATGCGTGAGCTCGCCAGAGAAGGCATGACGATGATGATAGTGACCCACGAGATGGGCTTCGCCCGGGAGGTCGCCGACCGCGTGATCTACATCCACAAGGGGGAGATCGTCGAGCAGGGCAAGCCCGAAGACGTCTTCGACAATCCGCAGAATGAACGTACCCAGAGCTTCCTGGCGCGGGTGCTCAAGCACTGAAAAAACCGCCCGTTCGAGCCTCTGAAACGCCCTGTCGAGTGATCGACAGGGCGTTTTTTTGGCTTTTTGGGGCTGTGGACAAGATTTTTCACATTTTGCTGCGAAGCCCACTGCCACGGGGGCTGTGGGCAAGTCAGCGAGTTGTTCACCGTCGCGGTGACAACCGCCCCCGAGCTCGGTGGATAACTGGTGGAAGCCGAGCCCTGTGGGCAAGTCATGATTGTGTCCACAGGCAGATAACACGCCATCAAACGCTGGTACGTCCCTTGTCCAACAAAGGATCAACATTGTATCTATTTGTTTTTTGTAGGTTTAAATGGTTTTTCCACAGAAAGTGTCCACACTAGTAGTTACAACCACTACAGAACTTCTTTTCTTATTCTTTTATTTTTTTATAGGTAGGTAAGTGAAGCTCCTGCCTGACAGACGGGGTGTGGAAAACCCTGACGTTTACCCACAGGAGGGTTTATACTGGCCGGCTATTTTTCGTACGAACCCAATATCCAGACCGCTGGCGCGCTGCGCCGAACGAGGTGAACCTTGGAGTATCCCGACCGCTTTGACGTCATCGTCATCGGCGGTGGCCATGCTGGAACGGAAGCTGCCCTGGCCTCTGCCCGCATGGGTTGCCAGACCCTGCTGTTGACCCACAACATCGAGACCCTGGGCCAGATGTCCTGCAATCCCGCCATCGGCGGGATCGGCAAGAGTCATCTGGTCAAGGAAATCGACGCCCTCGGCGGCGCCATGGGATTGGCGACGGACCTGGGCGGGATCCAGTTTCGCGTGCTCAACGCCCGCAAGGGCCCCGCGGTACGGGCGACCCGTGCCCAGGCCGATCGTGTGCGCTACAAGGCCGCGATTCGTGGCATGCTGGAAAACCAGCCGAACCTGACGCTGTTCCAGCAGGCCGCCGGCGACCTGATCGTCGACCAGGACACCGTGCGCGGCGTGGTCACCGAGACCGGACTGCGATTCCTGGCCGAAACCGTGGTGCTGTGCACCGGCACCTTCCTCGGCGGGGTGATCCACATCGGGCTGGACAACAGCCGTGGTGGTCGTGCCGGGGATCCGCCCTCCAACGCCCTGGCCGAACGTCTGCGCGCCTTGCCGTTTCGGGTCGATCGCCTGAAGACCGGCACCCCGCCGCGCATCGACGCCAAGAGCGTCGACTTCTCGCGCCTCGAGGAGCAGCCGGGCGACAGTCCGACACCGGTGATGTCCTACCTGGGATCGCGGGACATGCATCCGCGCCAGGTCAGCTGCCACATCGCCCACACCAACGAGCGCACCCACGAGATCATCTTCGACAATCTCGATCGCTCACCGATGTTCTCCGGGGTGATCGAAGGGGTCGGGCCGCGTTACTGCCCGTCCATCGAAGACAAGGTCCACCGCTTCGCCGACAAGACCAGCCATCAGGTGTTCGTCGAGCCGGAAGGTCTGGATACCCATGAGCTATACCCAAATGGTATTTCGACCTCCTTGCCCTTCGACGTGCAGCTCCAGGTGGTGCGCTCCATCGACGGTCTCGAGCGGGCCCATATCACCCGTCCGGGCTACGCCATCGAGTACGACTTCTTCGATCCGCGGGACCTGAAGCACTCGCTGGAAACCAAATTTATCCACAACCTGTTTTTCGCCGGCCAGATCAACGGCACCACCGGCTACGAGGAAGCGGGGGCCCAGGGGCTGCTCGCCGGGCTCAACGCCGCGCGTCGCGCCAAGGCGCTCGACGCCTGGTGTCCGCGCCGCGACGAGGCCTACCTCGGGGTGCTGGTGGATGACCTGATCACCCTGGGCACCAAGGAGCCCTACCGGATGTTCACCTCCCGCGCCGAGTACCGGCTGTTGCTGCGTGAGGACAACGCCGACATGCGCCTGACCGAACACGGTCGCGCACTGGGGCTGGTGGACGATGAGCGCTGGGCGCGGTTCAGCGACAAGCGTGAAGCGGTGGAGCGCGAGAGCGCCCGCCTCAAGGCCACCTGGGTGCAGCCCGGGACCGATGCCGCCGCCGACATCGAGCGAATCACCGGCAAGCCGCTGGCCCGCGAGTACAGCCTGATGGACCTGCTCAAGCGCCCGGAACTCGGCTATGCCGACGTGGCTGCGGCCAAGGGTGAGCCGGTGAGCGACGAGACGGTCGCCGAACAGGTCCAGATCCAGGCCAAGTACCAGGGCTACATCGATCGTCAGCAGGACGAGATCGACAAGCTCAAGCGTCACGAGTCCATGGCCCTGCCGTCCGATCTCGACTACAGCCGAGTCGAGGGGCTGTCCCACGAGATTCGCCAGAAGCTCGCCGAGGCGCGCCCCGAGACCCTGGCCCAGGCCGGGCGGATCAGCGGGGTGACCCCGGCGGCGGTATCGATCCTGCTGATTCACCTCAAGAAACGCCGGTTGCTCGATGATCGCGAGGTAGCCAGCGGATGAGTCAGGCGATGTCCCCGGCCCTGCAGCAGCGACTGCACGAGCGCTTGAGCGAGGGCCTTGCCGCCCTCGAGATCACGGCCACCGCCGCCCAGCTTGACCAGCTTCTGGCCCTGGTGGGTCTGTTGCACAAGTGGAACCGGGCCTATAACCTCACGGCGGTACGCGATCCGCTGGACATGGTCTCTCGCCACGTGCTCGACAGCGCCGCGGTGCTGCCCTGGGTCAAGGGCCCACGGGTGCTCGACGTGGGCGCGGGGCCTGGCCTGCCTGGCCTGGTGCTGGCGATCCTCAACCCCGAGCTCGACGTCAGCCTGCTCGACAGCAACGGCAAGAAGGTACGCTTTCAGCGTCAGGCGGTGATGGAACTCGGGCTTGCCCGGGTGACCCCGATCCAGGCGCGAGTGGAAGCCTATACCCCGGCCGACGGCGGGTTCGATCAACTGATCTCGCGGGCCTTTGCCAGCCTCGAGGACTTCGTCGAGCTGACCCGGCCGCTGCTGGCGCCCCACGGCCAGTGGCTGGCGATGAAGGGGCCGGCGGTGGACGGCGAGCTCGAACGCCTGGAGGACGACGTGCGCTGTGTCTCGCGCCATGCGTTGAGGGTGCCGTACGAGTCAGCGGGTCGAGAACTGGTTATGCTGGAACCCGAGGCCGGGGGCCGCTAGGCTCGGGCTTGGGGTTCGGTTTCACGATTTTGCCGCCACCAGCCACCCGAGAATTTCCACGCAAGGATGACGTCGTGACCAAAATCATCGCCTTGACCAACCAGAAGGGTGGGGTCGGCAAGACCACCTCTGCCGTCAACCTGGCCGCCAGTCTGGCGTCGCTGGATCGCCGCGTACTGCTGGTCGATCTCGATCCCCAGGGCCACGCCACCATGGGCAGTGGTGTCGACAAGCACAGCCTCGAGGGCAGCGTGCTCGACGTCATCCTGGGCGACAAGCGCCCGGTGGAGGTCATCCTCGACTGCCCCGAGGCGGGCTACGCCCTGCTGCCCGGCAATGGCGACCTGACCGCCGCCGAGGTCGAGCTGCTCGATCGTGGTGAAGGCCGCGAGCGGGCGCTGGCCAAGGCGCTGGACGAAGTCGCCGGCGAGTACGACGTGGTGATGATCGACTGCCCACCGTCGCTGAACATGCTCACCGTCAATGCGCTGACCGCCGCCGATGGGGTACTGATACCGCTGCAGTGCGAGTTCTATGCCCTGGAAGGCCTGTCGGCGCTGCTCGACACCGTCGAGCAGATCAAGGACAGCGTGAACCCGGGCCTCGAGATCTTCGGGATCCTGCGCACCATGTTCGACGCCCGCAACAGCCTGACCCGGGACGTCAGCAAGCAGCTGCGGGACTACTTCGGCGATGCCCTGCTCAAGACCACCATTCCACGCAACGTGCGGGTTGCCGAGGCGCCGAGTCACGGCCTGCCGGTCACCAAGTACGCACGCTTCTCGCGGGGCAGCCAGGCCCACCGGGTGCTGGCCAAGGAACTGATTCGTCGGCTGTCGCTGTAGCCCCGGCCAGGGTGGCAAGGGCCAGCAGTGTCGAATTTTTGAGCGTGCTGTGATGAGGATGAATCGATGACGCGCAAACGCGCCCTGGGACGAGGACTGGATGCGCTGATCGGGGCCGGTGCCCGCCGCCGCGAGAGCCTCGATCTGCCCGAGGTGGATGCCGAGCTGACGACCGACGGCGACGAAGACGCCACGGTGGTGCCGCCTCCCGCGCCGGAGGAACGTCTGGAGCGCCTGCCGCTGGGCCAGCTCAGCCGTGGACGCTACCAGCCAAGGCGCGATATCCAGCCCGAAGCGCTGGAGGAGCTGGCCGACTCGATCCGCGCCCAGGGCGTGATGCAGCCCATCGTGGTGCGTCCGATCGGTCCCGACCGCTATGAAATCATCGCCGGTGAACGCCGCTGGCGGGCCTCCCAGCTGGCCGAACTGGACGTCATCCCGGCGGTGATCCGCGAGGTGACCGACGAGGTGGCCCTGGCGCTGGCACTGATCGAGAACATCCAGCGCGAGAACCTCAACCCGGTGGAGGAAGCGCTGGCGCTCAAGCGTCTGCTCGACGAATTCGAACTGACCCAGCAGCAGGTCGCCGACGCCGTGGGCCGTTCGCGTACCCAGGTGACCAACCTGCTGCGCCTGCTGGCGCTGGACCCCGAGGTGCAGACGCTGCTCGAACGCGGTGACCTGGACATGGGCCATGCCCGCGCCCTGTTGACCCTGCCGGCGGCCAAGCAGCGCAAGGCGGCCCATGAGGTGGTCAACAAGGACCTGACCGTGCGCGCCACCGAGGCGCTGGTCAAGCAACTGGCCAATGGCAAGCCAAAGGCCGCCAAGACTGCGCCGAATCAGGACGTGGCCCGGCTGGAGACCCGTCTGGCAGATCTGCTCGGCGCCCCGGTCAAGATCAGCCACGGCAAGGCCGGCAAGGGCAAGGTCACCATCCAGTACTCGAGCCTCGACGAGCTCGACGGCATCCTGGGCCACATCCGCTGAGTGGCGACGACCAGAGACAGCGACCGGGTTGCGCGTATCAGCGCAGTAAACCACTTAGGTCGCTAATCACTTTAGCGGCCTTTTCTCCGCATTTGGTCGTAAGCCAGCGCGAAGTGACGACAAATCGTCACGTCTTTGGTTGAAGCCGTTAGGGGGCTTCCCTATAATCGCGCCGGAGTCTGCCGGTGGTCTGTCGCCGGCGATCACGATGGATGACGAGTTCGCGCCAAGAGGCGCGTCGGGAGAAACACTTGGCGGCCAGGATCCAACGACCCCAGGTGCAGCGCCTGCTGATGGCACAGCTCGCTGTGCTGGCGCTGACCAGCGTTGCGGCGGCTGGCATCGACGGTATCTCCGGCGCTTCCTCGGCGGCCCTGGGCGGGCTGGTGGCCTTTTTGCCCAATGTGTTCTTTGCCTGGTGTGTGTTCCGGGCGCAGGGCGCGCGCTACTCCAAGGCCATCGTCAACAATTTCTATCGTGCGGAAGCCGGCAAGTTCGGTTTGACGGCGGCGCTGTTCACCCTGGTGTTCATCGCAGTGCCTCCCTCAAACCCGACTTTTTTCTTTGGCGCTTATGTGGTGACGCTGTTCGTTCATTGGCTGGGGCCCTGGCTGGTGAAACGACCGTCGCACACCTGACAACGAGGCAGACATGGCAGGCACGAATCCGACTCCGACGGAATATATCCAGCACCACCTGCAGAACCTGACCTTCGGGCTGCACCCGGACAATGGCTGGTCGATCGCCCATTCCGCCCAGGAAGCTTCCGATATGGGCTTCTGGGCCGTTCACCTCGATACCCTCGGCTGGTCCGTCGGTCTCGGTCTGATCTTCCTGTGGCTGTTCAAGAAGGCGGCCAACACCGCTACCACCGGCGTGCCTGGTGCGCTGCAGAACTTTGTCGAGCTGATGGTCGAGTTCGTCGACAACTCGGTCAAGGACACCTTCCACGGCAAGAGCAAGCTGATCGCGCCGCTGGCGCTGACCATCTTCTGCTGGGTCTTCCTGATGAACCTGATGGACCTGGTGCCGGTGGACTTCCTGCCGCTGCTGGCGGCCAAGATCGGCGCCCTGTTCGGCGCGGACCCGGCCCACGTCTACTTCAAGGTGGTGCCGACCACCGACGTCAATGCCACCCTCGGCATGGCGCTGTCCGTGTTCGGCCTGATCATCTTCTACACCATTCGTGCCAAGGGCTTCTCCGGCTTCATCGGTGAGCTGACCCTGCACCCGTTCAACTCACCCAACAAGCTGGTCCAGGCGCTGTTCATCCCGGTCAACTTCCTGCTCGAGACCGTGACCCTGATCGCCAAGCCGATCTCCCTGGCCCTGCGACTGTTCGGCAACCTCTACGCCGGTGAGCTGATCTTCATCCTGATCGCGATGATCGGCCTGTGGCAGCTGCCGCTGCACTTCACCTGGGCGGTGTTCCATATCCTGGTCATCACCCTGCAGGCCTTCATCTTCATGATGCTGACCATCGTCTACATGAGCATGGCGGTGGAGAAGCACTGACGGTTTCGCTTCAACCCTAAACCCTTAACCCTAACCCACTGATAAACCTTAGTTTCAACTAAAAACTGGAGAGACCACCATGGAAGCACAAGTTCTGGGTATGACCGCCATCGCCGTGTCCCTGCTGATCGGCCTGGGTGCACTCGGCACCGCCATCGGCTTCGGTATCCTCGGCGGCAAGTTCCTGGAAGGCGCTGCACGTCAGCCGGAAATGGTTCCGATGCTGCAGGTCAAGATGTTCATCGTCGCCGGCCTGCTGGACGCCGTGACCATGATCGGTGTTGGTATCGCGCTGTTCTTCACCTTCGCTAACCCGTTTGTCGGTTAATGTCCGACCGCTCGTCCCGAGCCGTCGATCCGTTAACCCCAAACCCGTAACGCGAGAGGTGCTGGCGTGAACCTGAACCTTACCCTAGTCGGCCAGGCTATCGCCTTTGCGTTCTTCGTCTGGTTCTGCATGAAGTTTATATGGCCGCCGGTCATGCAAGCTCTGCAGGAACGCCAGAAGAAGATCGCCGATGGTCTGGATGCTGCCAGCCGTGCGGCGCGTGATCTCGAGGTGGCCGAGAAAGAGGCCGACGAGACCCTGCGCAAGAGCAAGCAAGAGGCGGCCGAGATCCTGGAACAGGCCCAGAAACAGGCCAACCAGAAGCTCGAGCAGGCACGCGAAGACGCCCGCCTTGAAGGCGAGCGCATGATTGCCAAGGCCAAGTCCGAGATCGAGCAGGAAGTGGCACGCGCGAAGGAAGACCTGCGCGCACAGGTGTCCCGTCTGGCGGTCCTGGGCGCTGAGCGAATCCTGGAGTCCTCCATCGATGAGAAGCAGCACGCTGCCATCGTCGACAAACTCGCCAAAGAGCTCTGAGGAGGTGCCCCATGGCGGAAACGTCAACTATCGCTCGCCCGTACGCCAAGGCTGCCTTTGAGCACGCCGTGGCCAAGGACGCGCTCGACGAATGGTCCGGCATGCTGGCCAGGGTCGCGCAGGTCGTCGGCGACGACGACATGCGCGCCCGGGTGCTCGGCAATCCCAAGCTGTCCAGCGCACAGAAGGCTGATGTTGTCGTCGACGTCTGTGGTGACGCCGTCAATGACGACCTCAAGAACTTCGTTCGCCTGGTCGGCCAGAAGGGTCGCCTGGCGGCGCTCGGCGCCATCGCCGAGCAGTTCGAGGTGCTCAAGGCCCAGCAGGAAAAGCGGGTAGAGGTGGAAATTGTTTCTGCCTTCCCGCTGGCCGAAGCCCAGGAACAATCGCTCGCGAGTGCACTGGCCAAGCGTCTGAACCGCGAAATCTCCATTACCACTCAGGTGGACAAGACGCTCCTGGGCGGCGTGATCCTGCGTGCCGGCGACACCGTCATCGACGGTTCGGTACGTGGTCGATTGAACCGCCTCCAGGAAGCCCTTTCCGCCTGAGTCTGAGGGACATGGCATGCAGCAACTGAATCCTTCCGAGATCAGCGACATCATCAAGCAGCGTATCGAGAAGCTTGACGTCGCATCCGAAGCCCGTAATCAGGGCACGATCGTCAGCGTATCTGACGGTATCGTGCAGATTCACGGCCTCGCCGACGCAATGTTCGGTGAGATGATCGAATTCCCCGGCGGCATCTTCGGGATGACCCTGAACCTCGAGCGCGACAACGTCGGTGCCGTGGTTCTGGGTGATTACCTGCAGCTGGAAGAGGGCATGACTGCCCAGTGTACCGGTCGCATCCTCGAGGTGCCGGTGGGTCCCGAACTGCGCGGCCGTGTGGTCGACGCCCTCGGTAACCCCATCGACGGCAAGGGCGACCTGGGCACCAAGGAAACCGACGCGGTCGAGAAGGTCGCACCTGGCGTCATCACTCGTCAGTCCGTCGACGAGCCGATCCAGACCGGTTTCAAGTCCATCGATGCCATGGTGCCGATCGGCCGCGGTCAGCGTGAGCTGATCATCGGCGACCGTCAGATCGGTAAGTCGGCGATCGCCATCGACGCGATCATCAACCAGAAGGGCACCGGCGTCACCTGTGTCTACGTGGCCATCGGTCAGAAGCAGTCGACCATCGCCAACGTGGTGCGCAAGCTCGAAGAGCACGGCGCCATGGAGCACACCATCGTGGTCGCCGCCGGCGCCGCCGATCCGGCCCCGATGCAGTTCCTCGCCGCCTACTCCGGCTGCACCATGGGCGAGTACTTCCGCGACCGCGGTGAAGACGCGCTGATCGTCTATGACGATCTGTCCAAGCAGGCCGTGGCCTACCGCCAGGTGTCGCTGCTGCTGCGTCGTCCGCCGGGCCGTGAAGCCTTCCCTGGCGACGTCTTCTACCTCCACTCCCGTCTGCTCGAGCGTGCCGCGCGTGTCAACGCCGACTACGTCGAGAAGTTCACCAACGGTGAAGTGAAGGGCAAGACCGGCTCGCTGACCGCACTGCCGATCATCGAGACCCAGGCCGGCGACGTGTCTGCCTTCGTTCCGACCAACGTGATCTCGATCACCGACGGTCAGATCTTCCTCGAGACCGACCTGTTCAACTCAGGCATCCGCCCGGCCATCAACGCCGGTCTGTCGGTGTCTCGTGTGGGTGGCTCGGCACAGACCAAGATCATCAAGAAGCTCGGCGGCAGCGTGCGTCTGGCTCTGGCCCAGTACCGCGAGCTCGCGGCCTTCTCCCAGTTCGCCTCCGACCTGGACGAAGCCACCCGCAAGCAGCTCGAGCACGGTCAGCGCGTCACCGAGCTGATGAAGCAGAAGCAGTACTCGCCGATGTCGGTTGCCGAGATGGCGATCTCCCTGTTTGCCGCCAACGAAGGCTTCCTGGACGACGTCGACGTCAACAAGGTGCTGGACTTCGAACATGCGCTCCACGAGTACATGAAGTCCGAGCACGGCGAGTTGCTCGACAAGATCAACGAGTCTGGCGACTACAACGACGAGATCAAGGACGGCCTGAAGCAGGGTCTCGAGAAGTTCAAGTCCTCTCAGAGCTGGTAAACGTCCACTGGCCCGCCGCAAGGCGGGCCAGGTGGTCGAACAGGATTCTGAGGGTCACCGAACAAGGGTAGATCGCCATGGCAGTCGGAAAAGAGATTCGCACGCAGATTGCGAGCATCAAGAACACGCAGAAGATCACCAATGCGATGCAGATGGTGGCGGCGTCGAAGATGCGCAAGACCCAGGAACGGATGTCGGCGAGCAAGCCTTACGCCGAACAGATCCGTCACGTGGTGGGTCATCTCGCCCAGGCCAACCCGGAATACAAGCATCCGTGGATGGAAGAGCGTGAGGCCAAGCGCGTCGGTTACATCGTCGTCTCCAGCGATCGTGGTCTCTGTGGCGGCTTGAACGTCAACCTGTTCAAGGCGACGGTCAAGGACGCTCAGGCGTGGCACGAGAAGGGCGCCGAGCTCGACTTCTGTGCCCTCGGCAGCAAGGCCAGCAGCTTCTTCCGCAAGTATGGGGGAAGCCTGGTCGCCGCCAAGAGTGGCCTGGGGGAAACGCCGAGTCTTGATGATCTGATCGGCAGCGTGAAGGTGATGCTGGATGCCTACGATGAAGGCAAGCTGGATCGTCTTTACGTGGTGCACAACGAATTCGTCAATACCATGACCCAGAAGCCGGTCGTCCGTCAGCTGCTACCGCTGACCGAGGACACCGCAAAGGTCGAGGAAGACGACGAGAACAAGCGTCCCAGCAGCTGGGACTACCTGTATGAGCCGGATGCCAAGGCGCTGCTCGACAGCCTGCTCGTGCGCTACGTTGAAGCGCAGGTGTATCAGGCGGTGGTCGAGAACACAGCGTGCGAGCAGGCGGCACGCATGGTTGCCATGAAGAGCGCGACCGACAACGCGGGCAATCTGATCGACGATCTGGAGCTGGTGTACAACAAGGCCCGTCAGGCGGCCATTACCCAGGAAATCTCCGAGATCGTTGGCGGTGCCGCCGCTGTTTAAGGCATGCAGGTTTCATTTGCAGGTATTAGAGAGGAACCAAGATGAGCGGACGTATCGTACAAATCATCGGCGCGGTGATTGACGTAGAGTTTCCGCGGGACGATGTTCCCAAGGTCTACGACGCGCTGAAGGTCACCGAAAAGGAGACCATCCTCGAAGTCCAGCAGCAGCTGGGCGACGGCGTGGTGCGCTGCATCGCCATGGGCTCGACCGAAGGGCTCAAGCGCGGCATGAACACCGATAACACCGGCGCGGCCATCTCCGTCCCGGTCGGCCAGGAAACCCTGGGCCGCATCATGAACGTGCTCGGCGAGCCGATCGATGAGGCCGGTGAGATCGGCGAGCAGGAGCGCATGCCGATCCACCGCGAGGCTCCGGGCTACGCCGACCAGGCGGCCACCAACGAGCTGCTCGAGACCGGCATCAAGGTCATCGACCTGGTGTGCCCGTTTGCCAAGGGCGGCAAGGTCGGTCTGTTCGGCGGTGCCGGTGTCGGCAAGACCGTCAACATGATGGAACTGATCCGTAACATCGCCACCGAGCACAGCGGTTACTCCGTGTTCGCCGGTGTCGGTGAGCGTACTCGTGAAGGTAACGACTTCTACCACGAGATGCAGGAGTCCAACGTTCTCGACAAGGTGGCACTGGTCTACGGCCAGATGAACGAGCCGCCCGGGAACCGCCTGCGTGTGGCCCTGACCGGTCTGACCATCGCCGAGAAGTTCCGTGACGAAGGTCGTGACGTACTGTTGTTCGTCGACAACATCTACCGTTACACCCTGGCCGGTACCGAGGTGTCCGCACTGCTGGGCCGTATGCCGTCCGCGGTGGGTTACCAGCCGACCCTGGCCGAGGAGATGGGCGTTCTGCAGGAGCGTATCACCTCCACCAAGACCGGCTCGATCACCTCCGTGCAGGCCGTCTACGTGCCCGCGGATGACTTGACCGACCCGTCTCCGGCGACCACCTTCTCGCACCTGGACGCCACCGTGGTGCTGGCGCGTTCCATCGCCGAGCTGGGTATCTATCCGGCCATCGACCCGCTGGACTCCACCTCTCGCCAGCTTGATCCGCTGGTGGTGGGCGACGAGCACTACAACGTCGCGCGCGGTGTTCAGGGCGTGCTCCAGCGCTACAAGGAGCTCAAGGACATCATCGCCATCCTGGGTATGGACGAGCTGTCCGACGAAGACAAGCAGATCGTGGCACGTGCGCGTAAGATCCAGCGCTTCCTGTCACAGCCGTTCTTCGTTGCCGAGGTGTTCACCGGCTCTCCCGGCAAGTACGTGTCGCTGAAGGAGACCATCCGTGGTTTCCAGGGCATCCTGGACGGCGAGTACGACGAGCTGCCCGAGCAGGCCTTCTACATGGTCGGCACCATCGACGAGGCCGTCGAGAAAGCCAACCAGATGAAGTAATCCCTCTAACCGGGAGACGTCATCATGACGAAAACCATCCAATGCGAGATCGTCAGTGCCGAAGCCTCGGTCTACTCCGGTAGTGCCGAGCAGGTGGTGGCGGCTGGCATCCTGGGGGATCTTGGCATCCTGGCCGGCCACACGCCGCTGCTGACCGAGCTGGCTCCGGGCCCTGTGCGGGTGCTCAACGAAGGCAGCGAGGAGCACTTCTACGTCTCCGGCGGCTTTATCGAAGTGCAGCCCGAGAAGGTGATCGTGCTGGCCGACACGGCGGTTCGCGCATCCGATCTGGATGAAGCGGCCGCCGAAGAGGCCCGCAAGCAGGCCATCAAGGCCATGGAGGACAAGTCGGCGGAGCTGGATTACACCCGCGCCGCGGCGGAACTCTCCGAGGCCCTGGCCCAGCTGCGTACCATCCAGCAGCTGCGCAGGAAGGCCGGCAAGGGCTAAGTTCCCTGGCGCCGATGCCCCACGCCCCCCGAATGGCTGACATTCGGGGGGCGTTTTCGTTGGTGATGACGGCAGCGAACCGCGACTGACGCTTCTTCAATGCTTGCCTTGTGTCTAATGTTCATCCAGACATGGCATCATGTCGCCTTTTCGAGCAGCCCCGATAGGTCGTCTCTTGGGGACACTGCGCCTCAGCGATTTGCGGCAAGGACGCCGGCCATGAGGAGACGTCCATGAATCTGACCCCCAGCCTGGGTGCGCACAAGCAGGTGCTGCTGCGTGCCCTCGATCCCCGCGACAGCAAGACGCTGGAAGCCCGCCTGCCCGAGATTCGCTCGGCGGATCTGGCCGAGATCCTCGAGCGACTGATCGAGGATGAGGACCGCCTGGACAGCGCCGTGGCGCTGTTGGCCTGCCTGCCGGTGGGGCGCCAGGCCAGCGTGTTCGGTCACCTGCCATTCGAGGCCCAGGATGCCATGGCGTCTCGCATCGAGGACGCCTGGCTGTCGCGAATCCTCGACAAGATGGGCTCGGATGAACGTGCCGACCTGTTCAAGGTGCTGGGAGATGATCGCAAGGAGGCGCTGTTACGGCGCATGGCGCGGCGCGAGCGCGAGGCGCTCAAGCGCCTGGCGAGCTACGAAGAGGGCACCGCCGGCGCCCTGATGACCGCCGACTATGTGGCGATCCCGATGGGGCTCACCGTGTCCCGGGCGATGATGCGGGTGCGCCAGACCGCTCCCGACGCCGAGACCGTCTACCAGCTGTACGTGGTGGACGAGCACGGCCGCCTGGCCGGCACCATGTCACTGAGACAGCTGATGGTGGCACGGCCCCAGGCGATCATCGACGAGCTGATGATCCACGACGTCATCAGCATCGGTGTGGACGCCGAGCAGGAAGAGGTCGCCCGGGTGGTGGCACGCTACGACCTGCTGGCGTTGCCGGTGACGGACACCGACGAGCGACTGGTCGGCATCGTCACCCACGACGACGCCATGGACGTGGTCGAGTCCGAGGCCACCGAGGACATCCACAAGGGCATGTCGATCGGTCAGCTGGAAGGTGGCGTGTCCCGGGTGCCGCTGTGGAGCCTGTATCGCAAGCGAGTGATCTGGCTGGTATTGCTGGTGTTCGGCAACCTCTTCTCGGGAGCCGGCATCGCCCACTTCGAGGACACCATCGCCGCCCAGGTGACCCTGGTGTTCTTTCTGCCGCTGTTGATCGGCAGCGGTGGCAATGCCGGCGCCCAGGCCGCCACCCTGATGGTGCGAGGCATGGCCACCGGTGACGTCGGCATCAAGGACTGGAGCAAGCTGCTCGGCCGAGAACTGCTGGTGGCAGGCTCGCTGGGACTGACCATGGCCCTGGCGGTGGCCCCCATCGGGGTCATTAGAGGTGGTGAGGCGGTGGCCTTGGTGGTGGCCATCAGCATGATCTGCATCGTCTTGTTCGGCAGCCTGCTCGGCATGTGCCTGCCGTTCGTGCTCGATCGGCTGGGCTGGGATCCGGCCACCGCCTCGGCACCGCTGGTCACCACCCTGATCGACGCCTCCGGGGTGGTCATCTACTTTTCCATCGCCACGCTGGTACTGATGGGAACTTGATCGACCGCAGCGGGGGCGGCCAGGGGCCCCCTGACAGCGGACAAGAACGCCCGTGGAGTGTATGCTCTTGCGGGCGTTTTGCCTGTTACCCCTCGCTTACGGGTCACTCCATGGATTGGCTACAGATTGTCGTTCTCTCCCTGATTCAGGGAATCACCGAATTTCTTCCGGTATCGAGCTCCGCCCACCTGATACTGGTCCCCGTGTTCAGCGACTGGCCGGACCAGGGACTGGCCTTCGACGTGGCGCTGCATCTGGGTAGCCTTGGCGCGGTGGTCATCTATTTCCGCGACGAGATCCTGCGCATGCTGACGAGCTGGTGTGCCAGCGTCGCCGGTCGCGGCACCGATCAGGACGCTCGGCTGGCCTGGTGGGTGATCCTCGCCACCGTTCCGGTGGGGCTGGCCGGACTGCTGTTCAAGGACGTCATCGAGCAGTATGCCCGCTCGCCCATGGTGCTGGCGTTCGGTCTGATCTTCTTCGGCCTGCTGCTGGGGCTGGCCGACTGGCGCTTCAGGGGCTCGCGCAGCGAGTATCAGCTGCGCTGGAGCGATGCCCTGTGGATCGGCATCGGCCAGGCGCTGGCGCTGATCCCCGGCACTTCGCGCTCCGGCATCACCATCACCGTGGCACTGATGCTGGGCATGGGGCGTGAAGCGGCGGCCCGCTTCTCGTTTCTGCTGTCGATTCCGGTGATCGTGCTGGCGGGAGGGCTCGAGGCCTGCGAGCTGATTCAGACGGGTGTCGATGTGCACTGGGGTGACATGGCGCTCGGCACGCTGCTGTCCGGCGTCAGCGCCTACCTGTGCATCCATTTCTTCCTGTCGTTCATCAAGCGCATCGGCATGCAGCCCTTCGTCGTCTATCGCCTGCTGCTTGGTATCGCCCTGATCTGGCTGTTTGGCTGATATATCTGAAGAGACCCCTCATGACTGGATTCAAGACCGCTCGGCGTGGATGGCTGACAACCTGGCTGGCGCCCCTCCTGATGGCACTGCTGGTGTCCGGTTGCAGCGAAGAGACCACTACCCGTTCGCCGATCACCCTGGAAGGCGACATCTTCGGCACCTTCTACCAGATCACCCTGGCCGATCCGCTGACACGCGAGCAGGTCGAGGAGATCGAGCAGGGCGTACTCGACGAGATGCACGCGGTCGACGCCTCCATGTCGACCTGGCGCGAGGATTCGGAGCTGTCCGCCTTCAATCAGTCACCGCTGGGGCAATGGCAGCCGATCTCCGACGAATTCATGGAGGTGCTGGCCATCAGCCAGTCGGTCAACCAGCAAAGTCACGGCGCCTTCGACGTCACCGTCGGTAGCCTGGTCAATCTGTGGAGTTTTGGCCCCGAGGCCCGGCCCCGGGAAATCCCCGAGGAAGAGGTACTCGAGCAGCGCTTGTCTCAGGTCGGCATGGACGCGCTCGAGATCGACACCGCCGAGGCCCAGGCCCGTCGCCTGCGTGACGTCTACATCGATCTGTCAGGGGTGGCCAAGGGTTTCGCCACCGACGAGGTGGCGGCCTATCTGGATCGCCAGGGTATCGCCAACTACCTGGTCAACCTTGGCGGAGAGGTCAAGGTCAAGGGGCGCCGTGACGGTGGCAAGGGGCTTTGGCGCATCGGTATCGAGGTGCCCGAGAACGGTGCGCCCAAGGCTCAGCACGTGGTCGGCCTCGATGACGTCTCGGTGGCGACTTCCGGTGACTACCGTCACTACTTCGAGGCCGATGGCAAGCGCTACTCCCATACCATCGACCCCCGCACAGGGCGCCCCATCACCCATCGGCTGGCCTCGGTGACGGTGGTGCATCCGTCCAATGCCTGGGCCGACGCCTGGGCCACCGCGCTGAGCGTGATGGGCGAAGAGGAAGGCATGCAGGCCGCCATCGACCAGGAGTTGCCGGTGGTGATGCTGGTGCGTCAGGGTGAGGGCTGGGAAAGTCGGGTCAGCCCCGCCTTTGTGACGCGCTTTGGGCAGGAGATGGTCGATACCCTGGGGCTGACGGTGGTGACGGATGTCGACACCCCGCTAGAATAGTAGCGCTGGCCTCTCACGACGGATCACTGAAACCGTTGGTCGGTTCGCTACTGTTGCGATATTTGCTTCGATCTTTTGTTTTAGACAAGGAGTCACGATGAGCCTCGATGTGGTGATTCTCGCCGCCGGACAGGGCACCCGCATGCGCTCGAGCCTGCCCAAGGTGCTGCATACCCTGGCGGGCAAGCCGATGGTCCGTCATGTGGTCGATACTGCCCGGGGTCTCGATGCGGATCGCACCCACGTGGTCATCGGGCACGGTGGCGAGCGGGTTCGCGATGCCCTGGCCGACAGCGAGGTTCGCTTTGCCCATCAGGCCGAGCAGAAGGGTACCGGTCACGCCGTCGCCCAGGCGCTGGGCCAGCTTGGCGATGGCAAGGTGCTGGTGCTCTACGGTGACGTGCCGCTGATCCGTCGGCAAACGCTGGCGGCCTTGCTGGAGCAGGTGGACGAGCGCCATATGGGGCTTCTGACCGTGACCCTGGACGACCCGGCGGGATACGGCCGCATCGTGCGTGACGACCAAGGCAAGGTGGTGGCCATCGTCGAGCAGAAGGATGCCTCTGAAAGCGAGCTTGCGATCACCGAGTGCAACACCGGCATCATGGCCATGACCAGCGCCCAGCTGAAGCGCTGGTTGCCTGAGCTGTCGTCGGACAACGCCCAGGGCGAGTACTACCTGACCGATGTGATCGCCATGGCCGCCGCCGAGGGCATTGAGGTGGCCACTGCCCAGCCGGCACGGCCGATGGAGGTCGAAGGCGTCAACAATCGCGCCCAGATGGCGCGTCTCGAGCGAGCATACCAGCGTGACATCGCCGAGGCGCTGATGGAAAAGGGCGTGGCCCTGGCCGACCCAGACCGTCTCGACGTGCGTGGCAAGCTGACTTGCGGGCACGACGTCTTCATCGACGTGGGTTGTGTGTTCGAAGGCGAGGTGGAGCTCGGAGAAGGTGTGCGCATCGGCCCCTACTCGGTGGTACGCAACAGCCATGTTGGCGCCGAAAGCGTCATCGAGGCCCACAGCATCGTCGACGGTGCAGTATTGGCCGGGCTGAACCAGATCGGTCCCTTCGCCCGGCTGCGTCCTGGCTCGCGCCTGGCGGTCAAGGCCAAGGTCGGTAACTTTGTCGAAACCAAGAACGCCGAAGTGGGCGAGGGCAGCAAGATCAACCACCTGAGCTACGTGGGTGACGCCCGCCTGGGACGCGAGGTCAATATCGGCGCCGGCACCATCACCTGCAACTATGACGGTGCCAACAAGCACCGCACCGAGATCGGTGACGCCGCCTTCATCGGGTCCAATTCGGCGCTGGTAGCCCCGGTCAGTGTCGGCGAGGGCGCCACCGTCGGTGCCGGCTCCACCATCAGCCGCGACGTCGCCGATCATAGCCTGGCGGTGACGAGGTCCCGCCAGATCGCCAAGGCCAACTGGCCGCGGCCGACCAAGGACGAGGATTGACGGACGCTTCCGCCCGATTCTGCCGTTGCGGCCCCCTCTCGATTGCTGGTCAGCGGTAGCCAATAACGAATCTCTCAAGGAGTGACCCCTATGTGTGGCATCGTCGCCGCGGTGGCCCAGCGCAACGTACAGAACATTCTGCTCGAAGGCCTCAAGCGCCTCGAGTACCGCGGCTATGACAGTGCCGGCATGGCGGTGCGCAGCCCCGAGGGAGAACTGGTGCGCCAGCGCGCGGTGGGCAAGGTGGCCGCGCTCGAGGCGCGACTGGAGGATTCGGCGCTGCCGGGGCTCAGCGGTATTGCTCACACCCGCTGGGCGACCCACGGTCGCCCCAGCGAGCCCAACGCCCATCCCCACCAGTCGCGTGATCGCCTGGCGGTGGTGCATAACGGCATCATCGAGAATCACGAGCAGCTGCGTCGGGAACTCACCGATCAGGGCTATGTGTTCGAGTCCGAGACCGATACCGAGGTGATCGCCCACCTGCTGGAGCGTGAGTCTCGCCTCGACGGTGATCTGCTCAGCGCCTTCCAGCGGGTCGTCGCCGGCCTCGATGGCGCCTACGCCCTGGGGGTCATGGCGGTGGACGAGCCCGATGTGGTGGTCGGCGCGCGCAAGGGCAGCCCGCTGGTGGTCGGCGTCGGCATCGGTGAGGCCTTCCTGGCGTCTGACCCGCTGGCGCTGCTGCCGGTGACCGATCGCTTCATCTATCTGCGTGAAGGCGACGTGGTGCGCCTGTCCGCCAATGGTCGCATCGAGATCTTCGATGCCGAGGGGACCGCCGTCGAGCGTGAGGTCCAGACCTTCGAGCATGGTGACGGCGCCGCCAGCAAGGGCGAGTACCGCCACTTCATGCTCAAGGAGATCCACGAACAGCCGGCGGTGATCGCCGCGGCGCTGGAAGGCCGCCTGGGCGACCGCTCGGTGCTGGTGGAAAGCTTCGGCCCCGATGCCGAGGGACTGTTCCAGCAGGTCCGCCAGATCCATATCGTGGCCTGCGGCACCAGCTATCACGCCGGCATGGTGGCGCGCTACTGGCTCGAGCGCTACACCGGCATCCCGGTGCAGGTGGAGGTCGCCTCCGAGTATCGCTACCGCCAGGTGGTGGTGCCCCAGGGCACCCTGTTCGTGACCCTGTCCCAGTCCGGCGAGACCGCCGACACCCTGGCCGCGCTGCGGTTTGCCATGGAGCAGGACAACTACCTGGGCAGCCTGGGTATCTGCAACGTACCGGGCAGCTCGCTGGTGCGCGAGGCCGACCTGAGCCTGATGACCCAGGCCGGCCCCGAGATCGGTGTGGCCTCCACCAAGGCCTTCACCACCCAGTTGACCGCGCTGATGCTGTTCGCCCTGGCGCTTGGCCGGGTGCGGGGCATGGACGAGGACGAGCAGGCCGAGATCGTCGCCGCTCTGCGGACCCTGCCGGCGCTGTGCAGCCAGGTGCTGGGCCTGGACGAGGCCATCGAGCGGCTATCCATGGCCTTCGCCGAGAAGCACCATGCGCTGTTCCTGGGACGTGGCGCCCACTTCCCCATCGCCCAGGAAGGCGCCTTGAAGCTCAAGGAAATTTCCTACATTCACGCCGAGGCCTACCCGGCGGGCGAGCTCAAGCACGGCCCTCTGGCGCTGGTGGACAGCGAGATGCCGGTGATCTCGGTGGCGCCCAACGACGAATTGCTCGACAAGCTCAAGTCCAACCTGCAGGAGGTCAAGGCTCGAGGCGGCGAGTTGTACGTGTTCGCCGACGAGAATGTCGGCCTGAACGCCAGCGAGGGCATCCAGGTGCTGCACCTGCCCCACGTCCACGAGGCACTGGCGCCGATCCTCTACACCCTGCCGCTGCAGCTATTGTCGTACCACGTGGCGGTGCTCAAGGGGACCGATGTCGATCAGCCGCGCAATCTGGCCAAGTCGGTGACGGTGGAGTAGACATACCGTCGGGCGATAGTATGGCAGCGGTCGCAGACTCGGCGTGACGGAAGGGAAATCTTCCCATCAACTCCAGAGAAGGTGTTGATGCAGTCCGTTCTTGTTCTTGGAGGCTAAAGAGAGTGCGGTGACACCCCGGTGTCCCGCGCTCTTTTTGCTTGGGAATGGGGTCCACTTCAGTTCAGGGATGGAGAGCAAGTCACCGATCAATCAGACAGGACTGCCGCCAAATAGCCCGGCACCGGATTTGACGATATCTCGTTGCGTTCTCGGTGGTGATGATTCTGATGTGCTATACAGTGATCAAGGCGTTGAACGGAAAGCGGCGTCGCTTTCGTTGATATTTCCACGCGTTATTTGCGGTCCCCCCTGTTGTGCTGACCTGCACGGGGTAGAGGGTTTCAGGGGAGGGCTGCTGTTTCCGGTGCACATATTGACGCCGAGAGCTCAATCTTTCCGCTACTGGTAAGGGAGCCTCAGCTCTCATCGCTTGTCCTGTCACACGCAACAGCTGACGTGTGCGAGACTCACTCGGCCAGTGTGTTTCCATCCACAGGAGCATCATTCATGAGTACTCAAAGCGAGCAGGCTCCAACCCCGGTTTCGGACGACATGCAGACGGACTATACCGTCGGGCAGGACAACTTCGAGGGCAGCCTGGGGCCTATCGGCTTCGATATACATAACCGGGTCTTCGCCATCTCGGCGCTGGCCTCGATTGTCTTCATCGTGCTGACGCTGCTGTTCCCCGAGCGAGCCGGTAATCTATTTCAGTCCATTGTCAGCTTCTCCACCGGCACCCTCGACAGCTACTTCATGATCGTGGTGGACGGCTTCATCCTGTTCTGTCTGGCACTGGTCGTGCTGCCATACGGCAAGGTCCGCCTGGGCGGCCCCGACGCCACGCCGGAGTATGGCTACCTGTCCTGGTTTGCGATGCTGTTCGCGGCCGGCATTGGCATCGGCCTGCTGTTCTTCGGCGTGCTGGAACCGGTCTATCACGCCAACGTCTCCTCGCCGCTAGGCACGCCCTCGCCCTTCGGCAGCGACGGGGAACTGAACGCTGAGGCCATCGCCGACGCCACCGCCATGGGGCTGGCCGGCACCTATCTGCACTGGGGCATCCACGGCTGGGCCGTCTACGTGGTGATGGCGCTGGCGCTGTCCATCTTTACCTACAACAAGGGCCTGCCCTTCTCCATCCGTTCGGCGTTCTTCCCGCTGCTGGGTGACCGCGTCTGGGGCTGGTGGGGCCACGTCATCGACATCCTGGCGGTATTCTCGACCCTGTTTGGCCTGGCCACCTCGCTCGGCCTCGGCGCTCAGCAGGCCAACGCCGGCATGAACTTCGTCTTCGGCCTGGACGTCAGCATCACCACTCAGGTGGTCGTGATCGCAGCCGTCACCGCAGTGGCGCTGGTTTCGGTGTGGCGCGGTCTGGAAGGTGGCGTGAAGCGGCTTTCCGAGATCAACATGGGAATGGCCGTGCTGTTCTTCTTCTTCGTGCTGTTCGCCGGCCCGACCCTGGCAGCGCTCGCCGGCTTCTGGGCCGGCCTTGAGACCTACGTGACGAAGTTCATCCCGCTGTCGGCCCCCTTCGGCCGCGAGGACGACGCCTATCGCCAATCCTGGACCATCTTCTACTGGGCCTGGTGGATCAGCTGGGCGCCTTTCGTCGGCATGTTTATCGCCCGCGTCTCCCGGGGGCGCACGGTGCGTGAGTTCGTGATCTGTGTGCTGGTGATCCCGAGTCTGTTCATCTTCATCTGGATGGGCGTGTTCGGCGCCACCGCCCTCGACCAGCTATATGCCAATCCGGCCGGTAGCCTGGTCAAGGAATACGTGATCGACAGCTACAGCCCCGAGCTGTCGCTGTTCGCCATGCTCAACGAGCTGCCGCTGTCGGGCCTGATGTCGACCCTGGGCATTATCCTGGCGCTGATCTTCTTCGTCACCTCGTCGGATTCCGGCTCGCTGGTGATCGATACCATCACCGCCGGTGGCAAGATCGATGCACCGCGCCCTCAGCGCATGTTCTGGGCCACGGTGGAAGGCCTGATTGCCATCGTACTGCTGATCGGCGGCGGACTCTCGGCGCTCCAGGCCGGAGTCACGGCTACCGCGATCCCCTTCTCGGTGGTGATGATTGTGATGTGCTACACCATCATCAAGGCGCTGAACGGCGAGCTTCGTCAGTTACGCCGTCGGGGTGGCTGAGTCCTCTCATCATGCGAAATCTGTCGGCTTTCTTTGGTTGTAGATGCTCTATCTGCTGGCACAACAACGTCGACTGACCCCGTTTTGCTGCATCCAGCTTTGCCCGGCCTCACGAGGTCGGGCTTGTTCCCTTCCTGTTGTGTAGTGCTGAGGGAAGCGTAGGCTCAAGTGTCGCCGCAGATCCAGGAGGTGCGGTCGAGGACAACGCGATATTCCGTCTACCGGGGTATGGCTCCCCCTAGCTCGATAGATCAATGTTCAAGTCATTGATGGTAATGAACACAGTTTTTCTAGATAGGCGCTAGAAGCGTGACGCGATCGGTGCCGGCAGCCCAAATCCACATGAAGTGACGAAGAGCTCTTTCCAGAGTGATGTCGGCCGAGAGGTATCGCCGACGGCGCGACGAGTCAGCGTCATAGCTGCGAGGCCAAAGGTATCCTGGCGCAGCGCCGGGAAGTCTTGAGGCGACAAAGCAGCTTTATCCGGAGTGTTGGTCCTGGGACATCGGAAACCTCGGCCTGCCAGAGGTAGTGCACCTGAATCCCGAGAGGAATGCGGCGCCCCTGGCGGCAGGGTGTTAAAGAGTCAGAATCATTTCAAGTGTCATCTGTGTTGACAGGCTCCGCGCTGCCGGTCCGAGAACCAGATCACAAAAACAGCACGTTGATGCAGTGGTATTTTCTTGAGGTCGGCCAGGCGCCGCTTCTACTGCCTATCGATATATGCTGTACCGGTACTTGATAAAGAAGAAAGCTCGTAATTTTCCATATTTTCCGGTTCTAGCATTATGAATTTGTAAGATATATTTCTATTGTTTTGCTAATTCGGACGCTTCTTTTTCGTGCTTCATTGGGCACAATATCAAACACCGTTCTCTAACCTTCATTCCTATATTCGTTAGTTAAGCGCTTGGTTATACGTGGTCGCCATTCCTGCGAGTGGTTTGCCGGCCATGCCTGAGTCTCCGAGCGTGCAGGCGTCGGTGATTCAGTTCAGCGACAGCCGCCATGACGACCGCCACGACAACGATAATGAAGGGGGACGGCGATGAGCGGATTACGATCCACAAGCGCCTTGCTGACGGGAACGGGCCTTTGTCTGCTGATGCCGATCGCGGCCGAGGCGCAGACGTCGATGCAGGAACTCAATGACCTGAAGGCCCAGATCGAACAGCTCAAGGCCCAACAGCAGGCGGCCATGCAACTGGTTGAACAGCAGCAGGCCCAGATCGATAACCTGATCAACCAGCAGGCCAGCATGCAGCAGGACGTCGCCGACGTCAGCGAGAACGTGGTCAAGCGCACCGATAGTGGCGACTTCCTGGTGGGAGATACCACGGTGTCCTTTGGCGGCTACATCAAGGCTCAGGCGGCGTTCTCCGACAATGGGCTCAGCGACGGCAAGGCCAACGAGACGGTGACGGCGGGGCTGTTGCGCGCCACCGACGATGACGCCGACAACCGCGTCAGTTTCAGTGCGCGGGAAACGCGTCTGAGCTTTGGTACCAGTACACCGCTGGGTGGCGATACCATGAAGACCTATATCGAGACGGACTTCTATGGCGCCGACGACGAAGCCAACGAATTTGTTTCGCACTCCTACGCGCCGCGGCTGCGCCACGCCTACCTGAGCTGGGGCAACTGGCTGGCCGGGCAGTACTGGTCAACCTTCATGGATCTCAAGGGGCTTGGCGAGATCGACGCCTTCAGTACCCATACCGGCTCGATCTTCGTGCGCCAGCCACAGCTTCGCTATACCTATCCGCTGGATTGGGGCAGCCTGCAGTTCGCGGTGGAGAACCCCGAGGACGGCGACGACGACCAGGACACCCCGGACATGGTGGCCCGGGTCAATGTGGACCAGGAGTGGGGGCATGTTTCAGCGGCCACCGTGGTCAGGCGCTTCAGCCTGGATGACGCCGAGGACGACGACAGTCGCTGGGGGGCCGGTTACAGCCTGACCGGACGATTCCCGGTGTTCGAAAAAGACGACCTCATGCTGCAGGCCAACTATGGCAACCTGGGACGCTACATGGCGCTGGGCGCCTACCCCAACGCCAAGGTGGAGGACGGCCAGATCAAGATGGTGGAGTCCTGGGGCGCCTCGGCCATCTATCGTCACTACTGGACCGACACGCTGCGCTCGAGCATCGCCTACTCGGCGACTGAACTCGACAGCAACGGTACCGGCGATGACACCGACAGCTACGACAGCTTCTTTCTCAACCTGATGTGGTCGCCCTTTGCCAATACCACACTGTCGGCGGAGTATCAGCGCTACGACCTGGATGAGGTGGACGGCGATACCTTCGACCTGGACAGGGTTCAGTTCTCCGCCAAGTACGACTTCTAGGAGGCTGAAAATCCCCTGTGTCCGTCGGCTTTTCGGACAGAGTCCCGGCTGAGGGCGAGAAGCTCCGGCGCTCGGCGCCGCTTGCAGCTTGTCAGCATCGCCCCGTTCGGCAACACCGGGCGGGGCGATGCTATGCTGGCGCCCCTGAAACCGTCGAGTCTGCCTTCTTGAACGATCGATCAGCGCAACCACCCATGTACATTGGTCTGCCGATGTGGGCCAATCCCGACTGGCGTGGTGGTCTCTATCCACCCCACGCCGGGCGCGAGGGTTGGCTCGACGACTACGCCGCCGTATTCAACGCCGTCGAGGGAAATACCACCTTCTACAGCGGGGCGCCCAGGCCACGGACGGTGGAAGGTTGGTCCCGCCAGGCGCCACCGGGCTTTCGCTTCTGCTTCAAGCTGCCCCAGGCGCTGACACATGCAAAACGATTGCGCCAGGTCGAGACCGATGTGGGCGACTTCGTCGAGGCCCTGTGGCCACTGAAGGACCGCCTCGGGCCGGTCATGATTCAGCTCCCCAGGGACTTTGGTCCTGAGGAGGTGCCTGCTCTGGAGAAGGTTCTAAGAGATTGGCCACAAGACGTACCCTGCGCAGTAGAACTGCGCCACAGTGAATTTTTCCACAAGGGGAGCGCCGAGAGAGATATCAACGCCCTGTTGATAAGTCATGGCGCCGATCGCGTGATGCTGGATGTCAGGCCGTTGTTTTCCGGACCGCCCGAGGCCCATTCGGGATTGATCCAGGCTCGTGCGGAAAAGCCAAGACGCCCACTACACGTGATCTCTACAGCAAAATTTCCTGTGATACGTTTCATTGGCCATCTTGACAGCGCCATCAACGAGCACTATTTCACCCCCTGGATAGACCAGCTCGCCTTGTGGATAAAACAGGGGAAAACCCCTTTTCTTTTTGTGCATACGGCGGATAATCGCGAGGCTCCGGAACTGGCCAGAAACCTGTACGCCAGAGTCGCCGATAGAATGGGGTGGCAGGCATTGCCCGGGTTTCCGGGAGATCGACAGAATCAGCTGCTTTGACCATTGTTGGCTGGCGTTTGTTATTGTCATACGCTAGTTTTGTCGGCTGTTCGTCACTTGCCACGGGCCAGAGACGGTCGCCTCCTTATCCTTGGATGGTGACTCGCCTGGACCCACCGGTCTCGACCAGCGCGAACCCTGCGCTGGGGAAGAGTGGTGTGCCGGCAGTGATCCTGCTGACATCCGTCAGACCCCTTGTACATCGGTGGATCCGTGACCCGGACCATCGAGGACGTGGCGACTACAAACACAACGCCGTCATTGCATCCGATCGATCGATGACGACACGTATCCGAAGGGTGATTTATGTCCAAAACGACACACGCGCAGTGGTCATCGCGCTTTTCCTTTATCCTCGCCGCCACCGGTTCCGCTGTCGGGCTTGGTAATATTTGGAAGTTTCCCTACATGGTGGGCGAGAGCGGTGGTGCCGCCTTCGTGCTCGTCTACCTGCTGTGCATCGGCCTGATCGGCCTGCCGATCCTGGTCACCGAGTGGATGATCGGTCGGCGTGGGCAAAGCAACCCGGTCAATGCCATGGCCAGCGTCGCGGCCAAGGCCGGTCAGCCCAAGGTCTGGGCCCTGGTCGGCGTCGCCGGGGTCATCGGTGCCTTCCTGATCCTGTCGTTCTACAGCGTGATCGGTGGCTGGTCGCTGTACTACACCCTCGGCAGCGTGACCGGTGACTTCAGCGGCCAGGACGCCGACGGTATCGGCGCCTTGTTCAGCGGCATGCTGGCAAGCCCCGGTCTGCTGCTGCTGTGGCACTCCATCTTCATGCTGCTGGTCATCGGTATCGTTGCTCGCGGCGTGACCAAGGGCCTGGAAGGCGCGGTCAACGTGTTGATGCCGGCCCTGGCGCTGCTGCTGGTGGTGCTGGTGGGCTACGGCATGACCACCGGCCACTTCGGTGAGGCGTTGAACTATCTGTTCAACCCGGACTGGTCCGCACTCAATGGTGAGGTGGTACTGGCAGCGCTGGGACACGCCTTCTTCACCCTGTCACTGGGCATGGGCATCATGATCGCCTACGGTTCCTACCTCGGCGAGAAGGTCGACCTGATCAAGACCGCACGCACCGTGGTGATCATGGATACCGTGATCGCACTCGGCGCGGGCCTGGCGATCTTCCCGATCGTGTTTGCCAATCAGCTCGACCTGGCCTCCGGCCCGAGCCTGATCTTCGTCACCCTGCCGCTGGCCTTCGGCAATATGGGCGGTGGCCTGATCCTGGGTCTGATGTTCTTCCTGCTGCTGACCTTCGCCGCCCTGACCTCGGCCATTTCGCTGCTCGAGCCGGTGGTCGAGTTTGTCGAAGAGCGCACGCCGTTGTCGCGTTCCGCGTCGGCGGTGGTCTCCGGCATCGGCGCCTGGGCGCTGGGTATCGCCGCTCTGCTGTCCTTCAACGTGTGGAGTGACCCGGTACTGTTTGGCCTCGGGGTGTTCGACCTGCTGGACAAGCTGACCAGCAAGTTCATGCTGCCGTTGACCGGCCTGGGTGCCATCCTGTTCGCGGGCTGGTTCCTCAACCGCGAAGGCGTGGCCGAAGACCTCGGTCTGTCCGGTGGCAAGGAAGCCCTGTGGGTCGCCTTGACCCGCTTCGTGGCGCCCATCGGTGTGGCGGTGGTGTTCATCTCCAGCCTGTAACAGGCGTCATTGCTGCATGCCAGACCAGAGACCCGGCCTTGTGCCGGGTCTCTGCGTTGACAGGCAATGCCAGACGATCCATCGGAACCGGGCGGCAGGGCAAGACTGCCCGTACAGAGTGACCAAAGGGGGACGTCAACGAGGTGGCAGTGGGGCCTCAGCGGGAGCCCAACGAGACGTCAGTGCTTGTTCATTGATGCCTGCAGCCAAAGACATGCATTTGGGAGAGCATGCCAGGAGGGACGCTTGGCGGTGCCTTTGACGCGCCTGGGGCTTTCAGGCGACAGACACCTGATGGCGAGTCTCGTCGGTGCGATTCTCGCAAGGGATGGGCCGGCCGTCGCTCGAGCCAGCGGCCAGGCCCCGAATTATGGTACAGACCCGCGTTGTTGGCGGTCTGGCGCACGTCGGGCCGGCGGCCACGCGTGCTGGTTCAGTCTACCGGGTCAGTGCATTTCGTCGTCGTTGCCGTCTTCCGGCAGTTCGGCGATGTCTTCGGATAGACGCTTGAATTCCCGATGAAGCTCGATGCCGCGGCGGGCTCGCAGGTTACGTTGGGCCGCGGTGCGGGAGCGCCTTTCGTGTTCGGCGACTTCCATGCTCATGAAGATGTCGAGGAGTTCACTCTTGACGGAGGATAACCTTTCGACATTACGCATGATCGATTCTCCTATGCAGTGAATGTGCCGGCATCCAGGACGCTGCGCGACACTGCCCTTTTACTATACCCCAGTTGACAAAAAGATGACGGTGTGGACGTCAATCCTGCAACGTTCTGCCAACGCTAGAAAAAAATCCATCCGGTTGAGCAGGGGCGGCCTGGGGGCTCGATGCATGACGCAGCACAGGGCGCATTTGACGCCGTCATGGGGCATACTGGAACCAGACCGGATCGATAGCGACGGGCATTGCGCCCTGCCAGCTCCGGGTCCTCCCAGCCAGTCAAAGGAGTAGAGGGTGAGTCGCGCGCTGTTTGATGAAATGCGACGTCGCATGGAGCACTTCCGTCGGTCGGAGCAGAAGGTCGCACGCTTCGTATTGCGCAACCCCGACGAAGTTATCCACATGCGTATCGTCGATCTGGCCACTGAGGCCAAGGTCAGCGAGCCCACGGTGGTACGCTTCTGCCGGGCCCTGGGCTGCAACGGCTTTCAGGACTTCAAGCTGAAGTTGGCGCAGATGCTGGCGTCGGGCAGCCAGTTCGCGCAGTTCTCGATGAATGACAGCGACTCCGTGGCCGAGTTTTCCCACAGCATCTTCGATTCCACGGTGGGGACCCTGCTGTCGATCAGGGACCGGCTCGACAACGAGGCGTTGAACAAGACCATCAACGCCCTGGCCATGGCCAATCGCGTCGAGTTCTACGGCTACGGAGCCTCCGGTGCGGTGGCCTTCGATGCTCAGCACAAGTTTTTCAGGCTGCAGATTTCCACCGCCGCCTACGCCGATCCGCACATGCAGAACATGTCGGCGGTGACCCTCAAGGAAGGCGATGTGGTGGTGGCGATCTCGCAGACCGGCCGCACCCGGGCACTGGTGGCCAGCGTCAAGCTGGCACGGGAGGCGGGCGCCACCGTGGTCGGTCTCTGCCCCAGCGGCTCCCCCCTGGCGGACGAGGTCGACCTGCCGTTGTACATCGATGTGCCTGAAGACACCGAGATCTACACGCCCATGAGTTCCCGTATCGCCCATCTGGTACTGGTCGACGTGCTGGCGGTGGGAGTGGCGAAGACCCGGGGCCCCAAGCTCGCCGAGCAGCTCAAGGCGGTAAAGCGCAGCCTCAACCCGCTGCGCTATCCGGAGTCTGATCCTTCCTGACCGAGGGCGCCCTGCCTGTCCATTTATCCAGCATCGCTGTGATAGACTGGGCGCCCATTTTCGATCTCGAGCGGTGCCTTCTCCATGGACGACGTCACGGCGATCATCGACGGCCTCAATGCGGCGCAGCATGAGGCGGTCTGCGCTCCCCAGGGCAATATGCTGGTGCTCGCCGGCGCCGGTTCCGGCAAGACCCGCGTGCTGGTCCATCGCATCGCCTGGCTGATGCAGGCGGAAGGTCTCTCGCCCTACGCGGTGCTGGCGGTGACCTTCACCAACAAGGCCGCCAGGGAAATGCGCACTCGCCTGGAGGCGTTGCTGGGGATCTCGCTGCGCCACGTCTGGGTGGGTACCTTTCACTCCATCGCCCACCGCCTGCTGCGTACCCACTGGCAGGATGCTCGTCTGCCCCAGCACTTCCAGATCATCGACTCCGATGATCAGCTACGTCTGATCAAGCGCCTGTTGAAGGACAACAAGATCGACGACGAGCGTTTTCCGCCCCGTCAGGTGCAGTCGTTTATCAGCGGCTGCAAAGAGGAGGGATTGCGTCCTCACCAGGTCCGGATCAACGGTGACGCCTACGTGGAGCAGATGGTGGCGCTGTATGACGTCTACCAGCTGACCTGCGAACGTGGTGGCCTGGTCGACTTTGGCGAGCTGCTGCTCAGAAGCCTCGAGCTGTTGCGCGACAATCCTGCTCTGCTGGCCCACTATCAGGAGCGCTTCGCCCACGTACTGGTCGACGAGTTTCAGGATACCAACACCCTGCAGTATGCCTGGCTGAAGCTGTTGACCGGACAGCGCACGCCGATGACGGTGGTCGGCGATGACGACCAGTCGATCTACGGCTGGCGCGGGGCGCGGGTGGAAAACATTCGTCGCTTCGAGCAGGAGTTCAGCGACACCAAAACGGTGCGCCTGGAGCAGAACTATCGCTCCACCAGCGCCATCCTCGACGCCGCCAACGCCCTGATCAAGCAGAACTCGGATCGCATGGGCAAGGAGCTGTGGACCGCCGGCAGTCGTGGCGAACCGATTTCTGTCTACGCCGGTTTCAACGACATGGAGGAGGCGCGCTTCATCGTCGACACCATCAAGGAAAAGGTCGACGAGGGGTTCAAGCGCCAGGAGGTGGCCATCCTCTATCGCTCCAACGCCCAGTCCCGCGTCATCGAGGAGACCCTGATCCGCCAGGGCATGCCCTACCGCATCTACGGGGGCCAGCGCTTCTACGAGCGCCTCGAGATCAAGAACGCCCTGGCCTACCTGCGGCTGCTGCTCAACCGCGACGACGATGCCTCGCTGGAGCGGGTGATCAATGTCCCTGCCCGCGGTATCGGTACCCGCACGGTGGAGGGACTGCGCGATCGCGCCCGTCGTACCGAAGTGTCGCTGTGGCAGGCGATCCACGACACCCTGACCGACGGCTCGCTCAAGGGGCGTGCGGCCAACGCCGTGGGTGCCTTTGCCAATTTGATCGAAGGCCTCGACAACGACACCTCGGGGATGGCGCTTCACGAGATCATCGCCCACGTGAATCAACGCAGTGGTCTGATCGACCATCATCTGAGCGAGAAGGGGGAAAAGGGGCAGGCCCGGGTCGAGAACCTGGAAGAGCTGATCAACGCCGCCCGTGCCTTCACCCAGGGCGAGACGCTGGACAACGTCGAAGCCGGGGAGGGCATGGCCGCGCTGGAAGCCTTTCTGGCCGAAGCTGCCCTCAACGCCGGCGAGCACGAGGCCGACGAATTCGAGGACAGCGTCCAGTTGATGACGCTGCACTCGGCCAAGGGACTCGAATTTCCCATCGTGTTCGTGGCCGGGGTCGAGGAAGGCCTGTTTCCCCACCGCATGTCGCTGGAAGAACCCGGGCGCCTGGAGGAGGAGCGCAGGCTCTGCTACGTAGGGGTCACGCGCGCCATGCAGAAGCTCTACCTCACCCACGCCGAGATCCGTCGCATGCACGGCAAGGAGACCTTTCAGCGCCCGTCGCGCTTTCTGCGTGAATTGCCGGAGTCGCTGCTCGAGGAAGTGCGTCTGCGTGGCCAGGTGTCACGTCCGGTCAGCGCCCGGCCAACGCCGTCGCGCTTCGCCCAGACGACCGTGGAGGCGAGCGGCGATCTACCTGCCTTGTCGCTGGGCCAGCGGGTACGCCATCCGGTATTCGGGGAGGGGGTCATCCTCAACGCCGAAGGAGAGGGCGAGCGGGCCCGTGTCCAGGTCAGCTTCGAAGGCCACGGCGACAAGTGGCTGGTGCTGGGCTTCGCCAAGCTGGAGGCGCTGTAGCGGGGTCTCAGTCTAGTCATCAAGGCGCCGGTGACCGCCATGGGCCTGCTGACACTGATCCATCTGATCAGCATCCCGGTGACCAATACCTCGGTCAATCCGGCGCGCAGCACGGCGGTGGCGGTGTTCGTGGGTGACTGGGCGCTGGCGCAGCTGTGGTTATTCTGGGTGGCGCCGCTGATCGGTGGTGTGCTGGGTGCGCTTGTCTACCGCCTGATCGGAAGCGCTCGACCGGTGGGCGAGCAGGCGACCTGAGGTGACTTGAGCAAGACGCAGGAAACCGGCCCGGCCATCGCCGGGCCGACCTGCATGGTGGTGGCTTGCAGGCGAATTTCGCTTTGCCGCATACTGCTTGGCGGACACCACGCCGAGCGCGGGGAATGGCGCTTCAGCGCGGCTCCCTGCGCTCCCGGCGTCGACACTACAAGCTTCAGGAGCTCGCCCCATGGAACGTCGTTCCTTCCTCAGGACAGCCGGCCTCGGCGCCGCCGGCGTGGCCGCCGCCCCCTTCGTCAATACCGCCAGCGCACAGGAAACCATCACCTGGAACATGGTGACGTCCTGGCCCAAGAACTTTCCGGCCCTCGGCACCGGAGCCAACGATCTGGCAGCGCGTATCGAGCGGATGTCCGGCGGACGCATGAAGGTCAGGGTCCATGGTGCCGGCGAGATGGTACCGCCGATGGAGGTCTTTGACGCCGTGTCCCAGGGAACCGCCGAGATGGGCCACTCCGCTTCCTACTACTGGCGGGGAAAGGTCGCGGCTTCTCAGTTCTTTACCGCCGTGCCTTTCGGCATGACCACCACCGAGACCAACGCCTGGCTGTACTACGGCGGCGGCCAGGAGCTGTGGGACGAGCTCTACGCCGACCACAACCTCAAGCCTTTCGCGGTGGGTAACACCGGCACCCAGATGGCTGGCTGGTTCAAGAAAGAAATCAACTCGCTCGAGGATATGCAGGGCCTCAAGCTGCGTCTGCCAGGGCTCGCCGGCGAGGCGATGGCCGGGATCGGCGTGACCACACTGACCATACCGGGTAGCGAGATCTTCACCTCCCTGCAGACCGGCGTGCTCGATGCCGCCGACTGGGTGGGGCCCTACAATGATCTGGCCTTTGGTCTGCATCAGGTGGCTGACTACTACTACACCTCGGCCTGGAATGAACCCAGCGCGGTGCTGGAGGGCACGGTCAACCTGGATGCCTGGAATGCGCTGCCCGATGACCTCAAGGCGGTGGTCAATGAAGCCGCCAAGGCCTCCAACCTGGCCATGATCAGCGAATTTGCCTTCCGCAACGCCGAGGCCCTGGACGCCCTGGTCAACGAGCATGGCGTCAAGCTGCGCTCGTTTCCGGAGGAAGTACTGGCGGCCCTGCATGACTCCTCGCAGCAGGTGCTGCAGAAGCAGGTCGATAACGACGAGGCGTCGGCGCGGATCTACGAGTCCTATCGCAATTTCCAGCGCCAGGTACGCAAGTTCTCTGACGTCGGTGAGTTCGCCTACCTGAAGGCCCGCGATAGCGTGCTTGGCCAAGGCGAGTCCTGACGCCAGACGAGGCTCAAAAGTGGTGGCACAGACCCGGCGGTGACGGGCCTGGCGAGGTGATGAAGGCTAGCGACGGAAAACCAGGCGCGCCGCGGGCGCGCCTCTCTTGAAGGGCTATCTTGCAGGTCTAGTTCGCAGGACTAGCTTGCAGGTCTAGCTCGCACCTCTCTCTTGCCGGTCGCGTTCCCAGCTCTTGCTGAGGTATCGCTCAGGTATCGGATCGGACGCCGCGTATGCGACCGTTGTCATCCAGTGCCACCATCACATGGCGTGCCTCGGTGACCTTGTGCAGGTCGGCGTCTTCGGCGTCCTGGAGGGACCGGATCCAGACCTCCACGTCGATCTTGATGGAACTGTGGCCGATATCGCGCACCTCGGTGTAGACGCAGACCAGCGAGCCGACACGCACCGGGCACAGAAAGTCCATGCCTTCGATGGCGACGGTGGCGGTACGTCCCATCGCCTCGCGGCTGGCGGTCCATTCCGCGGCCTGATCCATCAGGCCCACCAGCCAACCTGCCGGGATATCGCCGTGGGCATTGGTATGCTGTCGTGTCGCGGCCAGCTGGAGCGTCAGCTGTCCCTTTGGCACGGGAACGTCATCGAGTTCTGTCATCATGGTGGGCGGCGCCTGGTCGTGGATGTTGTTGTGTCGTCATGGTACCCACCCGGGTCAGTCTTTCTCTACCGTTGGTGTCATGAAACGCCCAGGGGAGCGCATGTCTAGGTTGTCGCGTTGCATAGGTGCGCTCAAGCGCACGCTGTTGTCTTCAAGCTCGGGACCAGGAGCGGTGTCGAACGTGGCATCGAGAGCGGCCTCGAGCCTGATATCGGGTCTGGTGTTGGCCGCCATGCTGGTGTCGGCGAAGGTTGCCGCCCATGACGTGGCCGGCTCTCTCGATGCGATAGGCTCGGATACCATGGCGGAGTTGATGCTGCGATGGGGCGAGCAGTTCGAAGAACAGCGACCGGGGGTCAGGCTGCAGCTTCAGGTGGCTGGTTCGGCCAGTGCACCGCCTGCCCTGATCGCCGGCACCACCCTGCTGGGCCCCATGTCCAGACCCATGCAGGAGGACGAGTCCGCGGCCTTCATCGAGCGCCATGGCTACGCGCCAACGCCGGTGGTGGTCGGCAAGGATGCCCTGGTGGTGGTGGTCAATCGCCACAACCCCTTGTCTCGACTGTCTCGAGCAGAGCTCGATGCGATCTTTTCCGACACCCTCGCGTGCGGTGCCAGCGAGAGCATCGAGCGCTGGCAGCAGCTGGGGCTCGAGCGTCCGGGGGGCACCATCCACCTGTATGGGCGCAACGCGGTCTCCGGCACCCATGGATTGTTTCGTCGCCGCGCCCTGTGTGACGGCGAATTCAAGGTATCGGTCATGGTGTCGGCGGGCTCTGCCGCCGTGGTGGCCGCCGTGGGTGACGATCCCGCAGGCATCGGTTACGCCGGCCTGAATCACTTGAATGCGGACGTCAAGGCGGTAGCGATCGGCAACGCCGAAGACGGGATTCTTCCGCGCCGACAATCGCTGCGAAGCGGCGGCTATCCGTTGTCACGGGACCTGTTGATCTACGTCAATCGCCCCCCCGAGGGCGAGCTTCCCGACGTCGAACGGGCCTTTCTCGACATGGTGCTGTCACCCTCGGGCCAGCGGGTGGTCAAGGAGCTGGGTTTCGTGGCGCTGCCGCCGTCTGTGCTGGCCGCTCAGCGACATGCCCTGGGGCTGGCTGAACTGCCACGGGACGGGCCTTGAGAGATGCCAGGCCCCGGTCGGGTTGTCATCTGGGTGTCATGAAGTTGTCGTAATCTTTCGCTATATACCGATGGCCCAAGATCAATGTCTGACCCTTCTCCGATAACCTCACTGCACCAGACGAGACAGCGACGTGACCGCCTGGCGACCATGCTGATCACGGCCGGAGGGGTTGGCGTGCTGTTGGCGGTGGTCGCCATTGCGGTATTTCTGCTGGTCGAGGTCCTGCCGCTGTTCTGGCCGGATGGCGCAAGCTTTCCGCTGAAGGCGCTGTGGTCATCGCCAGACGTGAGCGGCGAGCCCGAGTATCGCTGGCTGCCCCATCGGCTGGATGACGCCGCGGTGCCCCAGGCGAGCCTGGCCCCGCTGTTGTGGGGCACCCTGGAAGCGGCCGCCTGGGCGTTGGTGGTGGCGATTCCCCTGGCCCTGGGTGCTGCGGCGCACTCCAGCCTGTACATGTCTCCCGGCCTGCGCGCACGGCTCAAGCCGACGCTGGAGCTGATGGAGGCGATGCCCAGCGTGGTGCTGGGGTTTATCGCGGGTCTGGCGCTGGGGCCCTGGGTCGAACGTCACCTGGCGCAGTCGCTGTCGATGGTGGTGGTGCTGCCCGCGGCGGTGGTGCTGCTGGCGTTGGGCTACCGGTGGTTGCCCGATCGGCTGAAGGCTGCCCTGACGTTACGCTGGGCGGCCCTGTGGTTGATCCCCTGCCTGTTGCTGCTGGTGTGGCTGGCGATGAGCGTGGCGCCGATGTGGGAAGGATGGTGGTTCGATGGCGACCTGCGCCTGTGGGTCGAGGAGTCCTGGGGGCTCGACGTGCAGGCACGCAACGCCTTGATCGTCGGGCTGGCCATGGGTTTTGCCGTGATTCCCGGCATCTACGCGCTTGCCGAGGATGCGCTGAGCGATGTGCCTCGGGAGTTGGCCGAAGGCGCCCAGGCCATGGGTGCGACCCGCTGGCAGACGCTCACCCGGGTGATGCTGCCGGTGGCGCTGCCCGGTGTCTTTTCGGCGATCATGATCGGCGCCGGGCGCGCTGTGGGCGAGACCATGATCGTGCTGATGGCCAGCGGCAACAGCGCGCTGATGACGGCGAGCCCGCTGGATGGCTTGAGGTCGCTTGCCTCGAGCATCGCTATCGAACTGCCGGAAGCGGCACCCGGGGGCAGCCACTATCGGCTGTTGCTGCTGGCGGCGCTGGCCCTGTTTGCCTTCACCTTTCTGGTCAACACCCTGGCCGAGGTGGTGCGCGCCCGCCTGAAGCGTCGTTTTACCCGGCGTAAGGGGGACGCATGAAGATTCCCGGCCACACCGCGGTGGGCATGCCCGGCAAGCGGCGCACCCGAGAGGGCCCCTGGGCCTGGTTGGCAGCGGCCTCGGTGGCGCTGTCGCTGATCATGCTGGGGGCCTTGCTGGTGCTGTTGAGCGTCAAGGGCCTGTCCAATTTCTGGCCAGCGACGGTCCACCAGTTGACCCTGAAGGGCGGTGAGACGGTGATAGGGGTTCCCCTGGAGACCCGCGAACTACCTTCCAGGCAGGGACTGGAGCGGCGCTATCTGACCGCCAATCGTGATGACGGCGGTGGCATCTGGCGGTGGCTCGCCAATGACCAGATCACCGAAGACACCACGCCGGAGGATCTGGTGGTGCTGGAGCGGCGCCACTGGGGCACCTTCTTCGGGCGTCTGGTGGCCTTGCAGTCAGGTGATCAGCGCTTGACCGGTCCGGATGCCTGGACGGTGCTCGAGTCTCGGCTGAAGGAGATCAATGCCCTGCGCGACGAACGTCGGCGTCTGACCCACGACGAGATATTACCGCTGATCCGCAGCATGGAAGACCAGGATGGCCACCGCTCGGAGGATCGGCGCCTGGCCGACCTGCAGCGCCGGGCAAGTGAGCTTCAGCAGCGCATGCAAGGTGACCTGGTGGTGCTCGAGAATGGTCAGGGGCGCCGTCAGGAACAAGCCCTTGCCGAGATACTCGAGGCCTGGCGCCCCAACGCCATGGCCTGGCATGAAAAACTCGGTCACTGGGTGCGGGAGCTGTGGCAGTTTCTGTCCCAGGGGCCACGCGACGCCAATACCGCTGGTGGCGTCTGGCCGGCGATCTTCGGCACCATCCTGATGGTGCTGTTGATGTCGATTCTGGTCACGCCCTTCGGGGTGCTGGCGGCGGTCTACCTCAATGAGGTCGCCCACCAGGGTCGATTGACCCGACTGGTCCGGATTGGCGTGCGCAATCTGGCCGGGGTGCCGTCCATCGTCTACGGCGTGTTCGGCCTGGGGGTCTTCGTCTATGGCATCGGCGGCAGCATCGATCGCTGGTTCTTCGAATCGACGCTGCCCTCGCCGACCTTCGGCACCGGCGGACTGCTGTGGGCCTCACTGACCCTGGCGCTGTTGACCTTGCCGGTGGTGATCGTGGCCACCGAAGAAGGTCTTTCGCGGATCCCGCTGCACCAGCGTGAAGGCGCCCTGGCGCTTGGGGCCACGCGCTTCGAGACCTTGACGCGGGTGGTGCTGCCGATGGCCACGCCGGCGATGCTGACTGGCCTGATTCTGGCGGTGGCCCGGGCCGCCGGCGAGGTGGCGCCGCTGATGCTGGTCGGGGTCGCCAAGCTGGCGCCGCAGGTGCCGCTGGACGGGGAGTTTCCCTTCCTCCACCTTGAAAGGAAGTTCATGCACCTGGGGTATCACATCTATGACGCGGCCTTTCACTCCAGCGATGTCCAGGCGGCGATGCCGCTGGTGTATGCCACAGCGCTACTGCTGGTCACGGTGATTCTGGTGCTTAACCTGACTGCAATATTCATGCGTCACTATTTGCGTAAGCGTCATGGTGCCCCGGTGCGCCGATGATGCAGGGAGAGGCAATGTCCATCGATGGCGAGCTGCCCAAGCGTCAGCTGGCCCAGGCAAGACTGGGAAATCGACGCGGGGCGGTCATGGAGTTTTCCGCAGCCGATACCTGCCTGGATATCCAGGGTTTGACCCTGGCCTATGGCGGCAAGACGGCGCTCAAGGATCTGACCCTGCGCATTCCACGCCATCGGGTCACGGCCTTTATCGGGCCGTCGGGCTGCGGCAAGTCGACGCTGTTGCGCGCCTTGAATCGTCTGCACGACCTCAATGAGGACGTCAGTCGTCACGGCCAGATTCATCTGGACGGCCACGATATCCATGACCCCAGGGTGGCGGTGGCCGAGCTCAGGCGTCGGGTGGGCATGGTGTTTCAGGCACCGAACCCCTTCCCCATGTCGATCTACGACAACGTCGCCTTTGGCCTGCGTCTGCAGGGAGGCTTGAGCAAGCGCCGCATCGACGATGTGGTCGAATGGGCACTGAAGTCGGCGGCGCTGTGGGACGAGGTCAAGGGGCGTCTACGGGCATCGGCCTGGTCGCTCTCGGGAGGCCAGCAGCAGCGTCTGGTCATCGCCCGGACCCTGGCGGTGGAACCCGAGGTGCTGTTGCTCGACGAGCCGGCCTCGGCCCTGGATCCGATCTCGACGCTGAAGATCGAGGAGCTGATTCGCACACTCAAGCCGCATCTGACCCTGGTGCTGGTGACCCACAACATGCAGCAGGCGGCGCGGGTGTCGGACTATACGGCGTTTTTGCACAACGGTGAGCTGGTGGAGTACGGCCCGACCGACACCCTGTTCACGCATCCGCGCCTGAGGCGCACCGAAAACTACATCACTGGACGCATGGTGGGCTAGCGTCCCGCCCCATGCTTCTTCAGGAGACCTTCATGGATATCACCAGCGATACCCACAGCCAGCACATCTCGAGGCAGTTCAATCATGAGCTCGAGGAACTCAAGACCCACCTGATGGCCATGGGTGGCCTGGTGGAAAAGCAGGTGCAGGATGCCGTCAGCTCGTTGCTCGACGCCGACTCGGCACTGGCCGCTCGTGTGGTCGACAACGACCGTGCGGTCAATGACATGCAGGTCAAGATCGACGATGAGTGCACCCGCGTGCTGGCACGCCGTCAGCCGGCGGCCTCGGATCTGCGCCTGGTACTGGCGGTGATCCGTGCAGCGTCGGATCTCGAGCGTATCGGTGACGAGGCCAGCAAGATCGCACGCAACGCCATCGAACTGGTCGACGGCAACAACGGCACCCGCGGCTTCGTCGAGGTGCGCAATATCAGCGAGCACGTGCGTCACATGATGCGTGACGCCCTGACCTCCTTCGCGCGTTTCGACACCGAGCTGGCGATGCAGGTGGTGCAGGAAGACGAGCGGGTCGACAGCGAGTACCAGAGCGCCATGCGCTCGCTGATGACCTTCATGATGGAAGATGCGCGTTCGATCTCTCCGGTACTGGGCATCATGTGGATACTGCGCGCGCTGGAGCGTGTCGGCGATCACGCCAACAACCTGGCCGAGTACGTCATCTATCTGGTCAAGGGCCTTGATATCCGTCACATCGCCCCTGACGACCTCAACCAGGAACTGCTCGACGACAGCAGCACGTCTTGACCTCGACGCCCTGAGCGGCGTCAATAGGCCGGCCCCGTCAGGGTCGTTGCCTGCACTCTGAGCATCGGGCCATCGTCGAGACGATGGCCCGATGTCGTTGGGGCACTGTCATCTTCAGCCACTGCCAAGGATCGATGTCATGCTGAATGCCCTCGAGGCGGTCCGCCGCGGAACCCGCCTGGTCTATAGCCAGGGCCTGCGTCGTTATGTGTTTCTTCCCATTCTGGTCAACCTGCTGGTCTACGCCGGCATGCTCAGCTACGTGCTCGGTGAGTTCGGTGGCTGGCTCGATAGCTGGATGGCCATGGTGCCGAGCTGGCTGGAATGGCTCGACTGGCTGATCTGGCCGTTGTTTGTGGTCAGCCTCGTGCTGATCGTGTTCTTCAGCTTTACCCTGGTTACCCACCTGATCGCCGCCCCCTTCTACGGCTTCCTGGCGGCCCGGGCCGAGGTCGAGCTGACCGGCCGCGAGCCCATCGATGATCGTGGCTGGCTCAAGACCGGTCTCGACGCCCTGGGCAGGGAGCTGTTGAAGCTGGCCTACATCCTGCCGCGCATGATCGGGCTGTTTATCCTGAGCTGGATTCCGGTGATCAACCTGATCGCGCCGCTGTTGTGGGCGGCCTTCAGCGCCTGGGTCATGGCGATCACCTACCTCGACTACCCGATGGATAACAACAAGGTCAGCTTCGCCGATATGCGCAAGCGCCTGTCGGCGCGCTGGTGGCCGAGTCTCAGCTTCGGTGGCCTGGTGACCTTGATCACCTGGATCCCGCTGGCCAACCTGTTTCTGATCCCCGGGGCCGTGGCCGGCGCGGTGCTGATGTGGGATCAGCACTATCGGCAGTTGCCGGTGGTTCGGCGTTGAGAGGCACTTCCTGTGGACGTATGGCGTGTCGGTGCTGCCGATAATGGTGCGGCGTCAAAAGGGGATAGCAGGGAGTGGCCATGACGGCGCTGTTGCCAAGTCTTTTGCTCTATATCGCGGCGGCGCTGGCCGAGATCGCCGGTTGCTTTGCGGTGTGGCGCTGGTGGCGAGATGACGCCTCGGCATGGTGGCTGCTGCCCGCGGTGGCGAGTCTGGTGGCCTTCGCCTGGCTGCTCAGTCAGACCGATGCCGACTACGCCGGGCGTGCCTTTGCCGCTTACGGGGGCGTCTACATCGTGGCGTCGCTGGGCTGGCTGTGGTGGGTCGAGCAGCGCCTGCCGGATCGCTGGGACCTGATCGGGGGAGTGCTGTGTCTGATGGGTGCCGCGGTCATCCTGCTGGGGCCCAGGAGCTGATGGGAGCACGCTCGGTTCGTTCTGGCGGGGCCTAGGCGCTGTCCGAAAAGTCGACGAGCGAAGGTTAGACAAGGCAAAAATCGGTGAGAAAGCGCAGTTTACGGGGTGTAATTGAGCATTTTGACCGGGCTGGCGCACCAGCCGATTTTTAACGCCGTATTACCGAGCGCAGGCACTTTTCAGACAAGCCCTAGTGCACAGCGCCGGCGCGGCCGAGCGCCACAGGGTCGGCCGCTGCCAGCCGGCTCGAGGGAAAGATGCAGCGGAAGGTTGCGCCCTCGCCGAGCCGGGAGTCGATATCCAGGCGTGCCTCGTGGCGCAGCAGCACATGCTTGACGATGGCCAGTCCCAGGCCGGTACCACCGGTGGCGGTGCTGCGGCCCTTGTCGACCCGGTAGAAACGTTCGGTAAGGCGTGGCAGGTGCCTCGGATCGATGCCTTCGCCGTCGTCTTCCACCTCGAGGCAGGCGCCTTCGCCGTAGGCACGCCAGCGTAGCGTGATATGGGCGCCGTCACCGGCGTAGCGCACCGCATTGAAGGCCAGGTTGGAGACTGCGCTGTGCATCTCCTTCTCGCTGCCGGTGAGACTGCGCGATTCTTCGACGACCACCTCGATCTGCTGGCGGCCGCCTGACAATGCCTCGGCGTCGCGCTTGACCGCCTGCAGCAGGGTGGTGGGGTCGAGGCGAACGTGGTCGCTGCCGCCCTGGTCGTTCTCGAGTCGTGACAGCAGCAGCAGGTCGTTGACCAGATTCTGCATGCGGCGCGTCTGGCTCTGCATCTGGGCGACCCCCTTGCCCAGGCGCTCCGGCAGCATGCCGGCCATGTCGCTGTAGGTCTCCAGGTAGCCGGTGAGCACGGTCAACGGCGTGCGCAGCTCGTGGGAGACGTTGGCGACGAAGTCGCGGCGCATCTGTTCCAGGCGATGCAGACGGGTGATATCGCGGGCCATGACCAGGCGTTCATCGTCACCGTACAGGGTGATCTGGAACTGCAGGATCATGTTCTCGTCGATGGGGGAGGGCAGGCTCAGCGGTTCGCGGTAGTCACGGGCATTGAAGTAGCCGACGAAGCGCGGGTCGCGCAGCAGGTTGGTGATGTGCTGGCCGCGGTCCAGTGCCGGCTTCAGGCCGAGCATGCGCTCGGCGGAGCTGTTCCACCACTCCAGGTCGCCGTGGCGATCGAGCATCACCACGCTGTCGCGCATCGCCTCGGACGACTCCTGGATACGCTGCAGGGTCGAGCGCAGGCGGCGCTGAGTGATCCGCTGGCCCTTTTGATAGCGATAGAGGCGATCGAACAGCTCGCCCCACAGGCCACTGGCGGTGGGAGGTTCCTGCTGGGGGCGGTGGGTCAGCCAGTCGTGCATCGCGTGCAGGTTGCGCAGGTGATAGCTGAGCCCAAGCGCCAGGCCAAGGCCGATGCCTACGCTGGACAGCGAGAAGGGCCAGCCCAGCAAGGCGCCGAGACCCACCAGCACGGCCAGGCGCCAGACTTCTCGTCTCCACAGACGACCCACGTCAGTTCTCGGCTCCGTTCACCTCATCCCTCCTGGTGCTGCGTTGCGTCGATGGCTCGCTCAGACCTTGGCCGAAAAGCGATAACCGGTACCGCGTACGGTCTGGATCAGTTGCTGATGGGGTTCCCCCAGGGCCTTGCGCAGGCGGCGGATATGCACGTCGACGGTACGTTCTTCCACGTAGACGTTGCCACCCCAGACCTGATCGAGCAACTGGCCACGGGTGTAGGCGCGCTCCTGGTGGGTCATGAAGAACTGCAGCAGGCGATATTCGGTGGGGCCCATGTCCAGTGACTTGCCGTCGACGCTGACGCGATGGCTGACCGGGTCGAGCTTGAGGCCTTCCACCTCCACCGGGTCCTCGACGCCCCGCGGAGTGGCGCGTCGCAGAACTGCCTTGAGTCTGGCCACCAGTTCTCGCGGCGAGAATGGCTTGGTGATGTAGTCGTCGGCGCCGGCTTCGAGGCCCTGGATCTTGTTGTCCTCCTCACCCTTGGCGGTGAGCAGGATGATCGGCAGCTCTGCGGTGGTTTCCTCGCGCTTGAGCCGGCGGGCCAGTTCGATGCCGCTGGTGCCCGGCATCATCCAGTCCAGCAGCAGCAGGTCTGGCTGGTCATCGACGATGATGGCGTGGGCGGCCTGAGCATTGTCCGCCTCGAGCACCCGGTAGTCGGCCATTTCCAGCGCCACCGCGATCATTTCGCGGATCGGGGCTTCGTCATCGACGATCAGTACGGTCTTGGCGGTCATCCCGGGAGCCTCTTGGTCAGGGTCTTACACTCGACGGTGACAAATGACACCACGTCAATGTGACAATTAGATGACATTGTATCCATTGTCGAGCGACCGAGACGGGCATTTCCCTCACCCGAGGGAGGGATAGAGGCTCAGTCCGAGTCCGGCGAACAGCAATAGGCCCGACCAGTGGTTGTTGAGAAAGGCCTGGAAGCAACGGTCGCGGTCACGGCTCTTGATCAGCCGCTGCTGGTGGACAAAGGTCGCGCCCATGGCCAGCCAGCCGAGCCAGAAGAAGCCGCCCAGCGCCAGCAGGCTGCCGGCCCAGGCCAGCAGCCCCAGGGTAGCCAGCTGCAATAGCGCAATGATGCGGGTGTCCCAGCGGCCGAACAGTACCGCGGTGGACTTGATGCCGATCTTGAGGTCGTCGTCGCGGTCGACCATGGCGTATTCGGTGTCGTAGGCCACGGTCCACAGCACGTTGGCGGTAAACAGCAGCCAGGCGACCATCGGGACTTCGCCGAGCACCGCGCCGAAGGCCATCGGAATGGCCCAGGAGAAGGCTGCGCCCAGCACCACCTGGGGGAAGTGGGTGTAGCGTTTCATGAAGGGATAGCTGGCGGCCAGCACCGCTCCGATCAACGACAGCCACACGGTAAAGCCGTTGGTCAGCCAGACCAGCGCGAAGGCCGATCCCAGCAGGCACACGAACAGCACCTTGGCCTCCCGCTCACTGATGCGGCCGGTGGCCAGCGGTCGGTTCTTGGTGCGTTTGACGTGGCCATCGAAGTGGCGATCGGCGTAGTCGTTGACCACGCAGCCCGCCGCCCGCATCAGGTAGACGCCGGCGACGAAGATCAGCAGGGTGTCACGGGCCGGAATGCCCTCGGAGGCCACCCACAGCGCCCACAGGGTCGGCCACATCAACAGCCAGGTACCGATGGGGCGGTCCAGACGCATCAGCGCCAGAAAGTCGGGAATTCGGTTCAGGTATCCAGGGGGACGCAGCAGCGAACGATCCATCGGTTTCTCTCATGCTCTGGCGCAGGTCAGGCGAAAATGAGGCGTAAGCCGGGCAACAGTCGCTCCTCGGAGAAACATCGCCGAGAAGCCTTGGCGCAGCCTAGCGCGAGCCGACGGCCATGACCAGCCAGGCGGCTCGCTCCGAAGTTGGCGACGGAAGGGCGATGGCGGGGTGACAGCCGGTGAGCGACAGCTAGTCAGCCGGTGGCAGAGGCCGACAGCGACAACGCTCGGCCCATGGTCGGCATAAAGCTCTCCTGCACCAGCAGCACCCAGCCGCTGTGACGAAATACCGAGCGGCGTTGCCACAGTCCGGTATAGCCGTGGATCGGCCTGGTGTTACGGCCGATCTGAATGGCGCTGCGCTCGAGATCGGGCTGGCGAAACAGCCAGCTGCCGAGAGAGGTCTCGCCGAGGCCTTCGAAGGGAGCGTCGTGACGCTCGACGATCGGTGCCACGCTGCGCGCCACCACCCAGGGCTCCTCGTCCACGCACAGGGCGACCTCGCGCAGCCAGGCCTGCTCGTCGCTGGCCAGACCCAGCACGTGGGCCTCGTCAGGCCACGGCAGGCCCTTGGCCTCCGCCAGCAGGCGTACGCGAAAGTGCCCGGCGCCTGCCGCCTCGATCAGGCGTTCTGTCAGGGAGTCCCGCGAGGCCAGCCAGGCGTGCCAGTCAGCGGGCACCGCGATGCCACCGGAGGCCAGCGACACCCAGCCGGGGTCGACGATATCGGCCGCGTCGGCATTCGGCGAAGAGGCTGTGGCTGGCGCGGGATTACCCGGTTCGGACCCCGAGCGCTCCTCCAAGGAGCGGAATGTGGAAGGAAGCTGTGTCATGCGGCCTCGGCAGGGCTGTCGTCACCGGACGGCGGTGCTCCGGTCGGTCGGCGCATAGTGTACCATGTGGCCCAGCACTCACCCGCTGGTGTGGCCCCGTGCGGGCCGGCCCAGCTTCAACAGCGACCGCCCGGCGGTCGTCGGCAGAGTCGAAGGAAGCGATGCAAGGACCCTTGACCATCATCGGTACCGGCATGGCGGGCATAGGCCTGGCACGCCAGGTGCGGGCGCTGGACGCCCACCGACCGATCACCCTGATCAGCGCCGACTCAGGCGATGACTATTCCAAACCGCTGCTGTCCACCGGCTTCGCCAAGGGCCTGGCGGCGGACCGGCTGGCCGCGCGCTCGGCGCTGGAACTGGCCGATCAACTGGGCGCGGTGGTACGTCCCCACACCAGGGTCGATGCCATCGATCTGGCGTCGCGCACCCTGAGCCTGGGCCAGGAACGCCTGCCCTGGTCGGATCTGGTGATTGCCACCGGTGCCAGCCCCGTGGCGCCCTTCGAGATTCCCGATGCCCTGGCCGGACGGGTGTTCTCGATCAATGATCTCGACGACTATCGGCGTTTTTCGGCAGGCCTCGAGGCGCTGGGGCGCCCGGCTCGGGTGGCCATCGTCGGCCTCGGACTGGTCGGCTGTGAATTTGCCAACGATCTGCACGCCGGTGGTCATCGCGTCTGCCTGGTCGGCCCTGAACCCTCGTTGTTGCCCAGGTTGCTGCCCCGGCGGCTGGGTCAGACCCTGAGCCAGGCCTTCATCGAGGCCGGCATCGACGTCATCCATGGCCGTCTGGTAAGCAGGCTCGAAGGTGCCGGTGGTGACATCGGTGTGCACCTCGACGACGGCCATGAGCTGGAGGCGGATATGGTGCTGGTGGCCACCGGTCTGAAGCCGCGCTCTCGGCTGGCGCGAGAGGCCGGTATCGCGACAGATGGTGATGCTATTGTCGTCGATCGCTACCTTAAAAGCTCCGATCCTCGTGTTCATGCGCTGGGTGATGTGGCCTCGGTGGATGGCGTCAATGCCATGTACGTGCAGCCGCTGCAGGCTTCGGCCAAGGCGCTGGCCGCGACCCTGTGCGGTCGTCCCACCCAGGTGCGCTACGGCCCCTGGCCGGTGCTGGTCAAGACGCCGCTGCTGCCGGTGGTGGCGCTGCCGCCGATGACCGACAAGGTGCATTGGCGAATCGAGGCCGACGGCGAGGATATCAGCGCCCTGGCCGAGGATGACGAAGGGCGTCTGCAGGGCTTTGCGTTGACGGGAAAATGCGTTCGTCGGAAAGTCGAACTGGCGCGGGCGGCACCGCCGTTGCTAGGCTAGGTTCGTCAACGGCGCGGGTTGTACGCGATACAGCCGTCGTTGAAGGTGCCACCGAGGCAGGGCAATTCTATCGGGGACGACCGCCACGACGTGTGGCTGGCCGGTGTCGTATCGCCGGTTTCGTACCGATGGAAGAGGCAAGGTCCCGTCGGCGGTGGCTCTCGCTAGTCGAAAGACAGTCAGGAAGCGCTGAGCGCACCATGATGTCCATCGTCGTGGTCAACGATCCTGTTGTCACGACGCAGGGCCGGGGACTGCCCGTGTGGACACTCGGACAGTGTTTCCATAACAATGATGCCGGTGTCACGGCACCGGAGTATCAAGCCAAACCAGGAGGGCTGTATGCGCAAGCCAGAACTCGCCGCGGCGATTGCCGAGCGTGCCGATCTATCCAAGGACAAGGCCAGCCAGGTGTTGAACGTCATCCTCGACGAAATCACCGGTAGCGTGTCTTCCGGCCAGGACGTGTCGTTGATCGGCTTCGGCACCTTCACCGTGCGCGAGCGTGCCGCCCGCACCGGCAAGAACCCTCAGACGGGCCAGCCGCTGAAGATTCCCGCCAGCAAGACAGTCGCCTTCAAGCCCGGCAAGGGGCTCAAGGACGCAGTCGCCCGCTGAGGTGACGACTACCACCGCCTGTCCTCCAGGCGGTGGATCGATATCGCGGCCCGTTAGCGGGCCGCGCCTACCCGTCGACCGGTGAGGCAACATGACCCTGAGACTGATGCTGTGGCTGCTGGGCGTCATGCTCAAGCGGGCCTTCAAGCGCAAGGCGCGATTCCGCGAACGTCTGCAAGACCGGGGCGGGCTCGACTGGGGCATCGCCACCGAAGATCTGTCCATCGCGCGCCACTATCGCATGCGTCCCACGGGGATCGAGAGTCAGCGCGGACTGCCGGTGGATCTCGATCTGGAACTACGCTTCCAGGACAGTCAGACCGCGATCAAGGTACTCCGGCGCCCCTCCCAGCGCACCTTCCTCGATGCCATGATGGCCGGCCAGCTGCGACTGGTGGGCGACGCCCAGGATCTTGATCGGCTGCAGCGTCTGCTCAAGCACCTGTGAGGCACACCTGATTCATACCCGGTCCACACCTGGCCCACACCCGGTTCACACCTGGCCATAGCGGCCGGCTTCCTCGCCCAGCCAGCGCCTGATCAGTGGCCTGCTGGCCTCCGCTGCCTGCTCGAGCAGGGCATCGGCCAGTGGAGTGATGCGCGGCAACAGGTCGGCATCACGCTCCAGGTCGGCGATCTTCATCTGGGCCAGCCCCGTCTGGCGGGTGCCCAGCACCTCTCCGGGACCACGAATCTCGAGGTCCCGCTCGGCGATGCGGAAGCCGTCGGTGGTCTCGCGCATGACCGACAGGCGCTGTTTGGAGGACTCCGACAGCGGCGGATGGTAGAGCAGCACGCAGTAGCTCTCGGTACTGCCGCGCCCCACCCGGCCACGCAGCTGATGCAGCTGCGATAGCCCCAGACGTTCGGGGTTCTCGATGATCATCAGGCTGGCGTTGGGCACGTCGACACCGACCTCGATGACCGTAGTGGCGACCAGCAGGTCCAGCTCGCCGCTCTTGAAGGCGGCCATCGTCTCGGCCTTCTCGGCCGCCTTCATGCGCCCGTGGACCAGGCCGACGGCCAGGCCCGGCAGAGCCTCGGTCAGCTCCTCGTGGGTCACCTCGGCGGCCTGGCAGGTCATCGCCTCGGACTCCTCGATCAGGGTGCAGACCCAGTAGGCCTGGCGGCCCTCGTCGCAGGCCGAGCGGATGCGCTGAATCACCTCGGGCCGGCGTTCGTCCGGCACCACAGCGGTGGTCACCGGGGTACGCCCGGGCGGCAGCTCATCGATCACCGAGACGTCCAGGTCGGCGTAGGCGCTCATCGCCAGGGTGCGAGGAATCGGGGTGGCGGTCATCACCAGCTGGTGGGGCGTCAGCCCGCCCTGTTCGCCCTTCTCGCGCAGCGCCAGACGCTGATGCACGCCAAAACGGTGCTGTTCGTCGATGATCGCCAGGCCCAGACGAGAGAACACCACATCATCCTGGAAGATGGCGTGGGTGCCGACGATCATGCGCGCTCGACCGTCGGCGATGGCGGCCTTGGTGTCCAGGCGCGCCTTGCCCTTGAGCTTGCCCGACAGCCAGGCCACGTCGATGTCCAGCGGCGCAAACCAGTCGCGGAAGGCGCGGTAGTGCTGCTCGGCCAGCAGTTCGGTGGGGGCCATGATGGCGGCCTGGCAGCCGCCGGCGATGGCCGTCAGTGCCGCCATCGCCGCCACCACGGTCTTGCCCGAACCGACGTCGCCCTGGACCAGACGCAGCATTGGCGCGGGCCTGGCCAGGTCGGCTCCGATCTCGTCGAGCACGCGACGCTGGGCGCCGGTCAACGAAAACGGCAGCTGGGCCAGAAAGCGAGTCTTCAGGCTGCGACCGCTGGGCAGCTCCGGCGCGCCGTCCGACTGAATGCGCAGGCGCACCTCGCGCAGGCTCAACTGGTGGGCCAGCAGCTCTTCCATGGCCAATCGCCGGGTGGCCGGGTGATGCCCGTCGCTTAGCGCCTCGACGTCGCTGTCGGGGGGCGGATGGTGCAGGGTGGCGAGGCTATCGTGCAGCGAGGCCAGGCCGAAGCGCTGACGCAGGTTTTCCGGCAGGTAGTCCGGCAGCGCCTCGGGGGTCTCTTCGAGCAGCGTCATGGCCTGGTCGATCAGCGCCCGCAGACGTGCCTGGGCAAGCCCCTCGGTGGTGGGGTAGATCGGTGTCAGGTGGTCTTCCACCGGCGGTTCACTGCCACCGATCAGACGATATTCCGGGTGGTAGATCTCCAGACCGGTCGCGCCGGCGCGGGCCTCGCCAAAGGCGCGCACCCGCACGCCGGGGCGAAACTGCTGCTGCTGCGCCGGCGAGAAGTGGAAGAAGCGCAGGCTGAGGATGCCGCTGCCGTCACGTAGTCGTACCAGCAGGCTGCGGCGGCGACCGCGGACCACGTCGGCGGCGGATACCTCACCCTCGACCACCGCCTCGTGTCCCCCTCGCAGGGTGGCGATGGGGGTGATCCGGGTGCGGTCCTGGTAGCGCAACGGCAGGTGAAACAGCAGGTCCTCGATTCGCTCCACCTTGAGCCGGGCCAGCTTCAGGGCTAGCGCCTCGCCGACCCCCTTGAGCGTCGTGACCGGGTCCGCCAGCCCGCTCACGGAGTCTCCGATTCGGCGGCGCGGCAGCGCGCGATGGCTTCGGTCACCGCATCGATGGCCTTGGGCCGGGGAAAGCTGGCGCGCCAGGCGATCGCCACGGTACGTCCGGGGGGATCCGTGAAGGGGCGGCTGATCAGCATGCCGCTCTCGTAGTGGCTGGTGCCGATGGCCGAGCGTGGCAGCACCGTGATGCCGAGTCCCGAGGCCACCATATGGCGGATGGTCTCGAGCGATCCGCCTTCGGCGGTGAGGGTATTGTTGGGGCTGTTGAGCTTGTGGCTGATCGCCGGGCAGGCCTCGAGGATCTGGTCGCGGAAGCAGTGGCCTTCGCCCAGCAACAGCAGGCGTTCATCGAGAAGGTCTTCCTTGGCGATGGTCTCGCGCTCGGCCCAGGGATGCTCCGCTGGCAGCAGCACCTCGAAGTCTTCCTTGTAGAGCGGCTTGGTGACGACGTCGGTCTCGGTGAACGGCAGCGCCACGATGATGGCGTCGAGCTCGCCATTTCTGAGCTTGCGGCGCAGCCCGCCGGTAAAGCCTTCCTCGATGTACAGCGGCATCTGGGGCGCGCCGCGGGTCAGCTCCGGGATCAGGTGCGGGAACAGATAGGGCCCGATGGTATAGATCGCACCGATACGCAAGGGGCTTGCCAACTGGTCCCGGCCGGCGGTGGCCAGTTCCTTGATGGCGCTGCTTTGCTCCAGTACGCGCTGGGCCTGTTCGACGATCTTTTCGCCGAGGGGTGTGACCTGTACCGTGGACTTGGAGCGCTCGAACAGGGCAACCTCCAGCTCCTCTTCCAGCTTCTTCACCGCCACCGAGAGGGTCGGCTGGGAGACGAAACAGCGCTCGGCGGCGCGGCCAAAGTGGCGCTCCTGAGCCAAGGTTACGATATAGCGGAGTTCTGTTAGAGTCATGATGGTGCCGATCGGCATCCTCTATCCGGGGTATTGATCGAGGCGCCAGACGCTGGACGCGCGGGTCTCCGGGCCGGAGCCTCATAGGGATTTTATATCAGGGGGACGCGGTAAAGGTGAAGACAACGACACTGATTGTTGGTTGTGGCGACATTGGCATAACGCTGGGACGCGAGCTGCTCGCCAGTGGACACCGGGTGATCGGCGCGCGTCGCCGGCCCGAACGCCTGGCGGATTCGGGCATCGAAGGCGTCAAGGTCGATCTTGCCGACCCCGAGACGCTGGCTGAACTGCCCGATGCCGACATCCTGGTCTACGTGGTCAGCGCCGACCGCTTCGAGGAGGAAGCCTATCGCGCCGCCTACCCCGAGGGCCTTAAGGCGGTACTGGCGACCATGGCCATCCGTGACAAGGCGCCTCGCCACGTGTTCTTCGTGTCCTCCACCAGCGTCTACGCCCAGCGCGACGGCGAGGTGGTGGACGAGACCAGCCCGGCAGAACCCACCGGTTTCTCCGGTGTGCTGATGCGAGAGGCCGAGCAGGCGTTGATCGAACATGATCTGCCTGGCAGCGTGGTGCGTTTCTCCGGCATCTACGGCCCTGGGCGTGACCGCCTGATCCGCCAGGTGGGCGAGGGCCGCATCGCGCCGGCGTCGCCGACAATGTACTCCAACCGTATCCACCGCGATGACTGCGCCGGGGTGCTGGCCCATCTGATCGGCAAGGCGCTGGAGGGAGCCACACTCGAGCCCCTGTACCTGGCCAGTGACACCGAGCCGGCCCCGCTCAACGAGGTAATGACCTGGCTGGCGAAACAGCTCAAGGTGGAATGTACCGAAACCATCCAGTCACCGCTGCGTCGCAGGGCCAGCAAGCGCTGCGACTCCAGCCTGCTGATCGACAGCGGGTATCGCTTCCGTTACCCGACCTTCCGTGACGGCTATACCCAGGTGCTGAAGGAAGGCGGTTTTCTCAAGGCCGGCGTGGTGGAGTAAGGCCGGTGTCGAGCACCGGATCGACGAGGGTTTCAAAAGGTCCGACAGCGCAAGGCCGGCAACGGAAAACTGCCGGCCAGGTAGCAGAAAAGCCCGCAACAAGGTTGCGGGCTTTTTCTAAGCGACTTTTTCTTGCGGACTGTTTTTGCGGTAGTGGCAACGCGGGGGCGATCGCTTGCCCCGTCTTGTTCAGGACGAACGGGAGTCACCGCTAAAAATGGCATGACAAGATAGTGCAGCGCACGTCTTGTCCGATAAAAGCGTATTCGCTTTGGTGTCTCGAGTGCGCCGAATGCATCGCCAGGGTCTGACCCTTGTCGGTCACATCCCGCAAGGCTTCAGTAGGCAAGGCGCCAGTTGAGCGCATACAGCTCGAAGCCATCGTTGGGCTCCTTGATACTGGCGTTGGAGTAGTGGGTGGCACTGATCGAAAGATCGCCGTAGGGGCCCATCCGTAGACCCAGGGCGAGACGATCCTCGAACTGGAAGGAGCTCCCCAGATCACGGTCCTCGATATGGGTATCGATAAAGGCCGAGGCACCGATGCCGCCTTCCACGAAGACGTGGTCCCAGCTGTAGCGCAGCGCAGGACGCAGGTAGAAGGCCTGGTTGGCGCTACGGTCGTCGCCTTCGAACAGGATCACCCCGGTGCCCAGGCGCAGGTCCAGCGAGGGATGATAGCGACTCAGGTCGAAGGTCCAGTCATAGCCCAGATCCAGTGCCCCGGTGCCCTCGCTGGTGGAGCCGAGGCCGAGGGTGGGGCCTGCCGTGGCGGTAGAGGCGAGTCCCATGAGCAGGCAGCAGGCCAGCGGGCGGGCGAGTGAGGTAGTCATGGCGATTCCCCTATCCTTGTTGTGTCCTCGGGTCGTGGATCCGGGTGGCCCGAGCGCTGTTCGTTATTGTCTTTTGCAAATGGCTTTCGACACCGGCATTCGCACTCGTGCCACTGTCGCGTCTTGCCCGGATATCGTTGACGTTGCTGTGCTGTAATACGCTAGTCCCGGGTCCCACCATCGTTCGTGATTCAGGTCACATTCTTCTGCATAGCCGTGAGGTTTCTGCACAGCGGAAAAGCTCTTGTCGATGGGCCAACCCCAGGTAGATCGGTCAACAGGCAGACCCTCCGGGGGTACGAAAGGTGGTGTTCCTGTGCCTGGCCGGAGCCTACGCTCAAGGGCGCCACTATCGGTCAGATGGCAGAGCTACCTATACCGAGTTATCGACTGGTTGCGAGCGTGGTATATCGGCTGCCTTCATGACTAATTGATGACTGTATTAGTTGAATTGAAGTATAAGGCCAGCAGAAACAATCTTCTGATAAAGGTTGTGCTGATTGAGTCATCGCACTACGCAGTAACGATACATGGGGACGAAATTGCTGCGGTTGGTGGGGCAGGCCCCATCGGGTGAGCTGTTGCGACAGGTCGCTCTGCAGCTTGAGAAGGGAGTCGGGGGGAGAGGAAGGACCGATCCAGGCGATGCCGGGCCGGTGGAAGTAGCCTACGTGGTCGAGGGTCAGCCGACCGGGCGCACAGGGGTAGCGCTGGACCCAGCGACGCAGCTTCAAGGCGGTGGTGTCGCTCTGCTCACCGAGGAAGGCCAGCGTCAGATGAAGGTTGTCGTCGGGGATGCGGCGCCCGCCCAGTTCGGCGTGCAGCCGGTCGGCCAGCCCGCCGAGACGTTGGCGCAGCGCAGTCGGCGGCGTGAGCGCAAGAAACAGTCGCATCCCCGGGTTGCCCAGGCAGGGAGCGAGGCCGGAAATCCAGACGCCTCGGACCCTGACCTCAGGCTCCGTCCATCAGTCGCCGATGACCATCACCGCCTCGGCTTCGAACTGGGCGCCCTTGGGCAGGGCCTTGACGCCGACCGCGGCACGCGCCGGGTACGGCTTGGTGAAGACCTCTTCCATCACCTTGTTGACGGTGGCGAAGTTGTCCAGGTCGACCAGGTAGAGGTTGAGCTTGACGATGTCCTGCAGCGAGCCTGCGGCCTCTTCACACACCGCCTTGAGGTTGGTGAAGACCTGGCGCGCCTGGGCCTCGAAGTCGTCGGAAACCAGCTCCATGGTGGCCGGGTCCAGCGGAATCTGGCCAGACATGTAGACGGTGTTGCCGGCCTTGATGGCCTGGGCGTAGGGGCCGATGGCGGCGGGCGCCTGGTCGGTGTTGATGACAGCCTTGTTGCTCATTGTTGACTCCTGATGTCGTGTCAGCGGCAAATAGCAACACCACCACCAGGGCCGTCATCGGGATGACGGCCCTGGCGTCGGGGCTCAATTGCCAAGTCGAGAGATCTTGCCGATATGCGAAAGGTTACGCAGTCGTTTGATGATGCGTGCCAGATGGGTCCGATTACGCACAGAAAGTGTCAGATTGACGATCGAGAGACGGGCGTCACGCTCCTCGATGCCGATGCGCTCGATATTGGCGTCGGCGTCGGTGATCAGGCCGGCCAGCTCGGCAACCAGGCCGCGACGACTCTCGACCTCGAGGCGCAGCGCCACGGGGAAGTCCTCGTCGATGGTGTCCGACCAGTTGAGCGTCAGCAGCTTCTCCGGGTCGCTCTTCAATTCCTGCAGGTTGCGGCACTCGGAGCGGTGTACCACGATGCCTTTGCCCACCGACAGATGGCCGATGATCGGGTCTCCCGGCAGCGGGTGGCAGCAGCGGGCAAACTTGATCACCATGCCTTCGACGCCGCTGATGGTGACCCTGGAGCTGTCCTCGGCGGCCTCGCTATGGGAGATTCGCTCGCCACGGTGCAGTTCCACCAGACGACGGGCGATCACCTGGGTCATGCGATTGCCAAGGCCAATGGCTTCGAGCAGGGCGGATTCGCTCTGCAGCTCCATCTCCTTGAGCAGCCGTGCCATGACGTCTTCGCCGACGTCCTCCAGATGCACGCCAAACTCGCCCAGCGCCTTGGTCAGCAGGCGGCGTCCCAGCTGTACCGCTTCGGTATGCTGCTGATGCTTGAGCGCATGGCGGATGGCCGAACGCGCCTTGGCGGTAACGACGAAATTGAGCCAGGCGAGGTTCGGCTTGCCGCCCGGAGAGGTGATGATCTCCAGCGTCTGGCCGCTCTCCAGGCGCGATGACAGCGGGGCCAGATGGCGGTCGATACGACAGGCGATGCAGGTGTTGCCGATCTCGGTGTGCACGGCGTAGGCGAAGTCGATCACGGTGGCGCCCTGCGGCAGCTCCATGATGTCGCCTTTCGGCGTGAACACGTAGATATCATCGGGGAACAGGTCGTTCTTGACGTGTTCGATGAACTCCAGCGAATCGCCGGCATGGCGCTGCATCTCGAGCAGCCCCTTGACCCATTCCCGGGCCCTGGCGCGGCTGCCTTCGGCGATCGGGTGGGAGGTCTGCCCGGCCTTGTACAGCCAGTGGGCGGCGATACCGTTGTTGGCCATCGCTTCCATTTCCCGGGTACGGATCTGGACCTCGATGGGCATGCCGCTGTTGCCGAACAGGGTGGTATGCAGGCTCTGGTAGCCGTTGGCCTTGGGGATGGCGATGTAGTCCTTGAAGCGCCCCGGGACCGGCTTGTAGAGATTGTGCACCATGCCGAGGATGCGATAGCAGCTGTCGACGTCGTCGGCGATGATGCGAAAGCCGAACACGTCCATGATTTCGGCGAAGGACTTACGCTGGTCGCGCATCTTGCGATAGATCGACAGCAGGTGCTTCTGGCGCCCGATCACCGTGCCCTTGAGCTCGTGCTCGTCGAGCCGGGTCTGCAGCGCATTCTGCACCTGACGGATGGCCGAGCGACGGTTGCCTCTGGCGCTGGCCACGGCGCGCTTGATGCGTTCGGCGCGCATCGGGTGGATGGCCTGGAACGACAGGTCCTCCAGCTCGACCCTGATGGTATTGATGCCGAGGCGGCTGGCCACCCGGGCATAGATCTCGAGCGTCTCCCGAGCGATGCGGCGCTTCTTGTCCGGGCGCAGCGCGCCCAGGGTACGCATGTTGTGCAGCCGGTCGGCCAGCTTGACGATGATTACCCGGATATCCCGGGACATCGCCATGACCATCTTCTGGAAGTTTTCCGCCTGGGCGACGGCCTTGTCCTCGAAGGTGATCTGGGTGAGCTTCGAGACGCCGTCGACCAGTTCGGCCACGGCTTCGCCGAACTGCCCGGCGAGGGCATCCTTGGAGACCCCGGTATCCTCGATGACGTCGTGCAGCATGGCCGCCATCAGGCTCTGATGGTCCATGTGCATGTTGGCGAGGATGTTGGCCACCGCCAGCGGGTGTGTCACATAGGGTTCGCCGGAGCGACGACGCTGGCCGTCGTGGGCCTGTTCGGCATAATAGAAGGCACGCCTGACCTGCTGGATTTCCTCGGCGGGCAGATAGCCTCCGAGTCGGTCAGACAGATCGTCGATCGTGAACATGTGGCGTGCCCTGACTGCGTGATGAGAGGTCCGAAGGGCGACCCGCGGCCGCCTTCGGCACGATCATTCCTCGGAGGGCGAGGCCTGGTACTCGGGACGGAAGCGGCTGGGCGCCTCGACCGGCTCGTCCAGCACGCTGTGGTCGATCAGGCCCTCGGCGATCTCGCGCAGAGCCATGACCGTGGGCTTGTCGTTTTCCCAGGGAAGCAGCGCGTCGCGTGAGCCACGGGCCAGCTGCCGGGAGCGCTGGGTGGAAATCATCACCAGCTTGAAACGGTTCTCGACGTGTTCCAGACAATCTTCGACAGTAACTCGCGCCATTGGGCCCTTCCTGATCTGACAGACGGTGTGTCGGGCAGGTGCTGGCCTTTCGCGGTCGGCGAGACGGACTTTGCCCCCGTCGACGATTGCGCCCGGGGGTTGCACCTGCGAAGTGACAGGCTAGATTACTCGAGTCACGCCGCCTGTGACAAGACGCCGGGGTCTGGTTGCAGCGCCGAAAAGCGAGCCGTGGGAGGCGTGGGTTGCCCGCGCTCCTCGGCGACTTGCCTTTGATAGCGTGTTCTAGTCGGACAGAAGCGCCTCGAGCAGCGGGGCATGGCGCTGTCCAAGGCGCGGTGTGGCCAGGCGCTGGCTCACTACCAGGGCGCGCAGCTCGTCCAGTGCGGTGGTGAAGTCGTCGTTGATGACCAGGAAGTCGTATTCGCTGTAGTGGGACATTTCGCTGACCGCCTCACGCATGCGCGCGCTGACCACCTGATGGTCGTCGGTGCCGCGGCTCGACAGGCGGCGTTCAAGCTCTTCCCGTGAAGGCGGCAGGATGAACACCGAGACAGCCTCTGGCATCTGCTCGCGAACCTGGCGGGCGCCTTGCCAGTCGATCTCCAGAATCACGTCCTGACCGGCGGCCAGCAGTGTCTCCACGGCGCTGCGCGAGGTGCCGTAGCAGTTGTCGAAGACCCGAGCGTGCTCGAAGAAGTCACCCTGCTCGATCATCGCCTCGAAGGTGGCCATGTCGACGAAGTGGTAGTTCACGCCGTCGACCTCGCCCGGGCGCATGGGGCGGGTAGTGTGGGAGACCGAGACCTGAATGCCGTCGAGACCCTCGATCAATTCACGCACCAGGCTGGTCTTGCCGGCGCCGGAAGGGGCAGAAACGATAAACAGCGTACCTTGGGACATGGGCGGGGTCTTCACTTGGAGGCCTTGGGGATCGAGCGCCGTTCGCGGGCGACTTCGCGGGCGACAAGGTGGCGAAGTATGGCACAGTTGGGCCTGGGCCTGCATCCGCCCAGGCTGACCCGCGACGTCGCTCGGTGGGGCCATCGCTCCCCCTGGACTCTCCGTGAATTCCCCCTGAACTCCCGTGAAAAAGCGCCGTGGAGAGGGAAACGGGACCGCCTGGACGTGCGGCGAGATCGGAAAAAGGCAAGCCGATGGCGGCGGTGGATCCGGGGAGCGTCATTCAGCCGGGGCGGAACAACGTCCGAGCATGGGCAAGGGAGCATAAGACATGAAAGGAACAGCCTGGCGGGCGGCGTTGACGGGGGTGCTGATCCGGCTGGTGGCCCGGCTGGTGACGGCGCCCAGGCCGATCTGGTCGGGGGTCGCGCCGGTGGCACGTCAGCGGCTGTACTTTGCCAATCACTCGAGTCATGGCGACTTCGTACTGATCTGGACCACCCTGCCGCCGCGCCTGCGAGCGCGCACCCGTCCCGTGGCGGGCGCCGACTACTGGCTGGCGTCACGGTTGCGGCGCTTTCTGATCCACGACGTCTTCAAGGGGGTGCTGGTCGACCGCCAGCGCAAGCCCGGCCAGCGTGACCCCCTGGCGGTGTTGCGTGAAGCACTCGACGGCGGCGACTCGCTGATTCTGTTTCCCGAGGGCACCCGCAATACCGATGACAAGGGCCTTTTGCCGTTCAAACCAGGGCTCTACCACCTGGCCTGCGACTATCCCGAGGTAGAACTGGTGCCGGTATGGATCGATAACCTCAATCGGGTGCTGCCCAAGGGCGAGGTGGTACCGCTGCCGCTGTTATGCACGCTCAACTACGGCGAGCCGCTGGCTCGGATAGAGGGCGAGGCCAAGGCCGATTTTCTGGCCCGGGCCCAGCGAGCGCTGCAGGCGCTGGCGCCGGCCGGGGCCAGCGTTCCCAGCGACCCCGTGTCTCCCGACACCGCGCCACCCGACACCACGCATCCAGGTTCTACCACCCCTGGCTCTACCACCCCAGCTAACAGCACCCCAGACACCACCACCCCAGGCTCCGCCACCGAGGCATCTGGCCCCAGGGAGGGGGCGCCGAATGACTGATATCGTGATTCCCGCCGGTCTCGGCACCCTGCTCGCCGCCATCGTCGGGATCTTGCTGGTGGCCAGTAGCGTTGGCTTCGTACTGGCCCGCCGCTATTCGCCCGAGGGCGAAAACGAAGTGATCGAGAACCTCAACCAGCGCATCCGCTCCTGGTGGATCATGACGCTGTTGATGGGTATCGCCCTGCTCGGCGGCAGGACCGGGGTGGTGCTGCTGTTTGCCTTCGCCTCGTTTTCCGCGTTGCGCGAGTTCATCGGCCTGGTGCCGTCACGACGGGCCGATCACTGGGCCCTGGCGCTGGTGTTCTTTGTGGTGCTGCCGGTGCAGTACCTGTTCATCTGGCACCAGTACTACGGCATGTACTCGATCTTCATTCCGGTCTACGCGTTCCTGCTGTTGCCGGTGGTGGCGGCCCTGAGAGGGGATAGTCAGGGCTTTCTCGAGCGGGTCAGCGAGGTCCAGTGGGCGCTGATGGTGTGCGTCTTCTGCGTTTCTCACGTGCCTGCGCTGTTGAGCCTGGACATCCCCGGCTACGAGGGGCGCAACGTGCTGCTGATCGCCTTTCTGATCGTGGTGGTGCAGCTCAGCGATGTCCTGCAGTACGTCTGGGGCAAGCTGCTCGGACGCCGGCGTATCGCCCCCAGGCTATCGCCCTCCAAGACCTTGGAAGGCTTCCTCGGCGGGGTGGCCAGTGCCACCCTGGTCGGGGCCGGATTGGCCTGGATGACCCCCTTTTCCATGGGCCAGGCGGCGCTGCTGGCGCTGATGATCGCGCTGCTCGGCTTCGTCGGGGGACTGGTGATGTCGGCGATCAAGCGCGATCGCGGGATCAAGGACTGGGGTCACCTGATCGAGGGGCATGGCGGCTTTATCGATCGTCTGGATTCGGTGATCTTCTCGGCACCGATCTTCTTCCACGTGGTGCGCTACTTCTGGTCGGTGGCATGAGGCCCTGGTGGCGTCACAGCGCAATGCATGGACTGGTGGGGTTCGTCGCCATGGGCGGTTGGACCGCCTGGGCAAGGGCGCGGCGCCTGCATCGTTTCCTTGCCGAAGGCGGTAACTAAGCCTGGGGACGCGGCGCGGCGCCTGTCATTGCGGTTCTCGCTTGCCGAAGGCGGTGCCTGAGCCCGGAGACACGGCGCGGTGCCTGACATTGCGCTTTCCGCTCAACGAAGGCGGCGCCTGAGTCCGGGGCGAACGATCAGCTCTCGCTGGCGCAGTCGGTGGCCGCGGCGCGGCGCCTGTCGCTGCGCTTCTCGGCGCGCAGGCCGATATAGAACACCACCAGGCCGCCAAGGGCGAGCCCGGCGCCGACCAGGCCACTGGAGGACCAGGGCGCACCGGCCTTGATGGTGACCCCGGCCAGATAGGCGCCCAGCGCATTGGCGCAGTTGAAGGCGGCGTGATTCATCGAGGCGGCCATGGTCTGGGCGTCGCCAGCCACGTCCATCAGGCGTGTCTGCAGCGCCGGACCCAGCGCCATGCTGGTGCCGACCAGGCCGACGAACAGGATGCCGGTGTAAAGGTTGTCGGCGGCAAAGTAGAAGGCGCCCTGGACTACCAGGCACCACAGCAGGATGCGTGGCACCGCCTTCATCAGGTTCTTGTCCGCTGCCCGGGCGCCCACCAGATTGCCGATGATGCCGCCGATGCCGAAGATCGCCAGTACCCAGGGGCCGACCATCTCGGGCATGTCGGCCTGGGCGCGCAGGGTCGGTACCACATAGCTGAACACCGAGAACATGCCGCCAAAGCCGATGCTGGCCACGCCCAGGGTGTAGAGCACCCGCTGTTTGACCAGGGCGGTCAGTTCGCGCTTGGGGCTGGCCTTGACGTCATGCGGCTGGCGCGGCACGAACAGCTTGATCAGGCCCATGGTGACAAAGGCCACGACGCCCACCGCGAAGAAGGCGAACTGCCAGCCGAACCACTGGCCGGCCCAGGTGGCCAGCGGCGCGCCGATCACGATGGCGCTGGTCAGCCCCAGCATGACCCGGCTGATGGCTCGGGCGCGTTCTTCCACCGGTACCGCTGCTGCGGCCACCAGGGCAGCCACGCCGAAGTAGGCGCCGTGGGGCAGGCCGGCAAGAAAACGCAGACCGACAAAGGGCCAGAAGCTGGTCGCCAGGGCGCTGGCGATGTTGCCCACGGCGAACACCAGCATCAGGCAGATCAGCAGGGTGCGCCGGGGCACCCGCGCGGCCAGCGCCGAGATCAGCGGCGCACCGACCACCACCCCCAGGGCATAGGCGGAGATGGCGTAGCCGACGTCGGCGGCGCTGACCGACAGGTCCTGGGCGACACGCTCCATCAAGCCCATGATCACGAACTCGCTGGTACCGATGCCAAAGCCACCGAGGGCCAGGGCGAGCTCCGCCAGGCGAGGATGACGAGCTCTGAGATGGGTGATGGAGATTGCCATCGGGCCTCCTGGAAAACGAAAACGATCCCGACGGGTGTCGAGATCGTAAATTTACGACAAAAGTATAAGGCATCCGAAAGGTGGGTTCTAGCGCCGAAAACGTCAATCTTGTCGATTAGATAGGGCTAAAATGCGGGTAAGTGACGGTTATGTGTCGTCGAGCCGGGGAGCTCTCCAGCGCCACGGCGAGCTATCGTGTTGTTAATTTTACCACTGTGAAAAAGCGCTCAGCTTTAGCGCATTTCTGTTGAAGAAGTTTCACCTATACGCAGTGTACTGTTTTTCTGTGCTCTTTTTTTGACACGACCAGCAGGCTGATCTCTTCAAAATTCTCCACTGCGCTTAACATTTGGTTGAAAATCAATAGCCTGGCATGTGTTCACCGGCAAGTGATCGTGCCGATGTCGACGCGTGATTGTCGTGACGAGTGATGGCGGCGAGTGAGGAACGAACTACCTTAGTAGTTCAGTACCACCCGACTAAGTCCGTTGAGCCCCATTCCCCGGTTCAGCGGCGGCCGTCGTGGCGACGTCGAAACCGATGGTTCGGCGCACGCGCTGACGGCAGGGAGTCGACATGAAGGTCGAACTGCATCAGGCAAGGAGCGGTGACGCGGCGCTGACCGAGCGCGTCGAGAAAGCCGGTGGCTGGCTGGTGGAGGCTGGACGCAAACGACTGCTGGTCGCCGCCAACGCCCGCTGGCGGGCCGTCCGCGAGGCCACGAGCCTGCATGACGCCGATGACGCGATGGTCCAGGACCTGGGCCAGGGAAGGCTGCACGGCGTCTGCCAGAAGGGCCGGCTGTTCCAGCAGGCCCATCCCGAGGTCCCGGTGCTGCTGGATGCGGGGCGCTATCTGGTGGTGGACCTGCCCAGGTCGGAGGCCACCAGGATCAACAAGCCTCTTGAGCAAAGTGAAGCGCCCTGCTTCCGCCTGTTCCCTTTAAGCGAATCGACCCGTCTGTTTCGCCAGGTTGCGCCTCGTCGCGACGCTACAGGATCCCGGGCCGTCGACGCTGTCGTCGCGTCGGCCTCCCAGGCCCGCTACGTCACCCTGCTGAGTCAGCTGGTGTCCTATCCGACGCGTCTATCATCGAGCGCCGAGTACGCTCAGGCGGTGGACTGGGCCGAGTCTCAGCTGACTACGGCGGGGCTGGCCGTGGATCGCCAGCAGGTATCGCTGCCCGGCGGCGCCAGCAGCATCAACCTGCTGGCGCGGCTGCCGGGGCAGGCCGCCAGCCCCCGTCACTGGCTGGTGGTCGCTCACCTGGACAGCGTCAACCATCAGGGCGGTCCGTCCGCACCGGCGCCGGGCGCCGACGACAACGCCAGTGGCTCGGCGGCGCTGATGCTGATGGCCGAGGTGCTGGCCGGGCAGCGTTTCGATGATGACCTGAGCTTTGTGCTGTTCGGCGGCGAGGAGCAGGGGCTGCACGGTAGCCGCCAGTTCGTGGCGGGACTCTCCGCTGCCGAGCGGGGGCGCATCGCCGGGGTGCTCAATATGGACATGATCGGCTCGATCAACGCCACACCTGCGGCGGTACTGCTGGAAGGCGCGCCCCTCAGCCAGGACATGATCGATGGCCTGAGTGCGGCGGGAGGCCGCTTCACCGATCTCGAACTGCAGGTCTCGCTCAACCCCTTTGCCAGTGATCATGTGCCCTTTATCGACGCCGGAATACCCGCCGTGCTGACCATCGAAGGGGCCGACGGCGCCAATGACGCCATCCATGGACCGAACGATGTCCTGGCCACGGTGGATCCGTCCTACGCCATGAAGATCGTGGCAATGAACCTGGGGTTTGTGGCCACCAGCGCCGGCCTGCACGCGGTCGACGCCCCACCCCTGCCGGAATGCCACTGTCGTGGCGACGAGCGCCACCACCTGGGCGACCCCTGGCGCCAGCTCGAGGCCCATCATGAAGCCCTGCTGGCCCAGTATCGTCGCTGGCAGGGACAAGGCGTCTGGTCGGCGCAGCTGGACGCCGGCTGGCGTCAGGCCTGGCAGCGGTTGGAGTTGCTGCGCTCGCGCAGGGGATGGGAGCGACGGTCTCGGTCGACAGGCCGTTGAACGAGCCAGTGGCAAGGCCGCTCACCCAGCCACTCAGCCAGCCACTCACCCAGCCATTAACCCAGCCAGTGATCGAGTGACGCCCCGGCGAGACGAGAACAGGCAAGACAAGATCAGGTAAAGCAAGACAAGACCGATCAGGAGGATGTGATGCCAAAGGACCTGTGCGGAGACTGGATCGAGATGCGCGAGGAAGGCATCGGCGACTGCACGGTGCTGCGGCACCCGGATTCGCCGGCTGTCACCCCCTCGCGGATGCCGCGAAGGCGCCTGTGTCTGCACCAGGACGGCGCCGTCGAGCTCCACACCGGAGACGCCGCCGACCGCCTTGCCTGCGATGCCCGTGGTCAGTGGCGGCGTGATGGCGATCAACTGCACCTGACACTGCCCGGTTGGGACGGTGACTACGATATCGATGCGCTGGAGGACGATCTTCTGATCATTACCCGTCATTGAGGCCACCAACGCCGCCAATACCGTGCGTTGTGGGGCCACTTGAGGCCAGTTGCTGGCCATTGAACCTGTACTCACGACGCCGACCGGCTGGCCGGCGGGGAGGCTTGCATGTCCGATAACACCACCCATCCGGAACGGTGTCGCTGTTGTGGCACCATGTCGGTTCACCGGCGACTGCTGGATCAGGACCCCGGTTATGCCAGGCGGCGATCGCGCATCGAGGAACACGCCTTTCGTGCCATGCGCGGCACCATCGTCCAGCGTCCGGGGTGCACCCGCATCCCGGTGGTCGTCCACGTGGTCTACAACACCGACGAGCAGAACATCTCGCGGGAGCAGATCGACAGCCAGATCGAGATCCTCAATGAGGACTTTCGCAAGACCAATGCCGACATCTCGACGGTACCTGCGCCCTTCGCGCCGGTGGCCGCCGATGCCAGGCTATTGTTTGCGCTGGCCACCAGCGATCCCGACGGCAACCCCACCGATGGCATCACCCGCACCCGCACCGACGTCAGCGGTTTTGTCGATGACGACAAAGTCAAGGCCGACGCCAGCGGCGGCAAGGATGCCTGGCCCGCAGACGAATACCTCAATATCTGGGTTTGCCCGCTTTCCGGTGGCCTGCTCGGCTACGCCCAGTTCCCCGGCGGACCCGCCGCCACCGACGGCGTGGTGGTGACCTACACCGGCTTCGGCAACATGGGCACCGCCCGGGCGCCGTTCGACCTGGGGCGCACCACCACCCACGAGATAGGCCACTGGCTCAATCTCTTTCATATCTGGGGAGACGACGGCACCGGCTGCTCTGGCTCGGACTTCGTCGACGACACCCCCAACCAGGGCGGCGCCAACCTGGGCAAGCCGACTTTTCCCAAGGTGTCCTGCGACAACGGCCCCGATGGCGACATGTTCATGAACTACATGGACTACGTCGACGACGACACCATGGTGATGTTCACCGAGGGCCAGGTGGCACGAATGCAGGCCTGCCTGGATGGCCCCCGTAGCGCCATCGGCGAGATGGTGTCGTGCACGCCGTTGCACCCCAAGGCGCTGCCGAAGGACACCCCCAAGGAGTTCACCAAGGAACCGCCAAAAGAGCGGCCCAAGGATAACCCCAAGGAGTTCGTCAAGGAGCCGGTCAAGGAGAGCGTCAAGGAGGGACCGAAGGACCTGATCAAGGATGGCCCCAAGGATGGTATCAAGGACGTGATCAAGGATGGCGGCAAAGACGGCATCAAGGACGGCATCAAGGACGGCATCAAGGACGGCGGCAAGGAGTTGCCCAAGGACAACCCCAAGGACTTTGGCAAGGATCCAGGCCTGGAGCCGGGCAAATGGAAGCCGCTTGACCCGCCTCCCAAGCAGATCTTCGAAGTGCCGACCAAGCAACTGGTGGAAGGCCCCGTGGGCGGCAAGCAGGCCTTCGAGAATCCGCTACCGGGGGGCTGGGGCAACCAGCCCGTCCAGCCCATGCAACCGATGCAACCAGTCCAGCCGCTGCAGCCCTTTGTGCTGGCCACCGGTCAGGCGCCGTCGGGCGCCTCGCTCAAGCCGCCGGTGGCGGACGGCGGAGGCGAGCAGGATCAGAGCCAGGCGTTGCTTGGCGAGTACGCTCAACTGTTGGCGCAGTACGCCCAGCTCTACCAGCAGGGCATGCTCGATCAGCAGGGGATGCTGGCCTGGCAGCAGGCCTGGGCGGCCTACGTGCAGCTTGGTGGACGGTGAGCGATGACAGGACCCGCGGGCACCCTGTCGGTGCCCGCCTTTTTCGAGGGAGCCGAGCATGATCCTGATCCTGTCGTTTGCCGACAATGCCCATGTCGAGCGGGTACTGCCCCATCTTCACTCGCCGGTGGAGGTGATCGACGTCGCCGACTTCCCCCGGCGCCTGGGAATCCTGGCCTACGCAGGTGCCAGCGGTGACAGCCTGTGGCTGGAACTTGGCGACGGGCGCCGGCTGGCGCTGGACGAGGTGCGCTCGGTATGGAACCGGCGCATCCGTTCCTTTGATCTGGACCCTGCCCTGGGCGACGGCACCGAACGGCTGTTTGCCTGGTCCGAGACCCAGGAGGCGGTGCTTGGTCTGTGGTATGCCCTGGATAGCTTCTGGATGAACCATCCGCTGGCCGACGAACGCGCCCAGCGCAAGCTGACCCAGCATCGTCTGGCCCACCGGCTGGGGCTCGAGATTCCCGATACCCTGATCACCAATCGCCCGGACGCCGCTGCCGAGTTTATTGCCCGCCACGGCGATGGTGGAGTGGTGCGCAAGGCCTTTCGCAATATCGTCGAGGCGCCGCGAGAGACCCTCAAGGTCGGCCAGGACGAGATGGCCAGGCTCGAGGCGGTTCGTCTGGCGCCGGTGATCTTTCAGGAGTACATCCCGCTGGCGCTGGACCTGCGCGTCACCGCGGTGGCCGGCGAGATGTTCGCGACCGCCTTCAGGAGCGAGCCGCAGTACGAGGTCGACTACCGCAGTGGCGTGGGCAGCGCCGAGGTTTTCCCCTATACCCTGCCGGATGAGGTGGAGACCGGACTGCGCGCGCTGATGAGAGAGCTTGGACTGGCCTACGGCGCCATCGATCTAAGGGTCACACCCGAGGGGCGTCATGTGTTCTTCGAGGTCAATCCGGCCGGCGAGTACCTGTTCGCCAGCGAACGCAGCGGCCAGCCGATTCCCCAGGCCATCGCCGCCGCCCTGGAGCGCGGCGGCGGCGAGTGGTGACGTCCCCGGCCGGTGGCAGCAGGGCCCCCGGTCGGTGGGATCAGGGCCCCCGGCCGGTATCAGGTCAGTAGGGTCCCTGGGACCCGTCGCCAGGGCTGGTGGATGAGTCTTCCTGCGAATCGGCCGCCTGCGGGCCAAGCGCAAACTCTGATGCACGCTGGCGCACCGCCTGCATCATCAGGCTGACGTCGAGCCCCACCGCCACGAAGCTGGCACCAAGGGAGAGATAGTGTCTGGCAAGCTCCGGGTCACCGGTGAGCACGCCGGCGGCCTTGCCGCTGGCAACGATGCGGGCGATGGCCTCGTCGATGGCGGCCTGGACCTCGGGATGGCCCGCGTCACCGAGATGGCCCATGGAAGCGGCCAGGTCGGCGGGTCCGACAAAGACCCCGTCGACGCCGTCCACCGCGCAGATCGCTTCGAGGTTATCCAGCGCGGTCACGCTCTCCGCTTGGACCAGTAGGCAGATCTCGTCGTTGGCCCGATGCACATAGTCAGGCCGTGCATTCCAGCGTGACGCCCGGACGATGGCGGAGGCTTCACCTCGCACCCCGTCCGGTGGGTAGCGGGTGGCGGCGACCATGGCGCGGGCCTGCTCCGGGGTGTCGATCATCGGCACCAGCAGGGTCTGGGCGCCGATGTCCAGCAGTTGCTTGATCCGCGCCGTCTCGCCGTTCACCACCCGAACCACCGGGTGGCTGTCGTAGGCGGCGACCGCCTGCAGCTGGGCGAGCATGGAGCGCACATCATTGGGGCCGTGTTCGCCGTCGATCAGCAGCCAGTCGAAGCCGGCGCTGGCGCACATCTCGGCGCAGTAGGGATCGCCCAGCGACAGCCACAGGCCGATTCTGGCCTGGCCACTGGCCATGGCGGTCTTGAAGGGATTGCCGGCGGGGACACCCGCGCAGTGGGAAGGGGTCATGGGCAGCGTCCTTGATGAGTGTCAATCGTCCAGCATCGCCTTGAGCCGACGGAACACCCCTGGGTCCTGGCGCAGCCCGTCGTGCTCGTACTCGTTGGTGATCCAGTAGCGTAGCCGCGGGATCGCCTCGGCGGTGGCCAGCGACAGCTCGGCGTCCACGTACATGTCATCGAAGTAGATCAGCGCCGCCACCGGCACCCGGTTGGCGGCGAGCTGTCTGGCGTCGTAGAAGGGGCTGGCCAGAGGTCGCCGGGCCAGCTTGTGTACCGCCCCACGGAAGGGCTTGAGGGCACGAATCTCGTCGAACATCCAAGGGTAGATCATCTCGCCGGTCAGCCTGAGCGGGCGATGACGCTCGTCGAACTGCGGCCCCTGCTGGCGCTCGGCGGCCCAGTCGCACAGGCGCTCAGGGTTGGCGTAGATGTTCTCGTGGATGGCGCCGAACAGCGGATTCTCGTAGAAGCCGGTCAGCGTCATCACCTCCACCAGGAAGTGATGGTTGAGGGCGCTTCGCGTGTCGTCGGTGAAGGCCTCCTCGAGCAGCCAGTGGAGCTGCTCGGCGCCGTCACCCATGCCCAGCATCAGTCCCAGGCTCTGGAAGCGGCGCACGCTCAGTCGGTCGCCGTCGGGCAGGCGGACATCGTGGTCCAGCAGATGGTCGGCGATGGCGTCGATCCGCTCGCGATCATCGGGAAAGCGCGCCAGATACGCCTCAAGCTTGCGCTCCACCCGACGGTGCGTGCGCCGATAGACCTCGTCGGGGTCGGCGTCGAGCGCCGGCAAGCCGCCGGTGATATAGCAGCGGCTCAGTCCCTGAGGCGCGTAGGACAGGTAGGTCAGGGTCAGAAAGCCGCCGTAGCTCTGGCCCAGCGTGGTCCAGGTGGCGCCCTGATAGCGGGTCTTGCGCAGGTGCTCGAAGTCCGCGACCACCGCGTGGGCGTCGAAGCAGGCCAGGTAGTCACCGCCTGCCTCGTCACTGTCGAAGGCGGCCATGGTGGCCTCGGTGATGCGCGAACTGCGTCCGGTGCCACGCTGGTCGGGCAGGATCACCCGATAGTGCTTGAGCGCCTCGTGCAGCCATCCCGGTCCATTGGCGGTGGGGCGTGGCGACTTGCCGCCGGGGCCACCCTGCAGGAACAGCAACAGCGGTAGCTCCTCGTCGACACGGTCTGACGCGCAGACCTCGCGGTAGAACAGGCTCAGGGTCTCGCCGCTGTCCGGGTGGGACCAGTCCAGCGGCACCTCGAGGCGATGGTCGCTGATGGAAAGGCCCGGGATGGCGTGGTCGGAAGGCATGCCTACATCCTGTGTCGAGAGAGTGTCGAGAGAGCGTCGAAAGAGTATCCGGGCGGCCATGGCCGCCCGGTGCCGAAAGAGACAAGGTCGGCCAGCTTCTTGTTGCCAGCGCTGGCCGACCCTGGCGGTAGCTCAGTCTGCGCCGCGCATGGCCCGGCGAATGAACGGCAGGCAGGCCGCCAGCAGCAGGGCGCTGACGCCACCGATGGCCGCCATGGCAATAAAGTAGCCGACTTCGGTGTCCTCGGTATAGAAGGCGCCGAGCTTGCCGCCGGCGGCGAAGCCGAGCGCCAGCGAGAGAAAGAACAGTGCCATCATCTGGGTCTGGAAGGCCCGCGGTGCGAGCTTGGTGGTCACCGACAGCCCGATCGGCGACAGGCACAGCTCCGAGGCGGTGAAGCCCAGCAGCAACAGTACCAGCATGGCCAGCGGCATGTTCGACCCTTCGCTGCCGAGAAACGGCAGGTAGCCGAGGAAGGTGGCGCCGATGATCGCCATGGCGATCACGAACTTGCCGGCCGACGACGGCTGGCGCTTGCCCAGCGTCGTCCACAACCAGGCGAACACCCCCGAGAACAGGATGATGGTCAGCGCCTGCACCGATACCAGCCAACCCACCGGAATCTCCCAGCCGAACAGGCTGCGATCCACGCGCTGATCGAAGAAGGCGGTGATCACGGTGTAGGACTGGCTGTACAGCGCCCAGTAGGCGGCGCTGGTCAGAAACAGCGGAATGAACGCCAGCACCCGGCTGCGTTCCTCGGGGCTTACGTGGGTGGAGCGCAGGATCACCGCAAAGTAGCAGAGCGCCGCTACAGCGATGATGCCAAGCATCACCCCGGACAGATTGTCGGCACGAATCCAGCCCGCCAGGGCCGCGCCGACCACGAGGGCGAGCACCACCAGGGCGATGCCTAGATAGCGCTTGAGGGTCGCCGGCGCGATGGGGTCCGGTGCGGCCTTCTGATCATCGGGCAGCCCCTTGCGTCCCGCCGTGTACTGGGCCAGACCGATCGCCATGCCCACGGCGGCGATGCCGAAGCCATAGTGGAAGCCGGCGTTCTGCTGCAGCAGACCGGTCAGCAGCGGGCCGACGAAGCCGCCGATATTGATACCTAGATAGAAGATCGAGAAGCCGGCGTCGCGCCGGGGGCTGCCGGGCTCGTACAGGGACCCCACCAGCGCCGAGCAGGTGGCCTTGACCCCGCCGCTGCCCAGCGCCACCAGAATCAGGCCGGCGGTGACGCCGTAGACACCGGGCAGGATGGCCAGGGCGATATGCCCGAGCATGACCACGATGCCCGAATAGAACAGGGTGCGTTCGGCGCCGAACACCCGGTCGGCGAACCAGCCGCCGAGGATGGTGGCCAGATAGACCGAACTGCCGTAGGCACCGACGATACCGATGGCCACCGACTGGTCGATCGCCAGGCCCCCACGGCTGGCCTCGTAGTACAGGTAGATCAACAGGATCGCCTGCATGCCATAGAACGAAAAGCGCTCCCACACCTCCATGCCGAACAGGGTGGCGAGAGGCCAGGGATGGCCGAAGAAGCGGCGTTTGCCGCTGTCGCCGTGTTGGCGGGCGGCGGCCTCGGTGGTTTTCATCGGGAGCTCCTGCTTTGACGAGAAAATCGGAACGAAAAATACATTTTCCGCCCATGAAAACCCTAAAACGTTGCGAATTACAGGGCAAAACCCATGTCCGCGATCGGAAAGGCCACGACGAAAAACGACAAGCGGGAGCGAGGACGTTGGCTCACAGCAAAACGAGCAGAGCTGCTGCTGCACAGTGATGCTCTGGAGACAGCCCGTCGTGGGGGAGAAGGCCTGCCTGGCTGGGCGGCACGGGCCCCGCCCCTTTCGACGCATAGCCCGCCCCTTTCGGCGCATAGGTAGGGCACGTTTAGCGTGCTACTATCCGCGCGAATGTGCAGGGATAACGTCAGAAGGCGACATGATAAGAACGTTTTTCAAGAAAAAGGTGGCCGAAACGCCACTGGGGAGCATCACCGTCCAGGACCGGACCATCACCGATCTGACGCCTCTGGGCAGCAAGCATTCTCCCGGCATGACCAAGGCCGGCAGGCTGTCGTTTGCCGGCTGGATGAACGGTCGCAAGGTCAAGGTCTATAGCGCCTTCTCGCCGCGTCAGATCGCGTTGAGTCACGCCATTCGCGAACTGCCGGCGTCGGGGCTCAGCTTCCCGGCGATACTCGCCCACGACGACGAGCTGGTCGTCGAAGAGTGGATCCAGGGGCCATCTCTCAAGCAGATCGAACGCTCCAGGGCAGACAAGGCGCCTATCGCTTCGGCGGCGGAGGCGGTGAGTCGTTTTCTCGAGATGGCGCAGTCGGACGAGCGCTATCGCGCCCTGGCCGACGAGCACGCCGGGGCCTTCTGTTACATCGACGACTACCTGCTCAGACGGGTGGACGGCTGGAAGCACCTGGATGCGATCGGTGGCTTTCTGGCCCGCTGGCAGCGTGAGGACGAGCGCCACCGCGCAGCGGTGGGCGACAGGCTCAGCCACCCTGACCTGTCGCTGGCCAATCTCGTGATGGAAGAAGGCAGCGGCCGCTTTGTGGTGATCGACAACGAACTGGTCGGGGTCGGTCCGGGCTGGGTCATCGACTGGCACAATTCCTTCCTCAAGCGGCGCAGCATGGCCGATGCCCCCGTCGTGCCCGAGGCCATCCGCCCCTTCATCGACCTGACCTGGCGCCTGCGTCTGCTTGGATCCGCGCTGTCCACCGGCAAGCTTCATCGCGCCATCGAGCAACTGGACGCCGAGACCGCGCCGAGCTGGTAATGCCCACAACAAGGCGCTGCAGGCCCCCACCGGCAGCGCCTTCCCGCCTCTCGATTGCTTTCCTTCCCGTCGAGTCCCTGGCCGGGGTTCGACTACCTGTTCAGCAGGCCCCAACCCCATACCCCACCATTGGCTAGTTGCCATTTGCGCTGCGAGTACGGTTGTGCTTTATTGTTCACATCGCACGCAGAATTGCGTGCAATCCTGACAAGGCCGACAGACGGTCGATAACAACACCAACAATCAGGGTCGTCGCATGCTTGGCGACCTCAGGAGAAACGGGATGCTCCCGCAGCGTGATCTGGTCGGCTACGCCGATACTCCCCCCACCGGGGCCTGGCCCAATGGCGCCCGCCTGGCGGTCAATATCGTGGTCAACTACGAGGAGGGCTCTGAAAGGTCCTTCGCCATGGGCGACGACGACCAGGAGTCGATGACCGAGTGGGGGAGTTACGTAACTCCCGCCGGCACCCGTAATCTGGCGATGGAGTCGATGTACGAGTACGGCTCGCGGGTCGGCATCTGGCGCATCCTCGACATCCTGCGCGAGGCCGACGTGCGTTCGACCTTCTTTGCCTGCGCGGTGGCGCTGGAGCAGAACCCCCGCGTTGCCCGTGTCGCCAGCGCCGATGGCCACGAATTCTGCAGCCACGGCTATCGCTGGGAGGAGGTCTTTCGCCTCAGCGAAGACGAGGAACGCGAGCATATCCGCCTGGCCATCGAGTCGATCACCGCCACCACAGGCAAGCGCCCGGTGGGCTGGTACTGCCGCTACGGACCCAGCGTGCGCACCCGGCGCCTTTTGATAGAAGAGGGTGGCTTCCTCTACGACTCCGACGCCTACAACGACGATGTACCCTACTTCACCGAAGTGGCGGGCAGTCGTCAGCTGGTGGTGCCCTACACCACCGACATGAATGACTTCCGCTTCTGGCTTTCTCCTGGGCTTACCTCGGGACGCGAGTTTCTCGACAACCTCAAGGAAGGCTTCGACGTGCTGTTCGAGGAATCGGCCCGTGGCCCCAGGATGATGTCCGTCGGCCTGCATCCGCGCATGGTCGGGCGCCCCGGCAAGATTCGTGCGCTCAAGGACTTTATTGCCTATGCCCAGGCCCACGAGGGCGTATGGTTCGCCACCCGTGAAGAGATCGCCCGGGCCTGGCTTGCCCGGGAAGGTGAAGCGACCGGCGTCGTCTGACGTCGCCGGTGAACCCCCGTGTTTTCTGCTGTACCCGCAACAACGACAATAACCAGAGGAAATATTCCATGAGCCTTTCCTACAAGACCTTCTCCAAGACATTCTCCAAGCGTTCCCTGGTGCTGGCCACCGCGCTTTCCGCCGGCCTGGCAGCAGGCGGCGTGATGGCCGAGACCCTCAAGGTCGGTGCCAACATCGGCAACCTGCCCTGGGAGTTCCAGGACGACAGCGGTGACTACGTCGGCTTCGAGATCGACCTGGTCAACGAGGTCGGCAGCCGCCTGGGCTACGACGAGGTCGAGATCAGCAACATTCCGTTCAATGGCCTGTTCTCGGCGGTACAGTCCGGGCGCATCGACGTGGCGGTGTCCTCCATCACCATCACCGACGAGCGTCTGGAGTCGGTGTCCTTCGCCCAGCCCTACTACGACAGCGACCAGTCCCTGGCGACCCACACCAGCAAGGGCATCAGCGGGCTCGAGGACCTGGACGGCAAGGTGGTCGGCGTCGATACCGGCTCCACCGGCGACATCTGGACCAGCGAGAACCAGGAGCAGTACGGCATCAAGGAAATCCGTCGTTATGAAGGCCTGCAGCCGGCCATGCTGGACCTGTCCAGCGGCCGCCTGGACGCCTACATCTCCGACATTCCGGCGGTGCAGTACTACGTGCGTGACAAGCCCAGCCTCGAGGTGGTCAGCCGCATCCCCAGCGGTGAGCAGTACTCGATGATGTTTGCCAAGGACGCCGAGCTTGCCACCAAGGCCAGCGAAGTGATCAGCGAACTCAAGCAGGAAGGCTTTATCGCCGAGCTGCACGAGACCTGGTTCGGCGCCGCTCCGGATGCCGGCACCAGCACCGTCGAAGTGCGCGATATGCCTTCCGCCCAGTAAACCTGGCCCAGCAAGTCCCGTGGCCGCGGCGGTGACCGCCGCGGCCAGCGTATTACCCTCGATCGTGGAGACGATCCATGGACCTGGTCCAGACATTCTTCAACTGGGAGGTGCTGGTGCGCACCTTCCCGATGCTCCTGCAGGGGCTCGGCATGACCCTGATGCTGGGCTTTCTGAGCATCCTGCTGGGGCTGATCGGCGGGCTGGGGCTGGCGCTGTTGCGCCTCTACGGCCCCAAGCCGCTGCGTTTTCTCACCATCGCCTACATCGACGTCTTTCGCTCACTGCCGGTGCTGGTGTGGCTGGTCATCGTCTACTACGCGCTGCCGTTCGTCGGCATCACCCTGTCACCGTTCGCCGCGGCCTGTACCGCCCTGACCATGATCTCCAGCGCCTACGCCGCCGAGATCTACCGCGCCGGTATCGAGGCGGTGCCACGGGGCCAGTTCGAGGCCGCCCAGTCGATCGGCCTTAGCCAGTATCGGATGATGTGCGACGTGGTCCTGCCCCAGGCGATCCGGCTGATCATTCCGCCGCTGACCAGCAACTGCATCAACGTGATGAAGGACACCGCCCTGGCCTCGGTGGTGGCCATGCCCGACCTGCTCAAGCAGGCCACCCAGGCCCAGGCGCTGGCGGCCAACCCGACACCGCTGATCGGCGCGGCGCTACTCTACCTGGCGGTGCTGCTGCCACTGGTGCGCCTGGTCGGTCTGCTCGAGAAACGCTTCGCCCAGGGCCGGGCCTGACAGGAGAACTGCCATGATCAATGAAACCCGGATAACCCAGGGCACTACCCAGGGCACTACCCTTCCCCCGCTCGAGGCTGGTCTGCCCGAGGCGCCCAGAGCGATCATCTCGCTCGAAGGGGTCAACAAGTACTACGGCGACTTCCACGCCCTCAAGAACATCGACCTCAAGGTACGCGAAGGCGAGGTGGTGGCGATCCTCGGCCCGTCGGGCTCCGGCAAGTCGACGCTGATCCGCTGCATCAATCATCTGGAGGCCTATAGCGCCGGCGACATCTATGTCGACAGCGTGCGGGTCCAGCCCGGCCCCGAGCTGATCGAGGTGCGCAAGGACGTCGGCATGGTGTTCCAGAGCTTCAACCTGTTTCCCAACATGACGGTGCTGGAGAACGTGACCCTGGGGCCGATCCGGGTGCGCGGCATGAGCCCGGGGGATGCCCAGGCGCGGGCCAAGGAGTTGCTGGAAAAGGTCGGCATCGCCGAGCAGATGTACAAGTATCCAAGCGCCCTGTCCGGCGGTCAGCAGCAGCGGGTCGGCATCGCCCGGGCGCTGGCCAATGAACCGCGCGTGTTGCTGTTCGATGAGCCCACATCGGCGCTGGACCCGGAGATGGTCGGCGAGGTGCTCGACGTCATCAAGACCCTGGCCGGCACCGGCGTGACCATGCTGCTGGTGACCCACGAGATGGGCTTCGCCCGCCATGTCGCCGACCGGGTGATCTTCATGGAGGCCGGCCAGATCGTCGAGGAAGGCGCTCCCGAACAGATCTTCTCGGCACCGCAGGAAGACCGAACTCGCGCCTTTTTCCAGTCGGTGCTGGCTCACTGAGTCGTGGCGCCTGTTCGACGGCTGGCCGGCGCTTGTTTCGCCCCAGCCTTGTCTCTCGACGTCCATGTATCGCCTCTCGACCCCTATTCAAGGACTTCCCATGTCACTCGATTCATCCTCAGACGCTCGCCTTGATCTGACACACGTCAGAGCCCAGTTTCCCTCGCTTGAAAGCGACTGGGTGTTCATGGACAACGCCGGCGGCGCCCAGGTGCCGAAGATGGTGGTGGAACGCATCAGCGACTATCTGCTGGGCGACAACGTGCAGCTCGGCGCGAGCTACGCCCCCAGCCAGAATTCCAAGGCCAAGGTCGATGCCGGTCGCCAGGCGGTGGCGACGCTGGTCAATGCCCGCCACGTGGAAGAGCTGGTGTTTGGCCCCAGTTCGACCATCCAGTTCCGCCTGCTGGCCGACGCCATGGCCAGCCAGTTCGCCCCGGGTGACGAGATCATCGTCACCAACACCGACCACGAGAGCCACGTCGGCCCCTGGATGCGCCTCGAGCAGCGCGGCGTCAAGCTGCGCTTCTGGAACTGCAATCCCGAGACCCTGGAACTCGAGCTGGACACCCTGGCGGAACTGCTCAACGAGCGCACCCGCCTGGTCTGCGTGACCCACGTCTCTAACCTGCTCGGCACCATCAATCCGATCAAGCGGATCGCCGCCATGGCCCACGACGCCGGTGCTCGCATCTGTGTCGATGGGGTGGCCTTCGCCCCCCACCGGGCCATCGACGTCCAGGACTGGGATGTCGACTACTACGGCTTCAGTCTGTACAAGGTATTCGGTCCCCACCACGCGGTGCTCTATGTGAAAAAGGAGTGCCTGCTGGAGCTGGATAATATCTACCATCACTTCTTCACGCGTGAGCAGATTCCAGGAAAGATGGAGCCTGGAAATCCCAACTACGAGCTGACCTACGCCGCCACCGGTATCCTGGATTATCTGACCTCACTGACGGGCGATAATGGTGAAGGTGATAAGCGGAAAAAGCTGGAAACAGCCTTCGATACCATCGCCAAGCATGAAGCGATATTGAGCAAGAAACTGCTCGATTATCTCGCTGGAAAAGAAGGCGTTCGCATCATCGGAAGGCGGGATTCCGATATCGAACATCGCGTCGCGACCATCAGCTTTACCGTGGAAGGGCATCAGTCTGACGAGATCGTGCGCAAGATCGACGAGGCCAAGGTAGGAATCCGCTACGGCGACTTCTACGCCCGTCGCCTGACCGAGGACCTCGGTCTGATGGACATCCAGGGCGTGGTGCGGGTGTCCATGGTGCACTACAACACCGAGGCCGAGGTGGACCGACTGATCGAGGCGCTGGACGCCGCACTCTGATGGCGTGGGCCAGAAGCTGGCAATGACGTCGTGGAAATGCAGAAAAGGGGCTTCTGGCCCCTTTTCTGCTACGCATGTCCCAGGCTCAGGGCCGGCCCTGTCTCCTGCTTGCGTTGGTTTTTCGGCCTGGCCCGCCCTTTATCCCAGCGGATCGTCGATGTCGATATCGTAGATGTTGGCCTCGGCGCGGCGGCGCTCGGACAGGTCCAGGCTGTAGAAGATGTGGCGACAGTGCTCCATCATCGACGCGGCGGCGCCCTCGGCGTCGCGCTTTTCGATCAGATCGACCAGGGACTGGTGCTCGTGGGTCAGGCACAGCACGCCGGTGGAGCGTTCGTAGAGCGACTGGATGATGCAGAAGCGTCGAATGATCGGACGCACGATGGCGATCAGCTCGTCGTTGCCGGTCAGCTCCGCCAGCATCAGGTGAAAGTCGCCGGAGATACGATTGACGCTGGGCTGGTGCTCCTCGAACACCTGATGCTCCAGCGCCAGGTGGCGACGTAGCGTGGCGATACCTTCGGCGTCGATGCGCTCGCAGGCGATCCGCGCTACCGCGCCCTCGATATGCAGCCGCGTCTCGAAGATATCGTAGGCTTCCTTCACCGATGGCAGCGAGACGAAGGCTCCCCGGTGCATCTCGAAGCGTACCAGGCGTTCCGCCGTCAGTCGGTTCAGTGCGCGACGCACCCGGCTACGCGGCGTCTTGAAGGCGCTGGCGAGCTTGGCTTCGTTCAAACGCTCGCCGGGACGCAGACGCTTGTCGATCAGGGCGTCGACGATGCGGTCATAGACGAGCTCCTCGGCCAGGGCTTCCGGCTTGGATGGTGCAGCGGAGGTGGCGTCACTCGTCATGGCATTGTCTCGCCAGAAGGCTCGCCCATCATCAGGGGAAAATTACCGGGATGGTTGAGCATTGTGAAAGGTGAAATGGCGTCAATTTACGGCCATCGTGCAAGGGACAGATTATCACGATGTCGCTCGAACGGTAACGTTGGATCGACCAAAGTTCCGGCGCCCAGTGTGCTGCATTTTTGCCATCCGGTCAGCCAGGGCGTACTACTATGAGCAAGCTTCTCGATAACTCCGGACGAACCAGGAGGGATCGGGTAGCGTCCCTTGCCTCGTTCTGGCGCCCGGCTGGGGGTGAGGTTCGCTGTTCCGCTGCCATCAAGGAACGATCAGATGCACACATTGAAACCTTCCATCAAGGCGAGCGTGGCGGTATTTGACGACGCCCTGATGAGTCAGGTGCGCGCTCGCTTTCACCACGTCGACCGCTGCCCCTACACCGGCCCCCGGATATTCTTCGAGAACGCCGGCGGATCTCTGACGCTCAAGGCCGTGGTGGCACGCATGGCCGAAGTCGCCGCATTACCGGACAACGATCATCGCGACAATGACGCTTCCCGGGCCATTTCGTGCATGATCGATGACGGTCGCGACGCCATGGCCAGCCTGCTGGGGGTAGAGGACGGCATCGTGTTTGGCGGCGAGACCGGCACCGAGTGCCTGTTCCGGGTGATTCGCGCCGCCGCCAGTGCCGCGCCAGCGGGTGGCAACATCGTCGCCTGCGAGCTCGAGCACCCCGCCACCTTTGACGCCACCGCGCAGTGGGCGAGGCGCACCGGCAGGCAGCGGTTGACGGTGCCCTTCGATCCGCGTCAGGGGCGCGCCACCGCCGAGGACTATGCCCGCGTCGTGACGCCGGAGACCCGTGTGGCCACCGTTTTGCACACCAGCCCGGTGACCGGCATGACCCAGGGCGTGGCCGCCATCGCCGAGGCGATTCGCGCCATCGCACCGGATTGCTACATCATCGTCGACGGCATCCAGCATGCCCCCCATGGTGCGTTGGCGGTATCGCACTACGGCGTCGATGCCTACGCGGTGTCGCTGTACAAGGTGTTCTGCCCGTTCAACGACGGCTACGCCTGGGTCTCGCCGCGACTGGGTTGCGTCGATCACGACCGCCTGGCGGGCAAGCCGGATGACGCCTGGGAGCTGGGTAGCCGCGATCCTGCCGCTTGGGCCGGCGCCCACGAGATGGTCCGCTATCTCGAGTGGCTGGGAGGACACTTCACTGACAAGAGCGACCGCCGTCAGCGCCTGCTGGCCGCCGGCCAGGCCATGCATGACCAGGAGGCCGCGCTGATGCGTCGGCTGATCGACGGAGCCGATGGTGTCACCGGACTCAGGGACCTGCCCGGCGTTACCCTGATCGGCGAGGCGGATTCGCCCTGGCGGGAAGGCGCGGTTTCGTTCTGCGTGAAGGACCGAGACGCACTGGAGATCGTCGCCGAGCTCGGCAAGCGTGGCATTCGCGTCCACGCCCGCAAGGATGACGCCTACTCCGGCAATATCCTGCGCCCCCTGGGCCTGCCCTCGGTTACCCGGGTGTCATTGGCCCACTACAACACCCCATTCGAAGTGGACGCCTGTCTGGCGGCGCTGAAGGACGTCCTCGGAGCCTGAATATAGCGGCCCCCCGAATTGCCCATTCCGGGCGCCGCTGGTCATACCTGGCTTGCCAGGACACCGAGTTCAGGCGATGGCTTTGACGCGCACTCGCCGAAGACGCGTTTGGCGCAGCCCTGGCAGACGTCTGGATCCAGCGCCGGGGTAATGGAGGTGATGGCCGCCTCGGTGGTCTCGAAGAAGCGAGCCTCGCCGATTCTCTTCAGATCACCGCGACGGCACAGCTCATCCATCACCGAGCCCTTGAGCGAGCTGATCATCAGCTCGCCCCCCTGGTCCGTCAGGCGACGGACCTCCTGCAGCAGCATCTCCACGCCCGCCGTATCGATGAAGTTGATGCCCTTGCCGATGATCAGCGCACGGGAGCCCGGCTCTGCGGTGAAGGCGCGAAGACGACGTTGCACGTGGTCGGTGGCGCCGAAGAACAGCGAGCCGTCGATGCGCAGAATCTTGAGCTGTGGGCACTGCTCGAGCTGGTAGCGTCTGACGTTGCGAATGAGCCGCCGGGGATGATCCTGGCGCGGCGCCACTTCCATGACGGTAGGGCGCGAGGTGCGCTTTAGATAGAGCACCAGTGACAGCAGCACGCCGATATAGATGGCGAACTCCAGTGCGACGAGCAGGGTGGCGGAGACGGTGGCGACCAGCACCATCGCCTCGTGGCGACTGACGCGTACCAGATGGACGATGTGCGGGATGTCGATCAGGTTCCAGGCGATCAACAGGATGCCTCCAGCCATGGCGGGTAGCGGCAGATAAGCGGTGATCCCCGGGGCGAAGACCAGGATCAGCGACAGCAGCAGGGCGGCGAACACCGAGGCCAGCGGGGTGCGGGCGCCTGCGTCATAGTTGGCACCGGAGCGGGTGAAGGAGCCCGAACTGGCGTAGCAAGAGAAGAAGCCCCCCACGATATTGGACAGGCCCTGGCCGATGAATTCCTGATTGCCGTCGATCACCTGACGCGAGCGCAGGGCAATGGCGCGGGCGATGGATACCGCTTCGATCAGCCCCAGCAGGGCGATGGCGAAGGCGCCGGAGGTCAGCACGCGCAGGCTGTCCGGCGTCAGTTCGGGCAGCGTAACGGGTGGCAGGGTCCCGGGCAGGGTGCCGACCAGCGCCACACCGTGGGCGGCGCCATCCATCAACCAGCAGGCCAGGCTGCCGGCGGCCAGGCCCAGCAGCAGGTGAGGACTACGACGATGGAGGCGTCGTGCTACCAGCGAGGTGATCAGCGAGATCAGCCCGATGGCCAATGCGTAGAGGTTGATATCCGGCAGCGCCCGGAACAGCGCTGACAGCTCGGCCAGGAATCCCTGAGCGTCGATGGACACGCCAAGCAGGTGCTCCATCTGACTGGTGGCGATCAGGATGGCCGCACCAGAGGTGAAGCCGATGACCACCGTGTGAGAGATGAAACTCACCAGATTGCCGAGGCGCAAGAGCCCCATGGCCAGCTGGATCAGACCGACTAGGAGCGTGATGGTCAGCGCCGCTCCCAGGTATTGGTCGGGTGTCAGCGTGCCGAGGCCGCCGATCACGCTGGCCAGCACGATGGAGAGCGCCGCAGTGGGGCCTGAGATCATGTGCCAGGAACTGCCGAACAGCGCCGCCACCGTGGCCGCGACGATCGCCGTGTAGAGCCCGACCTCCGGTGGCAGCCCGGCGATGAAGGCATAGGCGACACCCTGAGGGAGTACCAGGATGGCGCCGGTCAGGCCCGCCATCATGTCCGCCGACAGGGTGCGGCGGTCGAGGCCACGTCCCCAGCGCAGGAAGGGCAGATAACGCTTGGGGGAAGACGCCATGGCGGAACCTCAGGTGGGCAGAAGTAGGGGGTCGGGCAAGCCTAGAGAAATGCGGGTATCCTGAAAAACAAAATTTTTTGCGCTTCACGAACAAAAAAACCGCATAGGTGAGCCGTGGATACCCAACTGCTGAAGACCTTTCTCGAGGTCAGCCGGCTGCGCAATTTCGGCAAGGCCGCAGAGAGCCTCTGTGTCTCGCCCTCGACGGTCAGCGCACGTATACGCCAACTCGAGGCGCAGCTGGGGTTGTCGCTGTTCAGCCGCGGCCATCACCACATCGGTTTGACCCCGGCCGGCGAGCGCATGGAGCGCCACGCCCGCTTTCTGCTCGACGCCTGGGAGCGAGCCTACGAGGACACCGCCCTGAGCGAGCGGCACCAGCGGCGGCTGGTGGTGGCGGGGGTCGCCAGCCTCTGGGATATCTTCCTGCAGGACTGGCTCGCCACCATCTATCGCGCCTACCCGACCCTGGGCGTTCGCGCCGAAGAGAGCACCCCGCTGCGGGTGGTCGAGAAGCTGGAGCGCAACATGGTCGACGTCGGCTTCCTCTACGACACCCCGCGCATCAGTGGCGTAGGGGTCGAGGAGGTGGCGACCATCCCGCTGGTGATGGTCTCAAGCCAGCCGGATAGACGCGCCGAGCAGGCAGTGGGCGAAGGCTACATCCGGGTCGAATGGGGCACGGCGTTTGCCAGCATCCACGAGAGCAGCTTTCCGCAGCGCCAACTGGCGCGCGGCAGAGTCAACAGCGGCCGCATCGCCCTCGGCCTGCTTCTTGAGTGTGGCGGCGCCGCCTACCTGCCCCAGGACATCGTCGCCCCCTGGTGTGACCGGCAGCGGCTGTTCGTGGTCAAGGATGCGCCCGTCATCGAGCTAAAGGCCTATGTGGCCTACCACTGGCACGGCGAGCACCGCGAATTGATCAGCGAGTTGATCGAGCATCTGGGGTGATCTGCTATGGAGTCTGTGTTGCTTGCGCAGGTCGCTGCGTCATTGTTCCTGAGCCTTGCTCAAGCAACTGATCGGTCGGGGGGGAGTGAAGGCGCTGTTCTATCTTGGCCTTCCGCAATCACTTGGCAGAGAAACTTTCGCTGGGAGTTAAGGAAGCCGAAGCGGATGGCGTTTGATAGTAGTATTTTGGATTAGAGAGATGGAAGTTCCTTTAGAGCTTGGTGCGGAAGAGAGGTGGTAGAGATGAAGGATGGTGAGGCGGGTCAACTTCCCCTTTTCGAGTTCAGTGAGGAAAATGTTAATGTTTCGAGATCTAGTACAGAGTCATCTGATGAAATGCATGATGAATTCGGGAAATATATCGTATATGTAGACGAAAGTGGCGATCATGGTCTTTCAAGTATTGATCCAAACTATCCAGTCTTTGTTCTAGCCTTTTGTGTTTTTCATAAGCGTCATTATAGTGAAGCAATTGTTCCTTCTTTGGAAAAGTTCAAGTTCAACTATTTTGGGCATGATCAAGTGGTTTTGCATGAGCATGAGATTCGAAAGGAAAAAGGAGCATTTATTTTTTTCAAAAATCGAGATCATAAGAACCAGTTCATGACGGGGCTGTCTGGCATCGTAGAAAAAAGCAATTTCATCCTTATTAGCTGTACTATAGATAAGCGGGAACTGAAGAAGCAGAATGGTAATAAATCAAACCCATATCATCTTGCTTTACGTTTCTGTATGGAAACTTTGTACGAATTTCTTCAGGAAAAAGGTGAGGAAAATAAAAAGACTCACGTAGTGGTTGAGTGTCGAGGGAAAAAAGAAGATAGAGAACTGGAGTTGGAATTTCGTCGGATCTGTGATGGAAGCAATCAGGCAGGGATTCAACTGCCATTTGACGTGGTGTTTTCCGACAAAAAGACCATGTCTTCAGGACTTCAGCTTGCGGACCTCGTCGCCCGTCCTATCGGTCTAAAAGTTATTAGAAAAGAACAGAGAAACAAAGCGTTTGATATACTGAAAAAGAAGTTCTATTGCGATGGTGGCCGGGAAGATGCGGGAGATGGATACGAGGGAAGGGGTATGAAGGTCTATCCGGAAACCTGAGTTCGTATCGCTAAGGCTTGTCTGAAAAGTGTATGCGCTTGCCGGCTTTTTTGATAAGCCTAAGCATGTACACTAAAAAGCGAAAAGCCCCGATGAAACCACCGAGGCTGTAGCGCCGACCGGGAACTCCCAATCCACTTGACTATCATGCTAGTAGATTCGCTAGCCAGGGTCAAGACGTCTTCTGTGCTGAGCGCTCGGCTGGCCTTGGCGGATACAGCGGCCCTCACTCAATATTCTGAATATGAAGATGTAATTTGATGTTTTTTTATTTATAAAACAGTGGGTTGGTTTTATTTTGTGCATAGTTTTTTGTTTGTTCCTACCCATCTTACTCCCCATCTGGTAGGAGAGAGACAGTCCTAGCTGAGAGCAAATGCAAACCTACCACAATCAGCTCAAGGTGACGCTCTCGCAGGGGGCTTCGTGCGTGCGATGAAATGTCCACCATCTCTGGGCTGGTATTGAGAGTAATGTCAGCAGCGTAGTGGTGAAAATGCCGCTACTGACCTTGGGGGCGTGCATGATGTCCTGTTCAAGGCTTCCCAGACACCGTTCGCTGCGGGGAACCTTCTTCTTGTTCTGTTGCTGAGCCTGAGCGACAGAAATCTGCTTCATCGGTTGGCTTTGGTCAGACAGTGGCAAGAAAGCCAGGTTTTACCCTGCGGTTGACTCTCCGTCAGCTGCGGAGGTGTTTACGCAGCGCTTCCCTAGCCCCACAGCTAATCACTCTGCGACGGAAATGGGGCTCCCTCGCTTTCTTCCGCCTGATGACGTCGTTGCTCCGGCGTCCATAGCGCCTTGAGATAGTTCACCACGGAGCGGATCTCGGCGGGGGTCAGGACATTCTCGAAGGCCGGCATGGTGAGTCTCTCGGTCTTGTTCCAGGGATCGCGCCATCCCTCGGCGACGATTCGGTAGAGCATCGCATCGGAGTGTTTCCAGGTATGCCCCTCCGGCCCGTGAGGGGGAGCGGGCAATTCGCCCTGGGCATTCTGGCGCTCCCAGTTCGGCTGGCCCTCGCCCTCGCTGCCGTGGCAGCTGGCACAGTACTGCTGGTAGATCCTTTCTCCCTCTTCCAGCCGAGAGGTATCGCGCGAAGAGGGGCCACCCCCCGCCATGGCCTGCCAGGCGGCACTCATCAGCAGCCACGTTGTGACGAGGATCCAGCGCTTACGCATCGGGGGGTGTCCAGGTTTGGCCCTGATCTTCGCTGCGCATGAGCTCCCCCTCGCGATCCAGGGCATAGAGCGTTCCCTGCGGCGCAAGCGTAAGCGTGACGAACGTCGGGCCATCACCCTTTACTTGCTGCCACTCCTGGCCGCCATTGTCGCTGCGCCACAGGCCTTGCTCCGTGGCCACATAGACGTGTTCGGGATCGTCGAGCTTGTAGGCCAGATCATAGACCCTGCCGGCATCGAGCTCCCCGGTCGGTCGCCAGCCGCAGAAGCAATCCATCGACAGGCGAACCGCATCGTCGGACACCGCATAGAGCCAGCCAGTCTGCATGCTCCCCTCCATATCGGAGTGGATGAGCCGGCGAACGGCCTGGGCAGGACCGCTATCCATCTTCTTCCAGGTCGTGCCGGCATCCTCACTCTGGTAGAGGCCGTCGTCGGCAATCACCACATAGAGTGTCTCGGGCTGATGGCGGTGCACGTCCAAGGCGGTAACGTCCTGGTTAGGCAAGCCATCGTTGAGTTCCTGCCAGGTTTCTCCATGATCGGTGCTGCGCTGCACCCCGATCGAGGGGCCGGCGATATAGAGGGCATGTTCGGCTGTTGCCGATACCGTTACCAACCGTCCCTCCGCTACTTCGTCGGGCAAGGGAATCATCGTCCAGGCCGCTCGGCCATCCGTGCTTTCGAAAAGCTGGTTGGCCTGGACCTTGAGCAGCCGTTCGCCTGTTTGGTCATAACTCAGCGACGGCAATGCCTCCTCGGCGGCCCCGGCCATACTGACGAAGCTCAGACTGGCCATGACCCAGCTCGTCAGTGACAGGGCACGCCAGAAGCGACTCGTGATCTTGTTCATTGCAATATTTCCTCGAATAATGGCTAGCCGATGCTGCCTAGCGCCGGGAAGGTGCGCAATAACCAATAGGACAGCTCGGTCAGTTTGCCGGTGATCATCAAGATGCCCATCAGGATCATGATCAGCCCGGCCGCCAGATGCGTGACCCGGCCCCAGCGGCGCAGAAATTTCTGGTGTTGCAGGAAGCGATCGAGTGACACCGCCGTCAACAGAAAGGGCACCCCCAGGCCCAGCGAATAGATGCCGAGCAACGCCATTCCGCTCGGGGCATTGGCCGTCGAGGCGCTGACGGTCAGAATGGCGCCCAGGATCGGGCCGATACAGGGGGTCCAGCCGAACGCGAACGCCACACCCAGCAGATAAGCCGCACTGGGCCCCCCGCCCGCTTCCTTAAGCCTGCCGATAAATCGCCATTCTCGCTGTAACCAATGCAGCGGAATGAGCCCGGTCATGAAGGCACCGAACAGGATGACGATGATACCGCCGACCAGGTTGGCTTCCTGGCGGTAGACCAGCAGCAGGCGACCGATGGCCGTGGCACTGGCACCCAGCATCAGGAATACCGTGGAGAACCCGAGCACGAACCATATTGACTGGGTCAATACCCGGAGCCGCTCCCGCCGGTCCGCTTCCCGTATCTGCCCCAGCGAGCGCCCGGCCACGAAGGAGAGATAGCTAGGCACGAGCGGCAAGACACAGGGCGAAGCGAACGAGGTCAGGCCCGCCAGAAAGGCCGTGGCCAGGCCGATATTGGCAACTTCCCACATCCCCCCTTAATCCCGTGGCTAGGCTTGGAGCTTGGAGTCGGGGCGCTCGGATGGCACCTGGTGATCCGCTGCTTGGCGATTGGCAGATGCCGTCTCCGTGGTTACCGCGGTAGAGGCTTCCACGTTGGCTTGGACGTCAGGGGCTTCGCCCGGCTCGGTAGCCTTGCCTTTCTTGTCCTTGCATTTCAGCATACACATTGCTCCACACATAACGAGGCAAGGCAACAGGGTCACCAGGATAGGGGCGATGCCCAGCAGGACCAGTTGATCCCAGCCCATGGCAAGACCACCAGCCACCGCCACAGCGCCCAGCAGCATCCAGCGGCGTGGGCCTGTTACCAGGCCTTTCAGTCCGGCTTTCTCTTGGCCCTTTTGGGGCTTGTCGTCACAGCAACTCATGGCGCGTCCTCCTGGGTGGTTTCTATGGTTTCGGCAAGAAAGTCGATCATTTCAGGGGTATCCCACTCGGCCTCCCCGACCAGGCGTCCGATCTCCCTGCCCTGGCGGTCGAGCAGAAGCGTCGTGGGAATACCCACGGCACTGAGGTTCGCGCTGGCCATGCCGGTTGGATCGACGTAGGGAGCGAGATGCTCGATCCCCACCTCCTGATAGAATTCGTTGACGACCTCGATGCCTTTGCGATCGATCGAGAGTGCGACGACCTCGAAATCCGTACCACCCAATTCAGCCTGGAGGGCATCCAGGGTGGGCATTTCCTCGCGGCAAGGGCCACACCATGTCGCCCAGATGTTGAGCAGGATCAGCTTTCCTCCGAAAGTGGTCAGCGTCAGCGGGGTACCGTCGCCAGCCTCGAAGCTAATTTCCGACACCTCGCGTGGGCTTTCCCAGAGAAGAAACCCATTCGGCCCCACACGTTTGGGTGGTTCGGCGACGGCCAAAGAGGTGATCATTCCCCACAATGCCACCGCTACCCAACTGGTCCCGATCAGTTGTCTCATGACCAAGGCTCACCTTCAGTGGGTGGCGTAAACTTCAGGGGTATCGGTCGGCTGAAAGGCCAGGGTGTAAACCTCCAGTGGGCCCTGTTTCTCGCCCGACATCCCCGGTGAGCCAAGTGGCATTCCGGGTACGCTCAGGCCTTTGATGAAAGGTTTCTCTTCGAGTACCTGGGTGACGCTTTCCACGGGTACGTGGCCCTCGAAGACATAGTTGTCGATGAGCGTGGTATGGCAACCCTGCAGTTTCTCGGAAACATCGTGTTCGGCTTTCATCTTCGCGAGATCGTGAGTATCGATTGTCTCCACTTCGAACCCGTTTCGTTCGAGATACTTGGCATATTCGGCGCAACAGCCACAGTTGGGGTTCTTGTAGAGGGTTGCCGACGTCTCGGCTGCCAACCCTGTCAGGGGGAAGGTCAATAGAGAAGCGATGGTCAGCGCTTTCCAGTGTTTCATACGCTAAGGCTCCATAGAGTTCACGAGAACGTTCGGCAGCTAGGCCGGCTATACTCTCGCGGCATTAATCGAAGGTGTTGACGACAGTATGGCGAATGCGATCCCACACACCGGTGGATAATGTCTCTGGTCCTTCTGCCAACACCTTTACATAGTAAACTAGGTGCTCCGGATCGAATTTGAGCCCATGAAAGCGGGCCCGTATCCGTCCTGATTGGTCGATGACATGAGTCACAACGCCATGCGCCTGGACGCCCTCGGCCACATCGTCGAATTTCAGACCGTAGGCTTCCGCGACCTGGCGTGTGGTGTCGACAAACTCATTTTCGCTTCGATAAAGAAACCGCCAGTTGGCGGGGTCCAGATCGAAATTTTCACCGTAGGCCCGCATGTTGTTGTGCGTGCCGGCAAAGTCCTCGCTGTCGGTAGCGATGGTGATAAATTCAACATCATCTCGTAGGCCGGTATCGTTGACTCGCTCTTGCACCTCGGCAATCAGGTTCATATGCACCGGGCAGGCTTCTTGATAGCGCGAGTGGATGATATTGAGCACCACGACGCTTTGTTCCAAGTCGGAAGACGACACGCCATTGCTGTCTGTATTATTCAACGAAAATTCCGGCGATGGCTGGTCGATGAATTGGGCGTAACGTTCCCACTCTTGCAGCTCTTCCTCGGTATCTTCGAGGGAATGGGAAAAGACAGGAGAACTGGGCATCAATGCCAAGACGAGTAGTGGTGTATACAGCTCTTTTTCACGTACCGTCCTCCCTTCGCGTTACCCAGTTCTAACGAAGGCTGCTCCTATGCGGAGCAGCCCCGGCCAGTGCCACTTCAGGTGTTGCTGTCGGTTTCATGGCCTTGTTGCATATTTTCCATCATGGCATTGCAGTTTTTCATCATGGTATTCATTTCACGCATCATTCCCATCATGTCGTGCATGCTGCCCTCCTGCATCATGTCGCCCTCCATTGGCGTCTGCTGATTCTCTTCCTGCGCAAGAAGCGAGCCGGCTCCGAAGCTGCTGGCGACGATGATGGCGGCAGTCAAGATTGCTGTGTGACGTTTCCGCATGACACTTCTCCTCAATCTTTCTGGGAATCACCTTTCCACCAGCAAGGCTGATAGAAGGCCTGGCTTGGATTTCTACCTGGCAGCAGCGCTGCTTGCTGGAAAGATATCCTTAAAGCCAACTTCAAGGTCAAGACTTTATTTTTTGCGTTCCCGCTTTATGCAGCAGGCCACCAGTTGAACGCTACAGCCATACCTTGACCTTTGGGCGGCCTCACGGTTGTAGGCTGTCTGAAAACGGGCAGGTGAGGAAAAGACAATGCGAGTCACTGAACTGGCTCGGGCTGGTGGGGTCACTGCGGAAACGGTACGCCACTACACCCGTGAGGGGTTGTTACGACCGCAACGGGACTCGCGCAACGGCTATCAACTCTATGACGAGAAGGCACTGGGTCGCCTGCGTCTCATTAATTGCCTTCGCTCTTTGGGAGTCGGTCTCCCAGACATCAAGCAGATATTGACCTGGGCGGAGCACGACATGCCTCCGGTTAGCGATACGTACGCTCCCCTGGCTGAACAAGGGCGCTACATTCGCTCGCGGATCCATGAACTCCAGGCGATAGCGCGATGGTTGGAAAGCATCGACCATGATGATGGTTCCGAGGCCCCTAGCCTGAAGCAACTGATCGAATCGCTGGGATCGGCACAACCGGCTATCGTGACGGATGGCCCGTGCGGTTGCCATTAGTGATGCGACGGCGCCATGCTGGCCATATCGTCCATGCCGGTCATGGAGTGCAGATGCCAGAGTTGCCAGACGGCAAACGCGATGATCAGCAACGCCGCCAGCGTGCGGGTCGCTGGATGGCGAATCCATAGCGAGATGCGCCGGGCAGCCATACCGGTCGCCAGGACGACGGGGAGGGTGCCAAGCCCGAAGGCCCCCATCATCGCCGCGGCGCGTAGCGGCTCGGCTACGGCCAGACTCCAGGCCAGCATTGAATAGATCAGCCCGCAGGGCATCCAGCCCCAGATCGAGCCCAGCGCGAAGGCCTGGGGTACCTTCACGACGGGCATCAAGCCTCGACCTAGCGGTTCGATACGCCACCACAGGGAGCGACCCAGGGCTTCGATACGTAGCAACCCCTTCCACCAGTTGGCGATATACAGCGCCATCAGAATCAGCATGACCGCCGCCAGGATACGCAGCACCAGGGCGATGCCGTCCAGGGCATGATTGAGCACGGAGCCGAGTAGCGCCACCAGAGCGCCGGCGATCATGTAACTGCTGATGCGGCCCAGGTTGTAGCCGAGCAGCAGGCCGGCCAGGCGTCCCGGCTGCCGCATGCTGGAGGGCACGGCAAAGGTCAGGGCACTCATGATCCCGCCACACATGCCGATGCAGTGCGCCCCTCCGAGCAGGCCGAAGACGAAGGCCGCCGCCAGCGGCGGCAGGCTGAGGTCGGTGGGATCCAATCAAGGCGCTCCTTCTTCGCTATTCCCAGTATCACGAGGAGGAGAATCGAAGGCTGCCGGAGGGGGAACCGTACAGCGCGTCGAGCTCGACCAGCTCGGGCGGATAGCAGAGTCCCAGGTCGGAACACCCCTGAAAGGTCACCGTGATGGCCAGCGGCTCGGCAGCGGTGTCGCTCGCCTCGATGGGCGCACTGAATACCACCTGGTCATAGAACACCTCGATTTCCCCCAGAGACGCGTGCACCATGGGTTCGCCGGGGGGAATTGCCAGCTCACCGAAACTGACGCCCGGAGAGCGACTTTCCAGTGCAAACCGATGGCGGTGGAGGTAATAGTCCTCGGCAATGACGAAACCGACGTAGAGCCGCCTATCGTCTCGCCAGGCGCTGGCCCGGAAGGCTTCTTTAGTCGCCAGGAATTCCCGTTGAGCCGAGGTACCGAAGGGGGAGCTCTTGCCACTGCCCGCGGGAAACTCTCCACGGGCCGCTACCGGTGTGGCGACGAACAGCAGCACCAGCAGAAAGGTGAAGGCCGTGTTCATGAGGCCGTCGCCGTTTTCGCCCTATCCACTGGCTGACGCATTGACCAGACAACCAGAGCCAGCCCCGCGATGAGCATCGGCAGGGTCAACAGCTGCCCCATGGTCAGCCAGCCGAAGGCGACGAACCCTAGGTGAGGATCGGGCAGGCGCACGAACTCCACGGTGAAGCGGAAGGCGCCATACAGCACCAGGAACAGCCCGGAGATGAGGCCCCGCTGGCGCGGTCGGCGCGACAGCCACCATAGCACGGCAAACAGCACCACGCCTTCCAGGGCGAACTCATAAAGCGCTGAAGGGTGCCGCGGCTCCGGCCCCAGCCCCATCATGGGGGGGAAGACCATGGCCCAGGGAACGTCACTGATACGTCCCGGCAACTCGTGATTGATGAAGTTGCCGAGGCGCCCGGCGCCCAGGCCGATCGGCACCAGCGGGGCGATGAAATCGGTCAGCTGGAAAAAAGCCAGGCGATGCTTGCGGGCAAACAGCAGGGCGGCGATGAGCACACCGGCAAGGCCGCCATGGAAGCTCATGCCCCCGTCCCAGACCCTGAAGAGCCACAAGGGGTTGGCCAGCAACTGGTCGAGCCCATAGAACAGCGCATAGCCCAGGCGGCCACCCAAGATGATCCCCACGGCAGCGTAAAAAATCAGATCGCCGATATCATCGTGACTCAAACCCAGGCGATGGGCTCGACGACGCCCTAGCCACCAGGCGGCGGCCAGCCCGACCACATACATCAGGCCATACCAGTGAATCTGCACGGGACCAAGGGAAATGGCCACGGGATCAATCTGCGGATACTGCAGCATGAGTCTTCCTTATGTTTTGGCAGACAATGGATGTTGCCGGATTAGGTTGCGATAGGTCTGCATTACTCGACGACGCGGCCGATGGTGACTTCGACCGGGGAGTCCGGCTCGCCGAGTGTCACCGGTCCCGCCTCGCCGATCAGGTCGCCTGGCTGCGGGGTGACTTCGCCCGATGCGGAGACGCGCACCGTCAGGCGCACCTCATTGACTTGGGAGAGTCGCGCTCGGGGTGTCATGGCATCGTTGTCGCCCAAGGTCACTTTGAGTGGCAGGTCGCTAACCGTGACCCGCTCCACCGCCAGTGGCGGCAATTCACCAGCCACGTCGCGGGCGATGACGAACACCGTGTCGCCCGGCGCGGCCCGCTCGCGGAGCGATTCGGCGAGGCCGACCCTGACCGCGAGCGACGCGCCATCCTGCGCGGCCTGATGAGCATCGACCTGGTCGGACGAGGCGTCCAGGCGCTGTTGTGCCACGGCAATGCCCTCCCGCAGCGCCTCCGCCGAGCCGGGGTCGTCGAAACCGGCGATCGCGCGCCGCCAGTAATCGATGGCCTCTTCATAGCGGGCGCGATCGAAGGCATGGATGCCCAGCATGCCGAGCACGGTGGGCTGGCGTGGATCCTGACCGAGGATCTCGTCGACCAGTGCCTGGACCTCGTCGGTCAGCGAGCGGTTGGCGACGAAGAATTGGATCTGTGCCAACTGCGCCAGCAGGGAAGGCTGTCGACCCTCCAGTTCGATCAGGCGCTCGATCGCGGCGATGGCATCACGTCCCCGATTGCCGTCCCGGTACAGCGGAAACAGCGACATCCACACCTTGGGATTGTCCGGCTGTCGCTTGGCCTGCTCCTCGAGCCGCTCGATCAGCATCGTCAGCGAGCCGTCAGGCGAGTTGCGCACCTCCTGATGCACGGCATACAGTGCCAGATCGCCCTCCGCGCCTTCCCGCTGATACCAGAGCAGACTGGCCACCACCAACGCCACCATCACCAGCGGTACCAATAGTCGGCCGGCCTGGGGCGACTCAAGCGGTGTGCGGCGGCGTACCTGGGTATCCTCGAGCAGGCTGCGTTCGAGCTCCAGCCGACCCTCCTCGACTCGCGCGGTGTCGAGCTCGCCGCGTGCATGGGCCGTTTCCAGCGAGGCCAGGCGCTGACGATAGACCGCCACGTTCTGTGCATCGGTGCGCTGCTTGGCTTCGAAGGCCTGCTGAGCATCGTGCAGCGGGCGGGTCCGTCTCAGCGGCAGGATCACGAGCCACAGGGCAGGCAACAGTACCAGGGCGATGCCCAACCAGAGCAGATTCATTTGCTCCCCTCGCGGTTAATCAGGGCGTTGAGGCGCTCGCGCTCCTCGGCGCTGAGCGCTCGAACCCGGACATGCTTTCGTTTGCGGACGAAGACCGCCACGATCAGCCCGCCGATTAATACCAGCGCGGCCGGCAGTCCCCACAGCAGCCAGGTACGCTCGTCGAGTCGCGGGTTATAGAGCACGAACTCACCGAAGCGCGCGACCATGTAATCGAGGATCTCTTTATCGGATCGCCCGTCGCGTAACAAATCTGCGACGCGTTCGCGCATGTCGGCAGCCACCGGAGAGTTGGAGCTGTCGATGGCCTGGGCATCGCATTTGGGACAGCGCAATGAGGCAGTAAGATCACGATAGCGTTCGGCCATTACTGGCCTCTCGAAGTCACGCACCTCGATAGCCGAATCCGCCAGCACAGGGACCGACGTTATCAACAAGAGCAACAGCAGGCCGGCCCGGGTCATCAACGCCATCTGCCCACCTCCTGCACGACACGTTCGACATCCTCGGGAGTGATATAGCCCGTGTGCTTATAGCGAATGATGCCCTCGGCATCGACGAGGAAGGTCTCCGGCACACCGTAGACGCCGAGCTCGAACCCCAGGTCGCCATCCGGATCGAAGATATTGACTTCGAAGGGGTCGCCGAACTCGTCGAGAAACTCCCGCCCCTTGACGCGGGTGTCCTTGTAGTTGATGCCGACCAAGCGCACGCCGCGCTCAGCGAGTGTCAGCAGCTGGGGCATTTCCTCCTTGCAGGTCGGGCACCACTCGGCCCAGACATTGACCAGCGTGACCTGCCCGTGCAACAGCGACTCATCGACCCGGGCACCGGGATCCTTCAGTGTCGAGAGGGAAAAGGCAGGAAACTGCTGGGCTAGCAGTGCCGAATTGCGGGTACTGGGATCCATGGCCAAGCCTCGGTAGAGAAAGAAACCCAGTCCCAGGAAAACCAGCAAGGGGAAAAGCAGTAACAGTCGCCGTTTCATGTATGGACCTCACGGAGGAGAGTGGAGTCAGCTGCCACTGAGCGCTGACGCCGATAGCGACGGTCCGCCACCGCCAGCAGACCGCCAGTGGCCATCAACAACGCCCCCAGCCAGAGCCAGCGTACGAACGGCTTGATCTGGATTCGCATGGCCCAGGCACCGTCACCCAAGTCTTCGCCCAGCGCCACGTAAATGTCCTGCAGCAGCCCAGGGCGCAGGGCGACGTCGGTCATGGGCTGACCGCGGGCAATATACAATCGCTTCTCGGGCCGTAGGGTGGTGACATGCTGGCCATCACGTGCCACCTCAAGGGTTGCCGTATCGGCCAGGAAATTGGGACCGCGGCGCTCGCTCAGGTCGGTCATGGTGAAGCTGTAGCCGCCTATCTCGACACGCTCCCCCACGGCAAGACGTACGTTACGCTCGATGGCATAGTTCGACACCATGGCCACGCCCACGATGGTGATGGCCATGCCCAGATGGCCGACTACCATGCCCCAATGCGCCAGCGACAGCTTGCGCAAGCCGGCCAGGGGTGAGGAGGCATGGCGGGTCTTGTCGAACAGGTCACGGATCAACGCCAGCACGACCCACAGGGCCATGACCAGCCCCAGCGCCACGGAGGCGTTCCATTCTCCGCCGTAGATGAACGGAACCGCCGCCGCCATGATCAGCGCGGCGATGCCGGACCAAAGTAGTCGGCGCATCAACTCGCGCCCCGCCATCTGCTTCCAGCGCGCCACGGGGCCTAGCCCCATGAAGGCGCACAGCAGCACGGTCAGCGGCACGAATAGCGTATTGAAGTACGGTGGGCCGACGCTGATCTTGCCCAGCCCCAGGGCATCGAGGATCAACGGATAGACCGTGCCCAGCAGCACGGTGACGGTCATGACGACCAAGAGGATGTTATTGATCAGCAACAGCGCATCACGAGACAACCAGCCGAAGCCCACATTGCCGCTCATTCGTGGTGCCCGCAGGGCAAAGATCAGCAAGGAAGCGCCCACCGTGAATCCCAGCAGTGCCAGAATGAAGATGCCCCGTGACGGGTCATTGGCGAAGGCATGCACCGACGTCAGCACCCCGGAGCGCACCAGGAAGGTGCCCAGCAGCGACAGCGAGAAGGTGAAGATCGCCAGCAGGGCGGTCCAGCTCTTGAAGGTGCCACGCTTTTCCGTGACCGCCAGCGAGTGGATGAGCGCCGTCCCGGTCAGCCAGGGCAGGAACGAGGCGTTCTCCACCGGATCCCAGAACCACCAGCCGCCCCACCCCAGCTCGTAATAGGCCCACCAACTACCCAGCGCGATGCCTACGGTCAGGAAGGCCCAGGCAATATTGGTCCAGGGCCGCACCCAGCGTGTCCAGGCGGCATCGAGCCGTCCTCCCAGCAAGGCAGCGATGGCAAAGGCGAAAGCCACCGAGAAGCCCACATAGCCCATATAGAGCATGGGAGGATGGAGGATCAGCCCGACGTCCTGTAGCAGCGGGTTGAGATCGGCGCCGTCCTGAGGCACTCCCGGCAGCAGACGTTCGAAAGGGCTCGAGGTGATCAGGATGAACAGCAAGAATCCGGTGCTGACCATGCCCATGACCCCCAGGACACGGGCCAGCATGTCACGCGGCAGGTTGCGCGAGAACAGGCTGACGGCGAAGCCCCAGCCGCTGAGGATCAGGCTCCATAGCAGCACCGAGCCTTCGTGCCCCCCCCACACCGCCGTGAGCTTGTAATACCACGGCAGCATCGAGTTGGAGTTGTTGGCCACATAGGACACGCTGAAATCGTCGAGCAGGAAGCTCGCGGTCAGGCTGGCATAGGCCACCAGCAAGAAGGCGAACTGCCCCCATGCCATGGGCTCGGCGAAGGCCATCCAGAGTGGGCGGCGGAGCGTGACGCCCGCTAACGGAGCCAGCGCCTGTATAAACGCCAGGCCCAGCGCCATGATCAGCGCGAAGAGACCGAGTTCAGGAATGATTTTGACGAGCATAGGGATTCCATCTTGAGTCGCGTGATTTCTTGGGGCGAGGCGATCGGCCTCGGCAGCCCATCAATTCGAGCTAGTCCGTCGCTTTCGATGCCGAGTCCAAACGAGTTTCGCCAGGAGCGGCAGGAGCGTGACCCCACTGGCCAGGATCAGCGCGACCGTGAGGCCGCGGGAGTCGGCGGTAATCAGGACTTCGCCGAACATGACGATCAGGTACGCCGTCGGAAGTACGCCGGCCAGCGTGGCAATCAAGAAACGCCAGAAGGCCAGCGGTGTCAGGCCCGCCGCATAGCTGACGGCATCGAATGAAATAAATGGCACCAAACGCGAGGCGAAAACGAAAAGCATCAACCCTGTCTGAGAGCGCTCCTTTCCCAGCCAATCCAACATAGGACGTATGCGCGACCAGCGATGGATCACCTCGTAGCCAAGCAGGCGGGCAATGCCGAAGGCGAGCAACGCGCCGGCCTCGGCACCGATGACCACATACGCCGTCCCCCATAGAGGGCCGTAGATCGCACCGGCCACCATGGCGATCGGCCCACTGGGTATCGGGCTCATGACAATGGCCGCTATCATCATGGCGATAATGGTCAATGGCCCCCAGCCCCCCAACTGGCCAACCCACTCACGCAGAGCCTGCTTATTGGTGAGCGTCGATAAGGCACCGGTCTCCATCAGGATCCAATAGAGGGTCACCAAGCCAATCAGCACAGAAGCTCCCAATATGAGCCTGTGCTTTACACCGAGCGTGCTTGCCATACTCATCTCAGTTGTGTGAGATGACATCTCATGTCACCCCTGTGCCGTTATGGCGTGTCATTCGACACCCAATATGTCGCGAAGCCGGTCGGTCGACACCGCACCATTGATGCGCTGCACATTACCTTCTTCATCGCGGTAATAGCTGGTCGGCGTTCCCGTGGCGCCGGCCTCGCGCATGAGCTGGGCATGCCGCCTAAGAAGCGCTCGACTCTCCTCCGACGGCACCACCGGACTGATGCCGCCATTGCGGAAGTTCAATTCATGGGTTTCGAGGGCTTTGGTTGGGTCATTCGACTCAAGGATCGCGGCCGCCTTGCGGAGACTGTCCTCTGACAGAACGCCGACCAGCACATGACGAAGCTGAAGCTCACCTTGATCGATTAGAGACCGTGAGCTCTTCCACAGCGCATTGCAGTAGGGACAATTGGGGTCGGTCAGCGTATACACGATATGTGACGCACTATCAGGTCCTTCCGGAATAAAGCGAGTGTCCTCGAACGCGCTCCAGGTAGCTTCCAGCATCGGTTCCAGCACCAGAGCTTGAAGTTGGTTTTCCATTACAGCGTTGCCCTGAGGATCAATTAAGGTACCGATGATGGCGTGGTCGGAAGTGGAGGGAATATAAGCCGCCACGGGCTCATTATCATAGGACAAGGCATAACCTTGTATATCTCCCGGGGCATTAAAGGTTCCGTGGAATTTGAGTCCTTGATCCAATAATGCCGTAATCGATGCGGGTAGGGGGGCTCCCGTATCGGCTGTACTAATGGCCTGGTGGCCGTCAAGAGAATCGCCCCCCGTTTCCTCCGCCAGAGCGGGGAGCGTAATGAGACCGAACAGCCCTACAACAGCAAGGCAATAAGTGGAGTAGATGATTTTCTTCATGAACGGCCTCTTCATCGCTCTCTGATCAACCCGGGGAATCGAACCTGTCGTAGCGATTGGTTGTCAGCTATCACGCTTCTTTCCGAAGAACAGATACTTGGCGAGCGCGGCGACGCCAAGCACCAACGCAATAATCAGCAGGATGGAAATGAGCCCCATCCCCGCCATCCCCCACGTGCATGCTTCGCTTCCCATCATCTTGGTCTCCTATTAAATTTTGCTACTCAGACTTGGTGGGCCCGAACCGCCTGGGGTTCACCGCTCGTCACCGGCGAAGCGTCATCGATATCCGGCGTGAAGCGGCGTAGCCGCAACGAGTTGGTCAACACGAAGACGCTGGAGACGCTCATGGCGGCTGCCGCCAGCATGGGGCTGAGCAATACGCCGATGAACGGATAGAGCACGCCCGCCGCCACGGGGATCAGCGCCACGTTGTAGCCATAGGCCCAGACGAAATTCCCGATGATGGTCCGGTGGGTACGCTTGGAGAGCGCCACGGCATTGACGATTCCCCTCAGGTCGCCACGCATCAGCACTACGTCGCCGGCCTCGATGGCGATATCCGTCCCGGTACCGATGGCGATGCCCACGTCGGCCTGCGCCAACGCCGGGGCATCGTTGATGCCGTCGCCCACGAAGGCGACCTTGCCGCCCTCGGCCTGTAGTCGCTTGATCTCGTCCGCCTTCTGGTCAGGCAACACCTCGGCGAGTACGCGCTGAATGCCAACTTGACGAGCGATGGCGTTAGCAGTGGCACGGTTGTCGCCGGTGAGCATGGCCACTTCCAGCCCCAGCGCCTTGAGTGCTGAAATGGCTTCGACCGAGCCCTCCTTGAGCGGGTCGGCCACTGCGATGACCGCCGCAAGCCGACCGTCCACCGCGGCATAGAGGGGGCTCTTGGCATCCTCGGCAAGCGCCTTGGCGCGCTCTTCCGCCTTGCCGAGCCCAATCCCGAGCCGGTTCATGTAGCGATCGGCCCCTACGTGAAGCCGGTGACCGGCGACGTCGGCTTCGATGCCGTAGCCCGGCTCGGCGCTGAAATGGCTGACGGCCGGCAGCTCGAGTCCACGTGCTCGGGCACCACGCACGATGGCCTCGGCGATGGGGTGTTCGCTCTGCGCTTCCACCGCCGCGACAAGGCGAAGCACCTCGTTCTCGTGCCCCTCGATCACTTCGAAGTCGGTCAGCTCGGGGCGCCCCTGAGTCAGGGTGCCGGTCTTGTCCAGCACGACGGTATCCATCTTGGCCAGCGTCTCGAGCGCCGCGCCCTTGCGAAACAGCACCCCCATCTCGGCCCCCTTGCCGCTACTGACCATGATCGCAGTCGGGGTGGCCAGGCCCATCGCGCAGGGGCAGGCGATCAGCAGCACACTCACCGTGGTGACGAAGGCGAAGGACAGCGCCGGGGCCGGCCCGACGGCGAACCACACCCCGAAGGTGATCAGGGCGATGGCGATGACCACGGGCACGAAGACACCGGCGATCTTGTCGGCCAACTGCTGGATCGGGGGTTTCTCGGCCTGTGCCGCTTCCACCATCTTGACGATCTGTGACAGCACGGTGTCGGCACCGACCCGAGTGGCGCGGAAGGTAAGCGCGCCGTTCTTGTTGATGGTGCCGCCGACGACTTCGGCATCCTGCTGCTTGGCAACCGGTACCGGTTCGCCACTGATCATCGACTCGTCGACGAAGGAATGGCCTTCTTCAACGATGCCATCCACCGGGATACGCTCGCCCGGGCGGGCCAGGATGCGATCGCCGGGCACGACGGCCTCGATCGGCACCTCGACCGCTTCGCCATCGCGGATGACGCGGGCGGTTTTCGCCTGCAACTGCAGGAGCTTCTTGATCGCCTCGGAGGTACGGCCTTTGGCGATGTGCTCGAAGTAGCGTCCCAACAGGATCAGCGTCACGATCACCGCCGCCGCCTCGAAGTAGCTCACGGCGGTATCAGCCGGGAAAAAGCCGGGTACCAGCAGAGCGGCGACCGAATAGAAGTAGGCGGCGCTCGAGCCGATCATGACCAGACTGTTCATGCCCGGGTTGAGATGTCGAAGTTCGGCATAACCACCGCGATAGAAGCGCGCCCCGGCATAGAACTGCACGGGCGTGGTCAGCAGCCACTCGACGCCCATCCAGCCGCGATGCGGCATCAGACTCGCCAAGAGCGCATCAAAGTCGGGAATCACTTTTCCCATGGCGATGATGACCACCGGGATGGTGAGCACTGCCGCGAGAATGACCCGGTGGAGAAGCTGTCGTCCCTCGCGATCCTCGTCGTCCGCCTGCTGCTGCGACTCGGTTTCCTGCGGTTCATAGCCCGCCTCGCGGATGGCATGCTGAATGCGTGCCAGCGATACGGTCCCCGGCAGGAAACGGACGAAGGCCTTCTGGGTGGCGAGATTGACACTCACCTCCACCATGCCGGGCAGCTTGCCGAGCGCTCGTTCTATCCGCGAGACGCAGGATCCGCAGCTCATGCCGGCGACGGGAATCTCGAGGCTCTCCACCACCGGCTGATAGCCCGCCGTTACGATAGCGTCGAGCAGGCTGGCCGTCGTGGAGCCTCCCTCTATCTGGATCGCCGCCTTCTGTGTGGCCAGGTTCACCTGAGCGTTAATCACGCCCGGCTGCTGGCCGAGGGCCCGCTCAACCCGTCCGACGCAGGACGCACAGGACATGCCCCGAATCTCGATATCGACGTTTTCCGCCATTGCGGTCTCCCCCAACTTGGTTCTTCATCAGCCCAGCGTGCGCGCTTCGGGACTCCTGCGTTACACTGCCAGAAGCGACGAGGCCGCTCATTCGTCCCTATCGGCGATGGCGTCGACGATGGGGCAGCCTTCCTGCATCGGTCCTTCGCCTGTACATTCTTCAAGCGTTTTGGACAGCACAGCCTCGATTTGCGAGAGATGCTTGATCTGCTCGCGAATCTTGTGCAGCTTCTCGCCGGCGATGCGCTTGGCCTGTGCCCGGTCGCCGTTGGCATCCTGGAGGATCAACAGCTCACGGATCTCGTCGAGCGTAAAGCCCCACTGCTTGGCATGGACGATGAATTGCAACCGGGCCACGGCATCCAGGGGATAACGCCGATAGTTGGCTTCCGTCCGTGGGGGGGCGGGCATGAGCTTCTCTTTCTCGTAATATCGGATCGCCTGACTGGCGATCCCACTACGTTCGGCAAGCTCACCGATACTGAGGGTTTGCATGGCTTCACCTCTCGCACTGTGAATCGGAGCTTCTAGCCGCCCGACTGGGCCGGGCAGCCTGAGTCACGAGTCGTGACTTCGACTAGTCCGGTTGGCGCACGACCCGCAGATAGGGTGTCTTGGCATCCCAGCCGTCGGGGAAGTGTTGTCTGGCGTCGTCATCCGTGAGCGATGGCAAGATGATGACATCGTCACCGGTTTGCCAGTCGACGGGCGTTGCAACCTTGTGCTTGTCGGTTAGCTGAAGCGAGTCGATGACCCGCAGGATTTCGTCGACGTTGCGCCCGGTGCTGGGCGGATAGGTCAAGGTCAGGCGAATTTTCTTGTCGGAATCGATAATGAAGACGGTACGCACCGTCACCTTGGGGTCGGCTTTCGGGTGGATCATTCCATACAGCGTCGCCACCACCTGGTCTTCGTCCGCCAGTAGGGGATAGTTCAGGGCCGCGCCCTGGGTCTGCTCGATATCCTTCGCCCAGTCGTGGTGAGAAGCGAGGGGGTCGACCGATACCCCCACCAGCTTGACGCCACGCGCGGCGAACTCGTCCTTTCGCCTGGCAAACGCGCCAAGTTCCGTGGTACAGACTGGCGTATAATCGGCGGGGTGCGAGAACAGTACGGCCCAGTCCTTGCCCAGCCACTGATGAAAGCCAAGCGTGCCTTCGGTGGATTCGATCGTGAAATCGGGAGCTATCTCCCCTAGCTGTAGGGTCATCTCACTATCCTTATCTATGGTAAGTGTCGGATGATGCACTACGCACGATAACCTTTAAGTCAACTTTAAGGTCAAGGGCTTTCGAGGAAAGGAGTCTATTCTTTTACGTTATATCAAAAGGCATTAACTCATGGATGACTTTGAGGTAGGCGCAACCCTTAGAATTCTCTGCCTAACCATGTCCGAAGTAGGCGGCCGGCCCCAGGCTGCTTCGCGCCCAGCACCTTGCCCCCCCCCCAGGAAGCGTAACGCCTTGGAATCTCTCTCTTCTATCGGTCTGATTGGCGCCTTCGCCGGCGGGTTGGTTTCCTTCTTCTCGCCCTGCACCTTGCCGCTGTTGCCGGCCTACCTGTCGGTGGTCACGGGCGGGAGTGCCGGCAAGGCCGATAGACGCCTGGAGGCATTGATCCTCAGTGCCTTCTTCGTCTTCGGCTTCAGCATCGTGTTCATCCTGTTGGGACTCGGCGCCAGTGGTATCGGCCAGCTGATGCGGGGGTATCGCCAGGAATTCAACTGGGTCGCCGGCTCGGCGGTGATCGTGCTGGGCCTGTTCATGACCGGTGTGTTCCGGTTGCCGCTGTTCCAGCGCACCCTTCAGTTCACACCGAACGTCCAGGGTGGCTCCCCGCTGTCGGCGACGGTGTTCGGGATCTCCTTCGCCATCGGCTGGACGCCCTGTATCGGCCCCATCCTGGGCGCCATCCTGATGGCCACCTCCAGCGCCGCCAGTGCCCAGGCCGGCATGCTCTATCTCAGCGCCTACTCGGCGGGCCTGGCGCTGCCTTTTCTCGCCAGCACCCTGCTGATCAATCGATTCGCCCTGCATCGGCAAAGTCTGGGTAGGTGGAGCGCCTATGCTCGCCCAGTCGCCGGCACGATCGTTATCCTGATGGGCATCGCCATCGTCTCGGGCACCATGACGCGGCTTTCCAGCATCATGGTCGACTGGTTTCCCTCGCTGGCGACACTGGGATAGTCGGGTCGGCGGCGGTGGCAAGGTGTAACCTGTTCATATCAGCGAGGAGAAACGCCACCGACCACGCAACAGAAACCTTTTGTACAATGGAGGGTTCTTCATGGAAAAAGACCCCGTTTGTGGCATGAGCGTCGATCCCGCCTCGACGGAGAGCGTCGAGCATCGCGGTGAGCGTTACTATTTCTGTAGCAAGCAGTGCGCCGAGCACTTTCGCGAGGATCCAGGCGCCGTGCTTGCCGCCACCTCGGCGGCTGCGTCGAAGCCCAGTGGCAAGGCCAATTATTTCTGCCCCATGTGTTCTGGCGTAGAGAGCGAGGAGCCGGGGGAGTGTCCCAAGTGCGGCATGGCGCTGGAACCCGTCAAGCCGCAACCGTCGTCGAGGGTCCAGTATACCTGCCCCATGCATCCGGAGGTGCGGCAGGATGAGCCCGGCGACTGCCCCAAGTGTGGCATGGCACTCGAGCTCACCCGCGTTTCCGGAGAGGAACGCAGCTTCGAGTTTCTCGAGATGTTCCGACGCTTCTGGGTGGGCGGCCTGCTGACGCTGCCGGTGTTGTTCGTCGCCATGGGCAGCGTGCTGCCCGGTATCGGCCCTTGGGTGGATGAGGTGCTGCCCGCCGGCAGTGGTCACTGGATCGAACTGATCTTTGCCACGCCCGTGGTGCTATGGGCCGGATGGCCATTCTTCCTGCGTGGCTGGAAGTCCCTCGTCACACGCAACCTCAGCATGTTCACGCTGATCGCCCTCGGTGTGGGGGCGGCCTATGGCTACAGTGTCGTCGCCACGCTCGCCCCTGGGATATTCCCGGCCACTTTCCGTGACGCCGATGGCTCGGTCGGCGTGTATTTCGAGGCGGCGGCGGTGATCGTCGTGCTGATCCTGCTCGGTCAAGTGATCGAGGCCCGCGCCCGCGAGAAGACCGGCAGTGCGCTGCGCGCGATCCTCGATCTCGCGCCGCCGACCGCACGACGCATCGATGCCGAGGGCAATGACGAGGAGGTCTCGCTCGACGAGCTGTGTACCGGTGACCGTCTACGGGTACGCCCCGGTGACAAGGTGCCGGTCGATGGCGAGGTGCTCGAAGGCCACAGCACGCTGGACGAGTCGATGGTGACCGGGGAGTCCCTTCCCGTCGAGAAGCGCGAGGGCGACACGGTCATCGGCGGCACCGTGAGTGGTCAGGGCAGCTTCGTCATGCGCGCCGACAAGGTCGGCGAGGACACGGTGCTTTCGCAGATCGCGGAAATGGTGGCCGAAGCGCAGCGTTCGCAGCCGCCCGTTCAGCGGCTTGCCGATGTGGTCGCCGGCTATTTCGTCCCCGCGGTGGTTATCGTGGCGATCCTGGCATTTATTGCCTGAGGGATCTGGGGGCCACCGCCGGCGATGGCCTACGCGGTGATCGCCGCGGTATCGGTGCTGATCATCGCGTGTCCCTGTGCGCTCGGCTTGGCGACGCCGATGTCGATCCAGGTTGGGGTCGGTCGCGGGGCCCGGGCGGGCGTGTTGATCAAGAATGCCGAGGCACTGGAACGTTTCGAGAAAGTCGACACCCTGGTCGTCGACAAGACCGGCACCCTCACAGAGGGTAAACCCCGGGTCGTATCCCTCAAGCCCGTTTCCGGCAGTGATGAAGCGCAGTTGCTGCAACTTGCCGGCAGCCTCGAGCGAGGCAGCGAACATCCGTTGGCCGAGGCCATTGTCAGTGCTGCGCAAGAGCATCATGTCGAGCTGAGCGATGCCAGGGATTTCGAGGCGGTGACCGGCATGGGGGTCACCGGTCGGGTCGAAGGACGCGAGCTTGCGCTTGGCAATGCCCGGCTGCTCGAAACACGTGGTGTGGAGGCGCGGGAATGGACGCAGCGTGCCGAGACGCTGCAAGCCGAAGGGCAAACCGTGATGTTCCTGGTGGCCGATGATCAGGTCATGGGACTCATCGGTGTCGCGGACCCGATCAAGGAAACCACCGCACAGGCGATCCGGACGCTCAAAGAGGATGGCCTGCGCCTGGTTATGCTCACCGGCGACAACCGTACCACCGCCGAAGCCGTGGCGCGCCAACTTGGTATCGACTAAATTGAAGCGGACGTACTGCCGGAAGATAAAGGGCGTATCGTGCGCGAGCATCGCGAGGCCGGGCGCGTGGTCGCCATGGCCGGCGACGGCGTCAATGACGCCCCCGCCCTGGCCGAGGCTGACCTCGGTATCGCCATGGGCACGGGGACCGATGTCGCCATCCAGAGCGCGGGGGTGACTCTGGTGAGAGGGGATCTCTCCGGCATTGTTCGCTCCCGGCATCTCAGTCGCCGGGTGATGCGCAATATCCGCCAGAACCTGTTTTTCGCCTTCGTCTACAACAGCCTGGGGGTGCCTCTGGCCGCCGGGGCGCTGTTTCCGTTCACCGGCTGGCTGCTCAGTCCCATCTACGCCGCCGCCGCGATGAGCCTGAGCTCGGTCTCGGTCTCGGTCATCGCCAACGCACTGCGGCTACGCGCCGCCAAGCTATGAGCCGGGGCCGCCGACAACCATAGAGGAGGGGGAGCATCATGGCTTATGTCGACCTGCAGCGACGTAGCGTATTGCGCCGCATCGGCGGTGTGGCGGCGTTGTCGACCCTGGTGGGGGCCGGGGTATGGACCGGGAGATATCGCCCCGCTCTGCGGGCGGCGTCCGCGTCAACGGCCATGGAGGGGCCCTTCGACGTCGACCTGCGTGTGCGAGCCCGTCCCGACAAGGTGGCTATCCTGCCCGGTGCGCCGAGCGACGTCTGGCGCTACACGGCCGAGCGAATCGTCGGGCCTGAAGATACCCTGACGCCCGTGGGTGAGAGTTATACGGGGCCATTGATTCGCCTGCGTCGTGGTCAGCGCTTGCGGGTACGCATCGACAACGATCTCCCCGAAGACACCACCGTGCATTGGCATGGTCTGCACGTACCACCGGACGTGGATGGTCAACCGCGCCTGCCGATCGCGCCAGCGACGAGCATGGCGGTCGCCTTCGATGTCGTGGATCGTGCCGGTCTGTACTGGTACCACCCCCATCCTCACGGCCCCGATGGTGGCCGGGTTGGCTTTCAGAGTTACGCCGGCCTTGCCGGTCCACTGATCATCAACGACGACGCCGAGCGTGCCTTGGAGCTCCCCGACGGAGAGCGGGAACTGGTCCTCATCCTGCAGGATCGCACCTTTAGCAATGGCAATGAGCTTCAGTACATCGACGATGGTGGCATGGGGGCGATGATGACCCGCATGCAGGGCTTTCGCGGGGAGCGGGTACTGGTGAACGGCCACCCGGACGCGCGACGCGAGGTGTCCACGCAGCCATATCGATTGCGCCTGCTCAACGGCTCCAACTCGCGCATCTACAAGCTGGCCTGGAGCGATGGCCGGGCGGTGACCGTCATCGGCACCGACGGTGGCCTGCTCGCCAAGCCCGAGCGGCGCCGCTCGGTCACACTGGCGCCGGCCCAACGGATCGATCTGTGGGTCGATTTTGGCGACACCGAGCCGGGAGAGTCCGTACAGCTGGTGAGCGAGGAGTACCAACTCGGCATGATGGGCGAGCGAATGGGCGACATGATGGACCGGGGCATGATGGGCGATCGAATGGGCGGCATGATGGATCGAGGGATGATGGGTGATCGAATGGGCGAGATGATGGATCGAGGCATGATGCGCGACATGATGGGAAGCGAGCGGCTCTCGCTAGTTACCTTCGCCGTCGTCGCACGGGCGAACGATGCGGAAACCCTGCCGGAACGCTTGGCTCAAGACCTGCCGGCCTCCCCGGTTCAGGCCGATACGCCAGTACGCCGCTTCGAGCTGGGCATGCGCATGATGCAGGGGTTCACGATCAACGGCCGGCAGATGGAGGGCGCGACGGTGGCAGATGACGAGATCGTCCGGCTGGCGCAGACGGAGATCTGGGAGTTCGTCAACAACACCATGATGCCGCACCCCATGCACGTTCATGGACTGCAATTCCTGGTTCAGGAGCGGATATCGGCGGGCGGCAAGACGGACCTGCACGATGGGATCATCGACGCGGGATTGCATGACACGGTGCTGGTGTTCCCGGAGGAACGGGTGCGCATCGCTCTGACCTTCAAGGACTTCGAGGGGTTCTACATGTACCACTGCCACACCATGGAGCATGAGGATGCCGGTATGATGCGCTACTTCAAGGTGGTGGCATAACGAACCGGTCTGGTTTCGATCACACCGTATTTCGATCACCTGGCAACCACACGGGATGACGATACAGATGTCCTTCTACGAGAATCGTGTTCTGCCGCATTTCCTCCACCTGGCGTGTGGCAACACGGTGGTCGATCGTCAGCGGGCGGCCGTGGTGCCGCAAGCCCGGGGCCGTGTTCTGGAGGTGGGTATGGGGTCCGGGCTCAATATTCCCCACTACGATCCGGACCGGGTCGAGCTGGTCTGGGGGCTCGAGCCTTCCGAAGGCATGCGACGCAAGGCCCGCCACAACGTCGCCAGCGCACAGTTCGAGGTGCGCTGGCTGGACCTGCCGGGCGAGGAGGTCCCTCTCGACGACAACAGTGTCGATACCGTAGTGCTCACCTACACCCTGTGCACGATTCCGGACTGGCACCGGGCGTTGGAGCAGATGCGTCGCGTGCTCAAGCCGGGTGGCCAACTGCTGTTCTGCGAACACGGCACGGCGCCCGACGAAGCCGTACGCCAGTGGCAGCGCCGTATCAATCCCCTGTGGCGCAGAGTGGCGGGGGGCTGCCATCTCAACCGCGACATACCCGAGCTTATCGGGCACGCAGGCTTCGGTATCCAGCGGATGGAGACGGGCTATCTTTCGAAGGTCCCGAGGTTCGCTGGCTTCAATTTCTGGGGGGCTGCTGTTCCCCGCTGATCAAGCTCGCGTGTAATGAGGCGATTCCCCGAACAACTGGCCATCCACTTCGATGGCGGTGCCATCCACGAACACTGGCACATAGCTCAGGGTCTTGACCTGATAGTCCAGGATCGGCGGCGCCAAGTGCCTTGCCCAGTAGCGAGCGATGCTCTGGAGTGCGTCGAGGTGGACCGTCCCCATGCGTACCAGGTATTTGCCGAGGCGGCCTCTCGCCGGCACGGTCTCGATGCCCAGCAGCTTCGCCGTGACCGGATCCTGACGAAAGGCGTCCAGATCGGACGCGCGCCATTGCCCGTGGCGAGGGAGGCCACCAGGCTCCAGAGTGTCTTCGCAACACTGGCGTCGTGCTTGAGGTGACTTTGCTAGGTGAACTGGCTCAGCAGGCCACTGAATAGCTATTAATAGACATTATTTAACCCTTGAGCGCCAGAATGCGCCTGGCACCGTTGAGCACAATGACCCCCGCGATGGTGCCGATAATCAGATCCGGATAATTGGTTCCGGTCCACGCGACCAAGGCGCCGGCGGTGATGACCCCCAGGTTGATCACCACGTCATTGGCCGAGAATATCCAGCTTGCCTTCATGTGCGCCCCGCCCTCTCGATGTTTGGATATCAGCAGCAGACAACTGGTATTGGCAATCAATGCGACGAATGCGATAGCCATCATCATCAGCGATTCAGGCTCGCTACCGAATACAAAGCGCCTGACCACCTCTGCGAGTACGCCAACCGCCAGAATCAGTTGGAGCACACCTGCAAGATGCGCGGCACGCACCTGCATTTTTACGCTATGCCCAACCGCATACAGGGCGAGCCCGTACACGGCCGCATCGGCAAAATTGTCTAGGGATTCTCCAATCAGGCCGGTGGAGTGCGCGATCAGGCCGGCCGTCATTTCCACCACGAACAGGACCGCATTGATACCGAGCAACCAACGCAGGGTGCCGGACTCCTGCGCGGCAGAGGCCGACGTGTCACCGACCGCCTTGATCGACTCAGGATCGGCAGCGGCCGTTTCCTGAAGCGAGGCTCCTAGCCCCAAGGTTGTCAGTTTTGCGGTGATGGGCTCGACCTCGCCGTCATGCACGACCTCTAATCGGCGGTTCGACAAGTCGAAGGACAGCACCCGAATCTCCTCAAAGCCGTTCAGGGCCAGGCGAATCATTCGCTCTTCGGATGGACAGTCCATCTTCGGCACGGCATAAACGCTGACCCATTTCCCCGATGCTTCGGAGGAGCGACGCATATCGGTATCCGCTATGGGCGTCGCATCGCCGCCACAGGGGGCTCCACAGGTTTTGCTCATGATACGACTCCACTTGAATATTATCGGGCTATCATTTAAAACCATATAGTCACTATAAGGTCAACAGAGCGGAGAGAATCCGTTGAGGAGGAGCTTGGTGCGTATTGGTCAGTTGGCAGAGTTGGTAGGGGTCGATACACAGACGATCCGCTTCTATGAACGACAGGGCCTGTTACCGTCGCCTGAACGGCAGGAGAACGGTTACCGTGTCTATACCGAGGAACATGGTGAGCGGCTGGCTTTCATTTGTCGCTGCAGAATCCTGGACCTGTCGCTAGCAGAGATTCACGAGCTACAGAGGTATCAGGACGACCCTCACCAACCTTGTGCCGCCGTGAACGCTTTGCTCGATGATCACATCTCTCACGTGCGCTCGCAGATAACCGCTCTACAGGCGCTTGAGAAACAACTCGTTTCACTGAGAGCGAGTTGCAACGATGGCCGGGAAGTTGAGGCGTGTGGGGTTCTTGCTGGAATTAGCGAGGGAAGCATGCACCAACAGTAGGTTGACGCATCAACCATTAAATCCGGATACCCCCCCCAGCCGTGCATTAGGGCTTGTCTGAAAAGTGCCTACGCTCGGTAATACGGCGTTAAAAATCGGATCAACATGCTCATTTACACCCCGTAAGCTGCGCTGTCTCACCGATTTTTGCCTTGTCTAACCTTCGCTCGCCGACTTTTCGGACAGAGCCTAGAATGTACGAGAGTCTGAAGAAACGCCCCAGCGATCCTGTTCGCCAGGGCGCCGCTGTGCTGATGTATTGAACGCTACTCAGTCGCGGTTAGTCACCATTGCCCACTCGCAGGGCCACGAAGTAGGTGCGGCCTTCGCGGTTGAGCAGAACAGGCACCGCTTGATCATCTGGCAGGCGGGTCAGCATCTCCTTCAGCTGTTCCGGACTCTCTACCGGCTGCTGGCCCAGTCTGACCAGCACATCGCCGGGGCGAATGCCGACGGCAGCGGCATGTCCGGCGGGGGCCACCTTGACGATGCGCACCCCGTGATCGATGCCAAGCCGACGCTTCTCCATGTCGTTCAACGGCTGAACCGCGATGCCCAGTCGAACCGGGTCGCCATCGGATTGACCGGGGCCGGCATCCGGCCACTCGCCAACTTCCACCGTGATGGTCTCCTGCTGACCATCGCGCAACACGGAGAGATCAACGTCTTCGCCGGGGGCCGTCTCACCGATCAGGCGCGGCAGCGTGGTGGAGTGGTCCACTTCCTGGCCGTTCACCTCAAGGATGACATCACCGGCCTTGAGGCCGCCTTCTGTCCCAGGGCTGCCGGGCTCGACCTGGGCAATCAAGGCACCCTCGGCCTGCTCCATGCCGAAGGACTCCGCCAGGTCCTTGGATACCGGCTGGATGCTGACGCCCAGCCAGCCGCGGCTCACGTACCCCTCTTCACGGAGCTGGTTGGCCACATCCAGTGCCACATCAATGGGAATGGCGAAGGAGAGGCCCATGTAGCCTCCACTACGGGTCAGGATCTGGGAATTAATGCCCACGACCTCACCGTCGAGGTTAAACAGTGGTCCGCCCGAGTTGCCCGGGTTGATCGCCACATCGGTCTGGATGAAGGGAACGTAGACGTCTTGGGGCAGGGTGCGGTTGATGGCACTGATGATCCCGGACGTCACCGAGTGGTCGAAGCCGAAGGGTGAGCCTATGGCGGCGACCCACTGGCCGACCTGGAGGTTGTCGGAGTTGCCCAGTTGCAGGGTGGGTAGGTTATCCGCCTCGACCTTGAGGACCGCCACATCGGTCTTCTCGTCGGCCCCCACCAGCTCGGCCGAGAGTTCGCGACGGTCGTTGAGGCGCACCAGAATCTTGTCGGCCTCCTTGACCACGTGCGCGTTGGTCATGATGTAGCCGTCTTGATCGAAGATGAAGCCCGACCCCAGTGACCGACGCGGCTCTTCATTGCGATTGGGCGCACCGCCAGGTGGCATCGGGAAGCGGTCGTCGAAGAAGTCACGGAAGATCTCCGGCACCTCCTGCCCCCCAAATTGCCGTGAGGACGTCATGGACCTCTCGACCTTGCGGGAGGTGGAGATGTTGACCACGGCCGGCGCGGCCTCGTCGACCAGTTCCGTGAAGTCCGGCAGCTGTGGCTCGGCGAGGGCTGGCGTTGCCACCATCAGCAGTAAAGCTAAGCTCATCAGCCTGGCGTGCGAGTAAGGCTTGGGTATCACAATGGGCTCCTTCCGGGGGCATGGAACATGGTAGCCAACTTGGTACAGTGCCCACTATGCAAAGTTCCGTACTCCTAACCCCGGCTCGGCCTTCAACAGAGTTCGGGCTTGAAGCTTGAGTTGCTATAGGTTTTATACTGCTGGGTCATCAGGTGACACCACAAGGATGACGCATGGGACATCATCACGATCATCCCCATCTTGCCCCCACCTCTGGTGACCGTCGGGTGAGTATCGCCATCTGGGCCAACGGGATATTGACCCTTGCCCAGATTGTTGGGGGCATTCTGGCGGGAAGCCTCTCGCTGATCGCGGATGCGCTGCACAATTTTTCCGACATGGCTGCGCTTGTCATTGCGTTTGCTGCCCGCAAGATCGCGAGACGACCGCCCGACTCACAGATGACGTTTGGCTATGGCCGAATCGAGGTTGTCGCAGCGCTGATCAACTACACCACCCTCATTATCGTTGGCATTTATCTAATTTACGAAGGCTTCATGCGCATGATCAACCCGCCAGAGATTCAGGGCTGGATAGTCGTTATCATTGGCATTGTCGCTCTTCTTGTCGATGCGCTAACGGCCTTGCTCACCTGGTCGATGCAAAAACATAGCGTCAATATCCGCGCCCTCTTCCTGCACAACCTGTCTGATGCCTTTGCGTCCATCGCCGTGATCATCGGGGGCTCACTGATTCTGCTGTATGACATGCGTTGGGTAGACCCCGCGATTACGATCGGTATTGCACTCTATATTCTCTATCTTGCCTTTACGGAGATAGGTACCCCTATCCGGACACTGATGCTGGGCTCGCCACCCGATGTCGATGGTCAATCCGTCATTGATCTCCTGCGCAGCGTCGAAGGGGTTGAGGATGTGCATCATGTTCACCTATGGCAAATGCAGGAGAATACCGCCGCGCTTGACTGCCACGTGGTGACGACGGAAGCCGGCTGGCAGCAGCTCGAGGCGATCAAGGCGGATATCAAAGCTCAGCTGAAAGCGCGCTTTGGCATTGGCCACTCCAGCTTGGAATTCGAGCATATTGATTATGCACATCAGGATGCCAACCTTTATGGGCATGGATAACACGCCACTATTCGCCGACTTAGGCACCCAACAGCGGCTGAGCTCCACTCAGCAGTATCCTGAGCTTTTTTAAACCTAACTCTTTGAAATTGAGAGAAAAATGTACAAAAAGGCGACGTTTATCCTGGCCGGAGCGTTGATGCTGACGGCCATCATCGTGATCGTGTCGAGGCCCTCGTTGTTGGGCATGGGCGCCGAGACGGCGAGCCGAGAGGGTGCACAGGCCGAGAATTCGCTGGTGCGCGCGCACTCGCCGGTCCTAGGATCGGAAGAGGCACCGGTGACGGTCGTGGAGTTCTTCGACCCGGCCTGTGAGGCCTGCCGTGCCTTCTATCCGCTGACCAAACGCATCCTGGAAGCCTACCCCGAGAAGGTGCGGCTGGTGGTGCGCTACACCCCCTTCCACGGAGACGTATCCGAAACCGCCATTCGCGTGCTCGAAGTGGCCAGGCGCCAGGATGCCTTCCAACCGGTGCTGGAGGCGCTGCTGGCTCGGCAGAGCCAGTGGGCGGCTCATGGCAGTGTCGATGAGGAAGCGATCATGGAGATCGCCAGCGAGGCCGGACTGAACAGAGCCACAGCCGAAGAGCAGCTCAATTCACCAGAGGTACAGGCGGTCTTCGACCAGGATAAGGCTGACGTCGAGGCCAACCAGATCAGCAAGACGCCGACCTTCTTCGTCAATGGCGAGCTGTTGGACCCCTTCGGCATGCAGGAGCTGGTCGACGCCGTTAACCGTGAGGTAGCCGAGGTCTCCGGCGAAGGGGATGCATCATGACACGACGCTGGTTGCTAGCGGGACTGATGGTCCTGAGCCCCGTGTTGGCTGAAGCCCGTTGGCAAGAGCGTGCCGGATTATCACCGGCCAAGCCGGTATCGGCCAGGGCACAAGGTCGCGTCGCCCAAGAGCTCACTGTGGCACCAGGGGATACCCTGGACGCACTGCTGCAGCAGCTTGGCGTGGATGCCGAGATGCGCACCCAAGCGGCGACCTCGCTGGCGAACAGGTTCGACCCGAGACGATTGCTGCCCGGAGATCGTATCACTTTCACCTCTATGGCGACGGGACAGCCGGTGTCGGTGGCCATCGAGCGTGACTCGGGTATTCAGTACGTCGTCACCCTGGGTGAGCGTCCGTCGACGCGCATTGTCCAGCCTCGCCTCGACACCCTGACCTTGGGTCGTGAAGTAGATGTCAAGACGTCACTCTATGCCGCCTTGGAGGCTGAGGAGATACCCAGGCGTTTCGCAGCAGAGCTTGACATGCTGCTGGGCGGACTCATGGACACACGCCGTGATATCGCGGGGGGCGAGCGCCTGCAATTACTGTGGGAAGAAGATCGCCGTGAGGATGGCACTCGAGTCGGGCCTCCCCGTCTGACCTATATGAGGTTGGTTGACCAGGGGGAGCGGCTGGAGGTGCTGTGGCCGGCGGACCAGAGAACCACCGTGATGCTATTTAAAAATGGTAGCCTCTTGGACTCCTTGCAGATTCCGGTTCTCGGCGCACGCCTGACATCTCCCTTCGGCAACCGGCGCCATCCCGTATCCGGAGAGGTCCGACGTCATGACGGTATCGATCTTGCCGCGCCTCGCGGCACCCCGGTCATGGCCACCGCACGGGGGCGCATTTCCTTCATCGGTCGCCGGGGAGGTTATGGTCGTGTCGTCGAGATAGAGCACGAGACGGGCACCATCAGTCGCTATACGCACCTCAGCCGGTTCGTCGCCAGGCTGGCGGTCGGGGACTCCATCAAGGCCGGCGAAAAACTGGGTGAGGTAGGGGCCTCCGGACTCGCCACGGGGCCCAACCTGCACTACGAGGTGAGAGTGGATGACCGCCCCGTGGATCCTCTCGAGGAAGGGCAACTCATCCTTCTGAGTGAGTCACCCACACGCCAGGAGTATCGCAGCGCACTTTTCGAGGCTCGGACACGTCTGCAAAAAAACATTGGAACGTCCGCTGCTCCCGATCTGGCCGCATTGGACAATCGATAAGCCACCAGGCGGGCTTGCGATGCAACCCGCCTCGGTGGGCACGATCTGCCTATCGTCATGAGACCCTACCGCCTCAGCGGCAATCGCTTCACCCGGGAAGGGGTTATGGAAGGTATCTCGACAGTCACGCTGGGTTTTTAGGCAGCCTCACCGCCGGCGTGATGGTGTATGTCATTGGCCATGAGATCACTCCCGAGACCATCGCAGCGGTCACCAGAACAAGGCGACCCTGGGAGTCTCAATGGAGCATGGTGATCATGCTGCTCCTGAATGTCTCAACTAGGGCACGCTGGGACGCGCAGGAGGTTACCCAAAGTCGTGAGCGCCTTTGTGGGCTGTCTCACTGATACACAGCTGGTGATCACTCAGCACCTCGATGATCCGGCAGCTTTCGACTTTCCCCCCATCACACTGGCTCACCATCCGCCTGAGCTCGTCACGCAGTGCCGAGAGCCGCTGCAGACGTGACTCCACTTCCTCCAGGTGATGCTTGGCAACGGCATCGACCTCCTGACAGGACATGTCGGGCTGGTCGGACATCGCCAGTAGCTCACGTACCGCATCCACCGAGAAGCCGAAGTCCCGGGCATGGCGAATGAAGGTCAGCCGTCTGACGGCGCGCTCGTCGTAGCGACGCTGACCCCCTTCAGTCCGTAAGGTGTTTTCAAGCAGCTCGATGCGCTCATAGTAACGCACCGTTTCAGGCTGGCAGCCGGTACGGCGAGCCAACTCCCCGATACCGATGGCATGGCTAATCTCCGGCATCCTGATGCTCCTCTTGCATGACTTGAACCTGTAGTTGCTACAGGGATTATGCTTCCGGACAAGATTAAGACATTCGGAGAGGCAGCGCCATGACCGAACCAACGCAAGGCACCATCCCGTCGACGCTGACACTGCAGGTGGAAGGCATGGACTGCGGCGGCTGCGAGCGCAAGGTAGAGGCCGCTCTGGGCCGCCTGGAGGGCATCGGGGAGGTGTCGGCCAGTTCGGTCACCGGATCGGTGAGGATTCACCCTCAACAGGATACGACGCCTTCTCATGAGGCGATCGAGCGGATCCTTAACGAGCTCGGCTACCAGCTTGCCACCGATGATGAGGGAGATGAGGCGGATGCCGCTCCGGCCTCTTGGTGGCAGACCGCCAAGGGACGCTTGGTGCTCGTCACGGGGGGGCTGCTGGCTCTGGCCTTCGTTCTCCGCCTGGTCTGGCCTAGCCTAGGCAACTGGCCCTTCGTCGCGGCCACCCTGGTGGGGTTGGTGCCCATTGCACAAGGCGCCTGGGGTGCGCTGAAGATGCGCAACCCCTTCACCATCGAGATGCTGATGAGCATCGCCGCCTTGGGGGCCCTGGCCATCAATGCCGCCGCCGAAGCGGCGGTGGTGGTCTTCCTGTTCGCCGTAGGCGAGTTGCTGGAGGGGGTGGCCGCGTCGAGGGCGCGACGCAGCATCTCGGCCCTGGCGGACCTGACGCCGTCCACGGCGAGGCTGATGGAGGATGGGGATACCCGTGAGGTCTCGGCCGCCTCGCTCACGCCTGGGCAGCGAGTCCTGGTGCGACCGGGCGACCGCGTGCCCTGCGATGGACGTATTCTGACCGGCGAATCCGACCTGGATGAGTCACCGATCAACGGGGAGTCGGTGCCCCGCACGCGGGCGCCGGGGGACGACGTCTTTGCCGGCACGGTCAACCTCGATGCCGCCCTGGAGGTGGAGGTAACCCGCGGCGCCGAGGACAACACCATCGCACGGGTCATCCGCCTGGTGGAGGAGGCCCAGGCCGCCAAGGCGCCGGTGGCACGTTTCATCGACCGCTTCGCTCGCTACTACATGCCGGCGGTGGTGGGGCTCGCCCTGCTGATGGCGGTGGTGCCGCCGCTGGTCTCGACCATGGCCTGGTCGGAATCGATCTATCGCGCCCTGGCCCTGCTGTTGATCGCCTGTCCCTGTGCTCTGGTGATCTCAACCCCCGCGGCGATCGCTGCCGGCCTCTCGGCGGGCGCCCGGCGGGGCCTGCTGATCAAGGGCGGCGCGGTGCTCGAACAGCTGGGTAAGCTGCGGACGGTGGCGCTGGACAAGACCGGCACCCTCACCGCCGGCACCCCCAAGGTCACCGACGTGGAGGACTGGGCCACTGGCCAGGGCACGCAAGAGATCCTGAGGCTGGCGGCTGGGATGGAACGTGACTCCAGCCACCCCATCGCCACGGCCATCCTCGCCCACGCTGAGCAGTTGGGCCTTTCCCTTCCACTGGCGAGTGAGAGCCGCGCCCTGTCGGGCCGAGGGGTCTCCGGTCGGGTCGAGGGGCGTGAGTTGAGCCTGATCACCCCCCGCCACCTGGCAGAGCAGGCCGCCCTCGATCACGATCTGACCGCTCGGATCGCCGAGCTGGAACACGCCGGCAAGACTCTCGCCGTGCTGGTCGAAGGCGAGCGCCCGCTGGGCCTGATCGCCGTGCGCGATGAACCACGCGACGATGCCCGGGAGGGGCTGACGGCGCTGTCGCGCCTGGGCGTGCAGGCGGTGATGCTCAGCGGTGACAATGCGCGTACCGTCGCGGCCATCGGTGACAGCCTGGGCATCGAGGCACATGGCGAGCTGATGCCCGAGGAAAAGGCCCAGCGCGTTCGTGACTGGCAGGCCGCCGGCCGAGGCCCAGTCGGCAAGGTGGGCGACGGTATCAACGATGCGCCGGCGCTGGCCGCGGCAGAGGTGGGCATCGCCATGGGCGGCGGCACGGATGTGGCACTGGAAACCGCGGATGCGGCGCTGCTCAAGAACCGCGTCGGCGGCATCGCCGAGCTGATCGCCCTGTCCCGGGCCACGCTGCGCAACGTCAAGACCAACGTCGCCCTGGCGCTGGGCCTGAAGGCCATCTTCCTGGTGACCACGGCGCTGGGCATCACCGGCATGTGGATCGCGGTGATGGCGGATACCGGCGCCACCGTGCTGGTGACCCTGAACGCCATGCGGCTGCTGGGCTATCGCTTCTCGCCAGGCAATAATGCCACGACTGGCTCGGCAAGCCCGCGCTACCAGGAAGCCACGTCATGAGGACAGAGCGGATACCGACAGTGCCGCGCCGCTGGTACTGGTTGGCATTGGCCGTTATGGTCGGCCTGGCCGACCAGGCCATCAAGGGGCTGGTGCAGGCGCTGATGCCGTATGGCCAGACCATCCCGCTAGCCCCGTTCTTCAATTGGGGCCACTGGTGGAACACGGGAGCGGCCTTCAGCTTCCTCGCCGATGCAGGCGGCTGGCAGCGCTATCTCTTCTTGGGCCTGACGGGGATGGTGACTATTGTCCTGACGATCCTGCTGTGCAGGCCCAGGCCCCGTCTGGAGGCGCTGGGGTACAGCTTGATGCTGGGTGGCGCGCTGGGCAATGGCATCGACCGCCTGGTACGAGGGTATGTCGTAGACTACCTGGACGTCTACTGGCATGAGTGGCACTGGCCCGCCTTCAACCTGGCGGATATCGCCCTGTTCCTGGGTGTCATCGCCTTTGCGATTGCGGCCTTACGTGAGCGTCCCTCCCCCAGAGCGTCTGAGTAACGGCATGGATGCAGAGAACCTGCCAGTCCGGTACATGACGCTTGCCGGCCGGATCTCTCCGGCCCTCGGCTGTTTCCTGGCCCTGACCGCCGGGGGACTGACCACTCTCAGCGCCGCGCCCTTTGCGCTGTGGTGGCTGGGCCCGGTGGCGGTGGCACTGGTCTATTCCGGCATCCATGTCCTGACACCCGCTCAGGCCGGCCTCCGCGGCTGGTGCTATGGGGTGGGCCTGTTCGGCTCCGGTGCCTCCTGGGTCTTCGTCGCGATCCACGACTACGGCTATACGGGGGCGCCCCTGGCGCTCTTCCTCACCGGCCTGTTCGTGGCCAGCCTGGCGCTGTTCTTCGCCGTCCCCTTCTGGCTCTATCGCCGCGTCACGGGCCCACGCCTGGCCTTCCTCAGCTTCGCCGGCATCTGGGTACTCAGCGAGTGGCTGCGCACCTGGCTGTTTACCGGGTTTCCCTGGCTGCTGCTGGGCACGTCCCAGGTAGACTCGCCGCTGGCGGCCTGGGCCCCGGTGGGCGGGGTCTATCTGCTGTCGCTGATCACCGCCCTGACCGGCACCCTGGGCGTGGAACTGCTGAGACGACGCTGGTGGGCCGCGGCGCCCATCGCTGTTCTCTGGCTAGCCCCGATGGCCTTGCCGACCCAGTGGACCTTCCCGGCCGGCGAGCCGCTGCGGGTCGCCCTGCTGCAGGGCAACCTGGATCAGGCGATCAAGTGGACTCCCGAGGGGCAGCGCGAGGCGGCCAGTATCTATACGGCGTTGACCCTTGCACAGTCCAACGACTTCGACCTGGTTGTCTGGCCCGAGGCGGCCCTGCCGATGCTCGAGGAGGAGGCCCGGCCAATACTGGAGCGGGTGCAGTCCAACCTCGCCCCCGACACCGCCTTGCTCACCGGCATCCTGCAGCGCGACGGCGGCGACTACTACAACGGCGTGATCGGCCTGGGTAACGCCGAGGGAAAGTACCGTAAGGCGCGCCTGGTGCCCTTCGGCGAGTACCTGCCGTTGGAGAGCCTGCTCGCCGGCACCATCGCCTTCTTCGACCTGCCCATGCCCACCATGACGCCTGGCACCGACGATCAGGAACCGCTGCGCGCCGCCGGAACCACCATCGGTAACGCCATCTGCTACGAGATCATCTATGCCGACCGGGTGGCCGAGCAGGCGCGCGACGCCGAGCTGCTGCTGACGGTCTCCAACGACACCTGGTTCGGACGCTCCATCGGCCCCCTGCAGCATCTGCAGATGGCCCGCCTGCGCGCCCTGGAGAACGGCCGCTATCTGATCCGCGCCACCAGCAACGGGGTGACCGCCATCGTCGATACTCAGGGCCGTGTCACGGCCCGCGCACCACAGTTCTTGGCGACGAGCCTCCGCGGCGAGGCGCTGCCCATGGTGGGGAACACACCGTTCACACGTACCGGTAGCTGGCCGACCTGGGTGTTGGCCGCCTTACTGGTGCTGCTTGGATGGAAACTCAACACACGTCGGTCTGGATGATAATAGTCCAGTCGAAAAGGGAGAGAATAATGGCTTTATCGGAACGTCACTCTAGTACAGCGAGGAAAGGTCCATGGTGGCAGCTCCGCGCACGCTCAGTGGTGGGGGTGCTGGTCGGTTGGCTGGCACTCATTAGCGTTGCTCAGGCCGAAGAGGAGAACGAGTGGCCCCGCGGCCACTATCCGCTGCCTGAGGAAGGCAATGTGATCGGCGACACCTACCGCATAACGGTGGATGATCGAGGAGATACCCTGCTCGATATCGCCAGGCGACACAACCTGGGGTACAGGGAGATCGTGCGCGCCAATCCGGATGTGAGTCTCTGGATTCCCGGCGAGGGTACCGAGGTGACCATACCCGGGCGCTTCATCCTGCCCGATGCTGAGCGCACCGGGATCGTCATCAACATCGCCGAGCTGCGCCTCTACTACTATCCGGAGGTTGACGATGGTGAAACGCCACGCGTTGAGACCTATCCCATCGGCATCGGTCGTGAAGGCTTCGGTACCCCCCTCGGTGTCACCGAAACCACCATGAATATCGAGAACCCTGCCTGGTACCCACCCGAGTCGGTCCAGCGTGAAGCCAGGGCACGCGGTGAGAAGGCGCCCAGCGTGGTGCCTCCGGGTCCGGATAATCCACTGGGGGATCATGCCATTATCCTGGGTTTCGACGGTTACTTGATTCATGGCACCAACCAGCCGGATGGTATCGGCATGCGTGCCAGCCGTGGCTGTATTCGCATGTTCCCTGAGGACATCGAGTCGATTTTCGACCGCGTGCCACCGAACACCCAGGTCCAAATCGTCAACCAACCCATCAAGATCGGCTGGGAGGAAGAGCAGCCGCTGGTTCAGGCATTCCCGCCGCTGGAAGAAGAAGGGCACAGCATGTCCGCGTTGGAAGACACCGTCACACGCCTCAACCAACGCGGTGTCGAGGGCTTGAGCTTCGATGATGGACAGCTTCGCGGCCTATTGGATGACCCCAGCGGTCGCATGGTGTCCCTGAACCCCAAGCCGGCGCCGGAACCGGATAGAAAGCACGACACTGGCTACAAGGGTATCTACGCAGAAATCGCGCTGCGTAGGCCATGACGACGACATGGCGAGTCTTGTCAGTCTCGTGAGCTGACTCGGTCGTGGCTTATCCAAGGTCTATCGCCCTCTGCATGGCCACTGGCGGTGCGTTGGGGCTCGGCCTTCCTCGCCTACCAGGCACCGAGGTGCGGGCTCTGGCTTTGCCTGCGTTTATAGGCCCACCTTGCCGCATGGTGCGGCGGGCTCCTAAGCTCACCATTGGCGTGCCGATTCTGGGGAGGGAAGGGCTATCGAGCTCGACGTCGCTCTGGGCTACCTGCTGCCGTGGGAGTTCTCACTGACCTGGTCGGCGAGCTGCCTGCTGGCCATCGTGCTCTACCTGCGAGGCCTGCGGCAGCGCAGACGGCGCGGCGAGGCCACCGGCGCGGGCCGAATCCTGGCCTACCTGCTGGGTGTCGCCACCATCTATGGCGTCACCCAGACTCATTACGACTACCTCGCCCAGTACATGTTCTTTACCCATCGGGCCCAGCACCTGGTGCTGCATCACGCCGGCCCCCTCCTGATCGCCCTGGCCGCCCCCTTGCCGGTACTGGCAGACGGCTTGCCGACTCGAATCAGACCCTTCCCCGGGTGGAGCCTGGCCGCGCGCCTGCTGCGTCCTGTTTATCGGACTCTGCAGCATCCACTGATCGCCCCCCTACTGTTCGTCGGGCTGATCTATTTCTGGCTGATTCCCGAGATCCACTTCGACGCCATGCTCAGCGCTGATCTCTATCAGGTGATGAACTGGAGTATGGCGCTGGATGGGTTGCTGTTCTGGTGGCTGATCCTGGATCGCCGCTCGCCGCAACAAGGCGGTCTCGGCTATGGCAAGCGTGTCGCCATCCTGTTGGCGGTGATCCCCCCGCAAATTCTCCTGGGCGCCTATATCACCTTCAGTCGCGACGTGATCTTCGATGTCTACGAGGTTTGCGGTCGCGCCTGGCCGCTGGATCCTCTGACTGACCAACTCCTCGGCGGCCTGCTGACCTGGATTCCCGCCTCGATGATGAGTGCCATTGGGGTTCTGATCATTCTCAGCTTTCTGTTCCGTGACGCCCGCAAGGAGGATGCCGCTGATGTCTCTCACGCCACACGCTAGTCTGCCGCGCCTGGCGAAACGCTGGTGCTGGGCCTTCCTGCTGCTGATCGCGACGCCCGGCACGGTGGCTGCTGCCGAACTGCAGGTCAGCGAGGCGCGTCTTCGGCTTCTGCCCGGGGACCTGCCCGCGGCAGGCTATTTCACCCTCACGAATACCAGTGAGAAGGGCGTCACCCTGACAGGAGCGGATAGCCCCGCTTTCGGCAATGTCACCATGCATCGCACTGTCAATCAGGATGGCATCACCAGTATGCAACCCGTCGCCCAATTAGAACTGGCAGCGGGGGAGCAGATCGAGTTCGCACCGGGGGGCTATCATCTCATGCTCATGAAACGGACTCGCCCCCTCGTTGTTAGTGACGACATCGAGGTGAACCTTCATTTCGCCGGCGAGCAGCGACAGCGTGTCACCTTCCGCGCCGTGGCGCCGACAGCACAGTAGGGGGAGCAGGATGCACCGATGGATCATGGCACTATTCGTGACCCTATGGCTTGCGGGCTGCAGCGAGCCGCCTTGGCAGACCAAGGATATCTCGGGGCTCATGCCTCCCCTGGCGTTCGAGCTTGTCGACGAGAACGGCAAAGACGTCAACGCCGATCAGTTCCTCGGCAAGAGCACACTGCTGTTCTTCGGCTTCACTCACTGCCCCGATGTCTGTCCCACCACCCTCGCGCGCCTCGACGCCGCCACCCAACGCATGGATGAGGCGGCGCGCGACGACATTCAGGTGCTCTTCGTCTCGGTCGACCCTCGTCGCGATGACGCCGAGACGTTGCGAGAGTACACGGATGCCTTCGGCCCCCAGTTCATCGGCCTCACGGGGGATAAAGCGGCCCTCGATGAACTGACACGCCGCTATCGGGTGACCTACGGGTATGGCGAAGAGGACAGCGAAGGCAACTATGATGTGTCGCACTCCAGCGCTGTTTTCGCCTTCAATGATCAGGGAGAGGCGCGCCTGCTGATCCGCGACAGCGATCCTATGGAGGCCGTGGTTGCCGACCTCGAAAGGCTTGCCAGCGGTGCCTGAGTAGTCACTGTCCATCGCCCCTATCTTCCGTAGAGGATCGGTACGGTTCAGGGGGCTGCCGAGGGGGGCTTGGCTAGGAGTACGGTGCAAGGTTCGTCGTTGCGCCTTGAGGCAGCCGAACACCACGTTCGATCACATTTTACTCCTGGAAATTGGATGGGGAGCTGCAAGGGCTATGTGTGAGAGGGCTCCGGGATCAACTTGCCTGGCACCCATCTCAGGTACACCACCATGCCGAACAGCTCGACCAGCGACTGGAAGATGATGACCACCACGGCGGCTTGCCAGGCATCGGGCAGCGTCAGGGCGATGGGTAGCACCACGAAGGAGTTGCGTGTGCCGAAGCTGAAGGTCAGAGTCCTGGCTGATGGCGCGGAGAGCCGGAAGAGCCTGCCGAGGGTCTTGCCCAGGATGGCGGCAAAGGCCAGGTAGGCGACGAAGATCGGCAGCACTTGCAGCAAGACCCCGCCGAGGCCGGCCACGGTCGTCACCTGGGAGGCCGCGATGACAAAGACCACCAGTGCCAGCAGGGGTACGGGCAGTAGGCCCAGGCCATGAACCCACCGTCTGGCATTGAGGTGACGCTCGGCCAGCCGCTCGGTCACCCAGGCCAGGGCCAAGGGGGTGAGAATCAATCCCGCGAAGGCGCTGAGGAGGTGGGTGCTGATCGCTGCCTGGAACCACTCCGCGCCCAGAAAGAGCCAGAGATAGACCGGTAAAGCCAGCAACTGCATGAGCAACAGCACCGGCGTGGCGGCAATGGCTCGGCCCGCATCGCCCTTGCCTAGGTGGGTGAAGCTGATGAACCAGTCGGTGCAGGGGACCAGCAGCACCAGTAGTACGCCGGCCTGCACGGCGGGCTTCAGAGGCAACATGGCCATCAGCCCACCTAGGACCATGGGAATCACCACGAAATTACCGAGCAGCAGCGCCGCCAGGAAGCGCCAACCCTTAAAGCCCTGGCCGATCCGCGTCAGCGGCACCTGGGTGAAGGTGGCATAGAGCAACCCACCAAGCAGCGGCCAGAGGAAGGCTTCGAGCCGGGCAGTCGCGTCTGGCTGGCGAAGCCCGATGGCCAGGCCCGCCAGGATAAAGAGTAGATAGATCCAGGATTGCTGCCGTTCCATCCAGTCGCGCACGGGCAAGCGTCCCTCTCAGTGTTCCAGTAACAACCCGTCGGCCTGCCAGGCCCGTTTACCGCCCACATAGTGGAAGACCGCCGTGTAGCCGAGGCGGGTCAGGCGCTCGGCGGCACGGCCGGCCCGCTAGCAGTCCTCGCTGGCGCAGTACACGACGATGGTCGCCTGCTTGTCGGGAAGCCGTCGGGGCGCCTCGTCCAGGATATCGTCGGAGACGATGTTGATGGCCCCCGGCAGGTGCCCCTTGGCGAAGGCAGCGGCCGGCAGGGTATCCACCAGGGCGACGTTCCGGTACCGCCGCTGCCAATCCCGCAGGGTCGCGGTATCGATCGTTGGCATGGCAGATCTCCGGGCTCAGGCGTGAGACGGCTTGGCAACGTAGCGGTCCAGTCCCCACAGTAGCAGGCCGAACAGCAGGTGCGGCAGGGCGGACGCCGGGATCAGCTGGGGACCGATCGCCAGGCCGGCGAACCCCCAGCCCACCACGGGGAAGAACACCACCAGGATCACCCCCCATAGCACGGCGGCCAGGCCCAGCGCGGTCGGTAGGGTCTTGCGCGGGAAATAGCGCACGAACACCCCCGACCAGAAAGTCACGTAGGCCGTATGGAAGAGCTGGCCGACTGGCAACGGCAGAGACCGCCCTAGCAGAGTCTCGGCGAAGGCCAGGGAAGGTGGCTGCGGGAAGGGCGATACGCCGGCTTTCAGCAATGTCACCATCACGATGGCGGTCAGCGCCGACACCGCGATGCCGATGCCGATAGACCTGAGCCAAGAAGGTTTGGCGCGAGTGGTTTGGATCATCTTGCGCTCCTCTTGATGACGTTGATGAGTGATCTTTGAGAAACCGGCGGCACCTTACCGGCTGCCGGAGGTGGGGCAGCGGGGGCCACAGCTGGCGTCTGACTCACGACAGCAAGCGCCGACCAGGTGGTCCGTCATTGCCAGCAAGGCGTCGAACTCCGCGCGGTAATAGACGAACTGGCCCTCACGGCGCGACGCAACCAGGCCTGCGACCGCGAGTTTCTGCAAGTGGAAGGTCAGTGCATTCGGCGCCGTACCCAGCCGCTCGGCGAGCTTGCCTGCCGCCAGGCCGGCAGGCCCTGCCGCCGCTAGCTGACGAATGGCCGCCAGGCGGACGGGGTGAGCAAGAGCGGCTAGCTTGGCTGCCACGAGGTCATCATCATATTGGTCCATGATTCAACGTTAGATGAAACAATGATTTCATGCAATATTGAAATCATTACCCCGCACAGCAGGACAACTGCGTCACGTCCTTGGTGAAGGTCTGGGCGCAGAGCTTGAGGCCTTCCACCATGGTCAGGTAGGGGAACAGCTCATCGCCGATGGCCTGTACCGTCATGCGCGCGCGGAGTGCCATCACTGCCGTCTGGATCAGCTCGCCGGCGTCCCCCGCCACCGCCTGCACCCCCAGCAACCGCCCCGAGTCGCGTTCGGCCACCATCTTGATGAAACCACCGGTGTCGAAATTGACCAGCGCACGCGGCACGTTCTCCAGATCGAGCACGCGGGTCTCCACGTCAAAGCCCTGCTCGAGTGCCTGGGCTTCCGTGAGGCCGACGGTGGCCACCTGGGGATCGGTGAAGATCACCTCCGGCATGGCGCTGAGGTCTAGGGTGGCATCGCCCCCGGTCATGTTGACGGCGGCCCGACTGCCCCCGGCGGCGGCGACATAGACGAACTCCGGCTGATCGGTGCAGTCACCGGCGGCATAGAGGCTCGGTACCGTGGTTTGCAGGTGCTCATCCACCAGAATCGCCCCGCGCACGGTTTCCACGCCGATGCTCGCCAGGTTCAGGGCCTCGGTATTGGGTGTCCGTCCGGTGGCCACCAGCAGTTGGTCCGCACGAAGGGTCCCGGCGTTGGTGTCCAGCACGAACTCGCCATTGGTATAGTCCACGCGGCTGGCCTGGGACTGATTGAGCACCTCGATGCCCTCGCAGTAGAAGGCTGCCTCTACGGCCTCACCCACCGCCGGGTCTTCCTGGGAGAGCAGACGGCTGCGGGCCAGCACCGTGACCCGGCTGCCCAGCCGGGCGAAGGCCTGGGCCAGTTCCAAGGCCACCACCGAGGCCCCGATCACGATCAGCTGTTCGGGAAGGGTGTCCAGGGCCAGTGCGCTGGTGGAGGTTAGGTATGGGGTATCGGCCAGGCCCGGCACCGGCGGCTCTGCCGGTCGGGCGCCGGTGCCGATGAAGGCGCGATCGAAGCGGACGGTTTGCTCGCCGCCCTCATTCAGCGTGACCGTCAGGCTATGGGCATCGACGAACCGCGCCTCCCCCTTCAGGACCGTGATGGCCGGGTGGTCGCGGAGTATGCCTTCATACTTGGCATCGCGCAGTTCCTCGACACGCCGCTGTTGCTGCTCGAGCAGCTTGGCCCGATCTACCACCGGCGCTTGGCTGCTCAGGCCGGCATCGAAGGGGCTTTCCGTGCGCCAGTGGGCGATATGGGCCGCGCGAATCATGATCTTGGAAGGTACACAGCCGGTGTTGACGCAGGTGCCGCCGAGGGTGCCGCGTTCTATCAGGGTGATGCGGGCGCCGCGTTCGGCGGCCTTTAGAGCCGCCGCCATGGCGGCTCCACCGCTGCCGATCACCGCGATGTGCGGGTTCTTGTCATCACTCATGAGGGGAATTCCTTGAATCGGTAGAGGCGTTGTCACCCCAGGCGTCGTATTGCTTCTTGCGCCATAGCGCATAGAGGGTCAGGCCGATGAAGAAGGCCAGGGCAGGAAGCAGCACCACGTCCAGATAGCCGGTCAGTGCCGCCAGGCCAACGGTGCCAAGCAGGATCACCAGGATGGGTGTAAAGCAGCACAGCGCCATCAGGACGGTGCCAATCACGCTTGCGCGCAGCAGGGTCTTGGGGTTCTTCATGGTCACTCCCGATCCGCTTCCGAGGGTGTCGGGGATGAGGGGTAGCCGGCGTTGGTGGTGGCTTCGGTCAATGCTTCGACGGACGTTCGTGAATCGTCGAAGGTGACCACCGCCTCACGATCCGGGTAGCTCACATCGACTTGCGAGACGCCGTCTACCTTGTTGAGGGCGGCCTTGACGGTGAGAGGGCAAGCGGCACAGGTCATGCCCGGCACCGACAACGTCACGGTCTGCGGGGCGGCCCAGGCCGACGTAGCGAGCGTCGCGGAAAGCACAATACAGGCAGCGAGTCGTTTCATGGTGATCTCCTCTTAATAGAACAGGGGCAGGAGGTAAGGAAACAGCAGCGCGATCAGCACCAAGGCAGCGACGATCCAGAAGATGGCTTTATACGTCGTGCGAACCTGTGGCATCGCGCAGGTTTCGTCTGGCTTACAAGCGGTGGCAGGCCGGTAGATTCGGCGCCAGGCGAAAAACAACGCCACCAGTGCCACTCCCACGAAGAACGGGCGATAGGGTTCCAGGGCCGTCAGGTTGCCGATCCAGACGCCCGAGAAGCCCAGTGCGACCAGCACAAGCGGCCCGAGACAGCAGGTCGAAGCGAGGATCGCAGCGAGGCCGCCGGCTGCCAGGGCACCACGACCGTTCTTGGATTCCGGCATGAGATTGTCCTTCTGAATTCTTGGTCGATACGCTAACGTTACTTCCGTAGTCAACTACGGAGTCAAGCTCGATGAATGAGGCACCGGAAAATCTGACCATCGGCACCTTTGCCCAAGCGGCCGGGGTCAATGTGGAAACGATCCGCTTCTATCAGCACAGGGGGTTGTTGCCGACGCCGGAGCGCCCTCCTGGCGGCATCCGGCGCTATGGCAGCGCCGACGTGGCGCGCGTGAAATTCGTGAAAGCGGCGCAGCGGCTGGGATTCAGCCTGGACGAGATCGGGCAGCTACTGGCTCTGGAGGATGGTGCTCATTGCAGCGAGGCGGCGGAACTGGCGTCACAGCGGCTTGACGACGTGCGCGCCCGGCTGGCTGATCTGACCCGCATCGAGGTCGCCTTATCCCGGCTGGTCGATGAATGCCATGTGCATCAAGGGAAGGTGTCGTGCCCGCTGATCGCCGCCCTGCATGACTGGTAGGTCATGCAGGGGCTCGTCGTTGTGGTGCTGCCAGCTTCTGACATTCCATGCAGCCATCTTTTGAAACTTACAGTCTTGAAGAACTCCGACATGCGATGCAGCGAAGACCTTGACAGCTGTTGGGGGCCAGCAGGGCTTCCATGATGGAGTTGATACGTCTGTTGGGTGAAAATTTCATGCTTGGCCTCCCAAGTTAGTGGGCTGTGGATAGAGATGGCGACGTTATTGCGCCGTGCCGCCCTGTGCGGCGTTTTATGTCGCTACCTAATGATTTCCGTATCTCACAGCATAAAAGCGGCTCTGGGCCGCTCAGCGCCATTTCGTGGGAAAGAGGGTGGTGATCGAGACGATATGTCGCCTCTACTGTCTCGGCCGTGTAGTCGCCTAGCTTGAGAAGCCTGAGGTATCACCGCTAACGAGGGGGATCGGGAAGAGCGGGTGCCGGAGGTCCGTGTGATAGGCTTTGCGAGATATTCGATGGCGAAAAGGCACGAGGTAGGGAATGACGGATCATAGTCAGGATAACCACGAGTCTCATACAGTGGGACACGAGGGAGCTAGTACCAGGCACCGGCGGCAGAGGTTTGGCCTGAGTGAGCATTGGCGTGAGCAAGCTAGGAAGGTGGCTTCTGATGAGCTTGATGATGCCGCAGAGACTTCACCTATGCCCGATACAGGACCTTCTTTTTCGTTTCCCAATGCATCACACGATGATGAGCCACCGGTCACTGTGAAGTCGCTCTTTCACGACCCCGAAACTCAGAGCGTACTCAATGCACCTTGGCCCTAAAGCCCATCGGAACCTGTGTTAAGCAATGAGCCTGTTGCTGCTCGTTTTGGAGTTATCGTCAAATCTGGTGGATGGCGGTCAGGCCGCATTCCTGTCTGATTGATCGGCTACCTGCTCCCCGTCCTGGAACTTGACGTTGCTGACGACCAGCTCCAACTTCTGGAAGTGCTTGATCCGCCTCCAGCGTTTCTGGGCAGTCTGGAGCAGTTTGAAGACCATCGCCAGGGTCGTATCCCGGGAGCCGCAGTTCCGGCTGCGCTTCGTCCTCAGACGGACCGTGGCGAAGGTCGACTCGATCGGGTTGGTAGTGCGGATGTGCACCCAGTGCTCTGCCGGAAAGTCGTAGAACGCCAGCAGTTCATCCCGATCCTTGGCCAGGCATTCCATCGCCTGGGGGTACTGGGCGCCAAAGCGCTTCAGCGTGCGGTCGAAGGCCTGATGGGCTGCCTCGCGCGTCTCAGCCATCCAGATCTCGTGAAGGTCGGCCTTGACCTTGGGCTGCACCGACTTGGGCAGCTTGTTCAGCACATTGGCGGTCTTGTGAACCCAGCAACGCTGGTGCGCCGTGGCTGGATAGATCTTGCTCAGTGCCTTCCAGAAGCCCAACGCACCGTCGCCGATCGCCAGCTTGGGGGATTCCGTCAGGCCACGCTCTCGCAGGCCCGTGAGCAGCTCTTTCCAGCTGGCTTCCGACTCGCGATGGCCATCCTCGACGGCAACCAGTTCCTTGCGGCCATGTGCCGTGACGCCAACGATCACCAGCAAACACAGGCGGTCATCCAGACGCACGTTGCTGTAGACGCCATCGGCCCACCAGTAGACGTAACGGCGGTCCGCCAGATCCCGCTGACACCAGGCCTTGCGTTCGTCTAACCACTGGGCCTTCAATCGCGAGACCGTGTTGGCCGACAGGCCCTTCGCCTGGTCACCCAGCAGAGCCGACAGAGCCTCCTGATAATCGTCGGTGGAGATGCCCTTGAGATAGAGCCAGGGAATCAGCTCCTCGACGCTGCGGGCCCGCTTCAGGTAGGGCGGCAACAGGGTGCTGTTGAAGCAGGCCTTGCCGCCACTCCGGTCCCGTACCTTGGGCACCTTGACGGTGACCTCGGGTTCTGGCTGCGATAGGGCTCGGAGGGCAGAATCGGTCATGGCGTATCCACTCGTGTTGATTGAGATCTTGGTCGTGATCAATCAACAGGATACGCCACCCTTCCGACCTCCTCCCGTACACCAGAAATCACCATAGCTCGTTGGTGTGTAGAAATTTACGTTGTGAGTTAGGGAAGATTTATTGCAGGGCCAAGAAGATTTGCGACCTTGATAATCGCTTCTTTTCGCTCGTCGAAGTAGTCGTAACGGTCGTAGATGCCTTCGACGCCCTTGAGCTTGTGATTCAAGCAACGCTCCGCGACATGCCCCGGTACACCAACGGCAGCGAGCAAGCTGCGGCAGGTGCGGCGTAGATCATGCACAGTAAACTCGGTGATATCGCCCATCCGGTTCTCTGGTTGCGGCTTCTTGCCAGGCTCCTTGCCAAATAGCTTGGCAATGGCACGATTCAGCGTGTCTTTGCCCATGTGGGCCCGCTTACTGCTGCGGCGATTAGGAAAGACATAGTCCGAGCCGCAGGCACGGATCTTGAGCTCTTCCAGCCAGCCGATGGTTTGCGGTGGGAGGGGAATGACGATCCCGGCGCCTGTCTTACTGCGCTCACCGCTCAGGTTCCACCGGCCGTTCTTAAGGTCGAATTCTGACCACTGGGCTTCGGTAAGTTCGGTCTTACGTACCCCCAGGACGAGCAGTAGCGCGCAGGCGAGGTAGTTGTCGCGGCTGAAGCTGTCGCTATTGTCTCTGAAGGCTTGGAAAACGTTGCGAATCTCATCGAGGCTCAAAACCCTATCGCGGCTTTTCTCAATACCGCCTGCGTCGTTGACGTTGAAAGCGGATGCTGGGTTGTAAGTTAAAATTCCCAGTTTTATGGCGTGGTTGAACATCTGTTTAAGATACATCAGTGTGTCATTAGCTATTGTCGGCCTACCGCTATTTGTTACTCTTCTAATTATTTCACGGATATCAATTGGGGTGACAGCATCCAGCGATCTACCCCCGATGAGGGGCGCCACTTCTTTTTTGTATATCCGCTTTGGGATAGCTGGGTGCTTGAGTCTTCTCTCTAGCTCTGGGTACCAGTCAGCAAACAGGTCCTCCACTGTCCTGATCAAGGCCTGGCTATCGCGTTTGCGTTCCTCGATGGGGTCAAGGCCTTCGCGTATAGACTTCTGGTTTTCAACCGCTTTCGTCCGAGCCTCGGCGAGAGAGAGGTGGGCATGTTTGCCCAGCGTCATCTCACGCCGCTTGCCAAACAGCGTGTATCGCAACATCCAGTAAGGAGTTCCTTTCCTCGGTATCATCAGGTACAGACCGTTGCCGTCGCTGTAGCGCCCTGCTTTACCCTCCTTGACAAGCGACTGGCTCTTCTTGGCGGTAAGGCTTCCCATTATTTCCTCTCGTCCCTCGTTGAAAATAAAACAAACGACCGTTTGATAGCTGCTCGGGCTAGGTTTGGGCTAGATAGTCGGCTTAATGTCATATGAGCTCGTCACTGGCGCCTAGTGGGCCTTTTTCCAACGGCATTTAGAGTGCCAGCGGGCACCCCCCCACTTGCTCCCGGTCATGCACTCGGATCGACATAGTTGGGGAGTATCTGTAAGGGTATGTGTCGGAGGGAGGAGAGGCAATACTTTTTCTCCCCGGATTACTCCCCGATATGATCTGGATTTCCGGAGAGGTTGGTGGACCTTGGTGGACTTCTTATGTCTTTGTTTCTTTGTAAAACAATAGTTTAATGGTTTTTGATGGCCTTTGGTGGATGCTACTCGATATTCTGAATCTGCTCGCGCATCTGCTCGATCAGCACCTTCAATTCCACCGCGCAGCGGGTGGTGTCGGCGACCACGGACTTGGACGACAGGGTGTTGGCCTCGCGGTTCAGCTCCTGCATCAGGAAGTCCAGGCGACGGCCGATGGGGCCCTTCTGCTTGAGCTGGCGGCCGACTTCGGTGACGTGGGTGTCGAGGCGGTCGAGCTCCTCGGCGACGTCGGCCTTCTGGGCCATCAGCACCACCTCGGCCTCGAGCCGGTGGGGGTCGAGCTCGACATTGAGGTTGGCGAGCTTCTCCTCGAGCTGGGTGCGCTGACGCTCGAGGATCTGAGGCATCCTTTCGCGTACCTCGGCCACCAGCTCATGGATGGCCGCCAGGCGCTCCTCGATCAGCGCCTTGAGCTGCTCGCCTTCCCGGGCTCGGCCTTCCACCAGGTCATTCAGGGCCTGCTTGAACATCTGGTTGGCGGCTTGCTTGACCGCGTCCAGATCGAGACCACCGCCTTCGAGCACCCCAGGATGGCCGAGCATGGCCAGGGCGTCGGGCATGTGCACCTCGGGCAGGGTGGCGCGTACCTCGGCCAGTGCCGATGACAGGGCGGCGAGGCGCTCGTGGTTGACGCTCAGGCTGTCGCTCTTGTCGCTGGCATCGAGGCGCAGGGTGCACTCGATCTTGCCCCGGGCCAGGCGCTTGCGCAGGGCGTCGCGGAAGCCGGGTTCCAGGTCACGCAGGGCCTCGGGCAGACGGAAGTGCGGCTCCAGGTAGCGCTGGTTCACGCTGCGCAGCTCGAGCTGCAGGCTGCCCCACTCGGCCTCGAGGTCCTGGCGCGAAAAGGCGGTCATGCTGTGAACCATGGCGGGTCTCCTGGCGATTTCCTGGCGAATTCCTGGCGTCGGGCACGGTGGTGCCGCAGGGCCGTCGAGGGTGGGCTCGACACCGGTGAGCGCAGTGTACCCGATTCATCGGCCAAGGCGTGTAGAATGGGCGGCCTTCGTTTTCCATTCCATGATCGACGTCGTCCCCTTCGCTGCGCCAGGCGATGCCGCGGCAAGAGGCGTGTCGACCAAGAGAGGTGCCATGTCCACGGACATCCGTCGTCCCAGCGGACGCGCTTTTGACCAGACCCGCGAGATTCGTCTCACCCGCGACTACACCCGCCACGCCGAAGGCTCGGTGCTGGTCGAGTTCGGTGACACCAAGGTGCTGTGCAACGCCAGCGTCGAGGCCGGCGTGCCGCGCTGGTTGCGGGGCAAGAAGCAGGGCTGGGTCACCGCCGAGTACGGCATGCTGCCGAGGGCGACCCACTCGCGCAGCGGGCGCGAGGCGTCACGCGGCAAGCAGGGCGGTCGCACCCTGGAGATCCAGCGTCTGATCGGGCGTTCGCTGCGTGCGGCGGTGAACCTGAAGAAGCTTGGCGAGTTCACCATCACCGTGGACTGCGACGTGATCCAGGCCGATGGTGGCACGCGTACCGCTTCGATTACCGGGGGCTGTGTGGCGCTGATCGACGCCATCCGCTACCTGCAGCGCGAGAAGCTGATCAAGACCGACCCCTTTTCGCAGCTGGTAAGCTCGGTGTCGGTGGGGCTCTATCGCGGTCAGCCGGTGGTGGATCTCGACTACCCGGAAGACTCCAGCGCCGATACCGACATGAACGTGGTGCTGAGCGAATCCGGCGAGCTGATCGAGGTCCAGGGCACGGCGGAGTCCGGCACCTTCACCCGTGGTCAGCTCAACGCCATGCTGGATCTGGCCGAAAAGGCCGGGAACGAGCTGTTCGAGCACCAGCGTGAGGCGCTCGGCAATCGCGCCTGAGCGGTCGCCGTGACGAGATGAGTCGCATGAACGAAGGCGCCGGCCCCCTGAGGGGCCGGCGCTTTCGTGTCCGGCCCCGGACCCGGGCCAGACGGCGACGAAGGGAGGCTTACAGTTGCAGGTCGTACTCGACGATCAGCGGCGCGAACTCCGAGAAGGTGGCGTCGTAGTCGATCCAGGCGTCGGTGATATGGCGACGGAAGTTCGGCCCGACGATCTGGTAGTCCAGGCGCCAGCCCTCCTGACGGGAGCGCGGCTGATCCTGGTCCAGCGCCGGCCACCAGGTGTACTCGTCACCGTCGCGGTTGATCTCGCGGAAGGTGTCGATGAAGCCGGTGGGACCGAACACCTGGTCCATCCAGGCGCGCTCTTCGGCCTTGAAGCCGGGCGTCGTCTGGTTGTCGGCCCAGTTGGCCAGATCGATGGTCTTGTGGGCGATGTGCCAGGTGCCGCAGATGATGTACTCGCGGCGCTTGCGAGCCATCTTCGACAGGTATTCCTGGTACTGGGCCATGAACGCCTGCTTGGCGTCAGGATCGCTGCCGTCGGGCATCAGGAAGCTGGCGATCGAGAAGCGATCGTAGTCGGCCTGCAGAAAGCGTCCTTCATGGTCGCACTGGGGGAAGCCCAGGCCGTACATGATGGCCTTGGGGATCTTGCGGCAGTAGAGGCCGACCCCTGAGAAACCGTCCTGTTCGGCGTCGAGGAAGTAACCCTCGTAGCCCTCAGGATAAAGAATGCTGTCGTCCAGCTCGAAGCTTTTGGCCTTGATGTTCTGGACGCAGACAACGTCGGCGTCCTGGTTGGCGAGCCAGTCGAGAAAGCCTCGACCGACGGCCTCGCGGATGCCGTTTACATTGATGGTGGCGATTTTCATACGTGGTCCCTTTTGCGTCGCGCGTGTATGATACCCGACGTTTCGACGTTTGGGTAAATGGCCGGTCGAGAAAAACGTGATAAGGCCAGGCAATTGGACAGGAGGCCTCGTGGCTGACATGGCACCTCAACCGCCAGGCGCGGCGCGCCTTCATCCCTACCAGCGGGAGTTCATCGAGTTCGCCATCGGCGAGGGCGTGCTCAGTTTCGGTGAGTTCACCCTGAAGTCGGGGCGGGTGAGCCCGTACTTCTTCAACGCCGGCCTGTTCAAGACCGGCCGCGCCCTGGCGCGCCTCGGGCGCTTCTACGCCAAGGCCATCGAGCAAAGCGGGATCGAGGCCGACGTGCTGTTCGGTCCGGCCTACAAGGGCATTTCGCTGGCGGCGACCACCGCCGTGGCGCTGGCTGACCATCATGACCGTGATCTGCCCTTTGCGTTCAATCGCAAGGAGGCCAAGGACCACGGCGAAGGCGGCAACATCGTCGGGGCCGCGCTCAACGGTCGTGTCATGATCATCGATGACGTGATCACCGCCGGTACGGCGATCCGTGAGGTGATGGGGCTGATCGACGGCGCCGGCGCCCAGGCCGCCGGGGTGGTGGTGGCGCTGGACCGCCAGGAGCGCGCCAGCGACGACACCGACAAGAGCGCCATCCAGCAGGTGCAGGCCGAGTTCGGCATCCCGGTGGTCAGCATCGTCGGCCTCGACCAGGTGCTGGCCTACCTCGAACAGAGCGGGGGAGACACCCTCAAACCCCACGCCGAGGCCATCCGCGCCTACCGCGAACGCTACGGCGTCAGCGCCTGAGTCGCTATGGCTTCCTTGCGCCGAGGTCTTCCTCCCTGGAGGGCCTCGGTGATCTCCCTGCCTCACATCGTCCTCCGCCGCGATCCTGGTGATGTCCAATGCTCGACGTGGTGCTCTATCAACCCGAGATTCCGCCGAACACCGGCAATCTGATACGCCTGTGCGCCAATACCGGATTTCGCCTGCACCTTATTGAGCCGTTAGGCTTTACCCTAGACGATAAGCGCCTCAGGCGCGCGGGGCTGGACTACCATGAGTGGGCGCGGGTGCGGGTCCACGCCGACTGGCAGACGTTCCTCGACGAGGTTTCGCCCTCTCGGGTCTTCGCCGTCTCGACCCGTGGGCGGCGTGGCTACCATGAGCCCGACTATCGTTCCGGCGATGCCCTGGTGTTCGGCCCCGAGACCCGTGGCCTGCCCCAGGCGATGCTCGATGCACTGCCGCCGGAGCAGCGCCTGCGCATCCCGATGCTGCCGGACAGCCGCAGCCTGAACCTGTCCAACGCCTGTGCGGTGCTGGTGTTCGAGGCCTGGCGACAACTCGATTTCGACGGCGTGGCGCGACTCGATGTCCTGCCCGGCGCCCAGGACGACGCATGAACGCACCTGTGAAGACGATCCGTGAACGCATCCGCGGCCTCAACCCGCGTCAGCGCGAGGCCGTGCACTTCATCGACGGTCCCTGCCTGGTGCTGGCCGGCGCCGGCTCCGGCAAGACCAGCGTGATCACTACCAAGATCGCCTACCTGATCCAGGAGTGCGGCATGAGCGCCCGGCGCATCGCCGCGGTGACCTTTACCAACAAGGCCGCCCGCGAGATGAAGGAGCGGGTCAGCTCGATGCTGCAGGGGCGAGAGGGCCACGGCCTGACGGTGTCGACCTTCCACACGCTCGGCCTCAACATCATCCGCGGCGAACTCAAGGCGCTGGGCTACAAGCCGGGCTTTTCGCTGTTCGATCCGGAAGACGCCAAGGCGCTGCTGCGCGACCTGATGAACAAGGACGCCCAGGTCGACGCCGACCAGATCAATCAGGTCCAGGGAGTGATCTCCAACTGGAAGAACGACCTGATCCTGCCCGGCCAGGCGCTGTCCCACGCCGCCACCGAAGACGAGCAGTACGCCGCCCGGGTCTACGAGGCCTACGTTCGCCACCTCAAGGCCTACAACGCGGTGGACTTCGATGACCTGATCCTGCTGCCGGTGGTACTGCTGCGCGACGACCCCGAGGCGCTGGCCCGCTGGCGTCGCAAGATCCACTACATGCTGGTGGACGAGTATCAGGACACCAACGTCAGCCAGTACATGCTGGTCCGCATGCTGATGGCCGAGCGCCAGACCTTCACCGTGGTCGGCGACGATGACCAGTCGATCTACGCCTGGCGCGGTGCCCGGCCGGAGAACCTGGTGACCCTGGGCGAGGACTTTCCGCGGCTCAAGGTGATCAAGCTGGAGCAGAACTACCGCTCCACCGGCACCATCCTGCGCGCCGCCAACACCCTGATCGCCAACAACCCCCACGTCTACGACAAGACCCTGTGGTCGGACATGGGCCAGGGCGATCCGATCCGGGTGGTGGTCACGCGCCACGAGGAGGCAGAGACCGAGCGGGTCGCCAGCGAGATCCTGACCCGCCGGATCAAGGAGCGCGCCGAATGGCGTGACTTCGCGGTGCTCTACCGTGGCAACTTCCAGGCGCGCCTGCTGGAATTGAAGCTGCAGCACTACCAGATTCCCTACAAGCTGTCCGGCGGCACCTCGTTCTTCTCCCGGGGCGAGATCAAGGACGCCATGGCCTACCTGCGGCTGTTGATCAATCCGGCCGACGACAACGCCTTCCTGCGTATCGTCAACGTGCCGCGTCGCGAGATCGGCCCGACCACCCTGGAGAAGCTCGCCAACTACGCCACCGAGCGCGGCGTCTCGTTGTTCGCCGCCTGTCACGAGCTGGGGCTGGCCGAGCAGCTGCCGGCCCGCGCGGTGGAGCGGCTTACGCGGTTCACCCACTTTATCGATGGGGTGCGCCGCCGCATGGACCAGGGCGACGCCATCGCCGCGATCCGCGAGATGATGCGCGAGATGGACTACGAGGCCTGGCTCTACCAGAACGCCAGCGCCCCCACCATCGCCGAGCGGCGCATGGCCAACGTGTGGATCCTGATCGACCAGCTCGAGAAGTCGATGCAGGCCGATCCGGAAGAGAACACCGCCAGCACCGATACCGAAACCGACGACGTGGAATCGGCGATCTCGCGCCTGGTATTGCGCGATATCCTCGAGCAACAAGCGGAAGAAGATGACTCGGATCGTGTGCAATTGCTGACCATGCACGCCTCCAAGGGCCTCGAGTTCCCCCACGTCTACCTGATGGGTCTCGAGGAAGAGCTGTTGCCTCACCGCAACTCCATCGAGGCCGGCACCGTGGAGGAGGAGCGCCGCCTGGCCTACGTTGGCATCACCCGTGCCCGGCGTACCCTGACCATGACGCTGGCGCGCCAGCGCAAGGCCTACGGCGAGTTGATGGACTGCGCCCCGAGCCGCTTCCTCGACGAGTTGCCGCCGGATGATCTGGAGTGGGAAGGACGCGCCGACCGGGAGGACCCCGAGCGCAAGCAGGAGCGGGGCAAGAGCGCCATCGCCGGGCTGCGCTCGCTGCTGGACTGAATCCATCCACAGTCGCTGGATCGCCACAGGCTGTGGATAAGCCCGATGGCATCAAGGCTTGGCACGACCCGAGTGCAGGACCAGGCCTCGCCAGCAGACCAACGCAAACGGGGCGCCCATGGGCGCCCCGCTGCTATATCGCGTGAGTCGATTTACTGGGTCATGTAAATGACGGCCGCCTTGATCTCGTCATCGGACAGACTCGGGTTGCCACCCTTGGGCGGCATCGCGTTGAAACCGTTGATGGCGTGGTCATAGAGGGTGTCCATGCCCTTGGCCAGGCGCGGCTCCCAGGCGGCGGCGTCACCGCGAACCGGGGCGCCGGCGACACCGGCTTCATGGCACGCCATGCAGATGCCGCCGTATACCGCTTCACCATCGATGGCCGCCACCGCCGGGTCGACCTCGGCAGAGCCTGCATCGGCCGCAGCGGCGTCGTCGCCAGCCGCATCGGTAGCGGCAGCGTCCTCACCTGCTGCTTCGTCGCTGGCAGCGGCGCTGTCGTCCGATGCTGTCTCTTCGGCGGGGGCCGCCTTGCTGGCGCCTGCGTCGCTTGACGGCACTTCCATCACCGGCTCGACCAGGTAAGCCACCGCCGCATGGACTTCTTCATCGGACAGGTTCGGGTTGCCGCCACGGGCCGGCATCGCATTGAAACCGTTAAGAGCGTGATCCAGCAGGGTGTCGAAGCCCTTGGTGGTGCGTTCGGCCCAGGCCGCTTCGTCGCCGCGCTTGGGTGCGCCGGCGACGCCGGTATCGTGGCAGGCCATGCAGATGCCGCCGTAGACGGCTTCGCCATCGACGCCACCGCCCGACGCTGCGGCGTCACCGCCGCCTGACGTGGCAGCCATGGCGCTGCCGCATTCCTGGCCTTCGAGGCACACAGAACCTACCGGGGCCAGGCGCTCGGCCATGGCGTCACGCTCGGCATCGTCCTGTGCCATCGCCTGGCCGGAGCCCAGGCCCAGGGTGATCAGACACCCCATGATCAGCTTGCTGGATTTCACTCTCACCACCTCTGTAACGGTCGCTTGATGGAAGTTATTGTTGGTGGCGCCGAGCACGGCCATCGTCCCTATCGCCGGGCGTCACGCTGTGCCGGCAGTATAGCGAGATCGCTCGAGACGGGAAAATGTCGCCCGTCGCCGGGAAGGTGGCGCTGCGGGGCTTGGGCTTGGCCTTGGGTGGACACCGGCGGGTGCGCAAGGTAGGATATGGCTCGCCGCGTGACAGGTTCAGGCGGCACCGCGCGCCCTTAGCTCAGCTGGATAGAGCGTTGCCCTCCGGAGGCAAAGGTCAAAGGTTCGAATCCTTTAGGGCGCGCCATAGAATTCAAGGGCTTACGACACTGTCGTAGGCCCTTTTTCATGTCTGGAGGGTGGGTCGGCAGGGAGTCATCGAGCGCTCGAATCGGGCCATTCACTGCCGTTGAATTTGCCCATTGCTGCACGAGCACATGCTTGAAAGTGCACGGTTTTCTGTCGAAGTTCGCCCTTGAGGCGAAAGCGCCTTTGCTGATCTGGATCAAGTCGGCCTTTGTTGCCGAGCGCCGTAGGCCAGGAGCAAGCGGCTGTAACCGCGCGCCAGCTTTGGCACTTGGTTGCGGGAAAGTTGGCACAAGGTGCTGCGACGGCACAGCACCCTATTTCGCGCGATACTTGGCACCCAGCTACACAACCATCGGTCCAGTACGCCTTCTGGGCGGTGGCAGCTTCTTCTTGCCAGCCACATATTTGCATGACGAGCAGCGATACCAATGCTCGTCCTCTTTGCGTACATGTAGTGTCTCGGATGTTCAATTGACCAAAAGGAGCTGTCCTTTGATAGCCGCCCGAGGGCTTCTCCGTCAATTCATCCAGGAGCATTGCCGTGGAGATCAAGCTTCATAAGCAAGCCACTACAACACCGAAGATCCGCGCTGAGATCCAGGCGGCTCCCGCTCACATTACCGATACGGCGCTGGCGGAGCGCTTTGGTGTCAGTGACATGACGATACGTCGGTGGCGCGGTAGAACGTCACCGAGCTAGGGGCGATCTTGCCGGCCTTGGTAGCGGCATCGAGCTCGGCATCGATCTCCTTGTCGCGCCCTTGTTGCTTGAACGTGGCCAGTTCCTGCTCGGCGTTTGTGGCGCGAGCCATCACTTGGTCGTAGTCGCCGCGCGGCACGAAGCGTTCCAGTGAAGGCTGTTCGCTGCTCGCTGCTCGCTGTTCGCCGCGGTAGCGGTCTTGAGTTGGTTGGCGGCATCGATCGCCGCCGCTTCGTCGGTGCCTTCGGACAGGCCGAGGGCAACCGCAAGCGCTTTCGAGATAGGCACGGGGTCAGTCTCCTGCGGGGTGGGAACGTGACCGTTCTCCTGATTGAGCGCGGTCAGGGTGAAATTCGGCTTGTTGGTCAGGCCGGCGGAGACCAGGCGCTGGATGCGCTGGGTTGCCGGCTCGTAGTCGAAGACGGGAGAGAGGAAGCGGTATTCACGGTTGATTACCTAGTGGCTGGCGCGTGAGGTCCACTCGACGTGGGCCCACAGCGCACCGTCGCGCATCACCAGCCGATCGATCCAGGCGGCGGCCGGGGCGTCCACTCTCTTGGGGGCGCGATGCTGGGTCGCATGTTCCCAATCGGTGGGCAGCTGGGTGCCGCGTTCGGTGAAGTCGCCCAGCACGGACTGGGAGGCCGTGTCATCGAACAGCCAGGAACGCGCGTCGCGACCGACGACCTTGGGGCCGGCCGGGATCAGTTCGACCCAGTCGGGCGCTGTGCCGTTGACGGCAGCGGGCAGCTCAGCATTGAGAGCAAGGTGATGTGTTGTCATGCCGCCATGGTGGCGGCTTACGCGCGGGGGGGCCGGGGCGTGTAAGGCGAATGCAAGCAAAAACGTTGGGCATTGACTATGATGACAGATGAAAGGGGCCAGGCAGTGGCCTGGCCCCTTGGGCGCTACCCCCTGTATCGGTCTCGGGGAATTTCGATGCGGAAGGCCTTGAGCCCCCGCTGTGCTGCGTAGATACGCTTCCCCTTGACAGTGATGTAGGGACGGTAGATCACGATGGTATCGCTGTTTGAAGTGCTCATTGGTAAGTACCTTTTTCGTCGAAACTGCCATTGACGAGCTCGGCTACCATCACTACACTCCAGTTCGCCAAAACATTGATGGAGTGATGGAGCCAAGATCAAGGGCTGGCAGTGATGCCCCTGATTCGGTTTCAAAATCTCTGAAGACAGGGTGCTCATCAGGAGTGCCCTTTCTTTTTTTCTTCATCTAGCTTGTCGTCAAGCGCAATCTTCGCTGCTTTTCTGCTCACGCCAAATGTTTCCATGATCTGCTCTACAGACCAGCTAGAATCAAACAGCCTTCGGTCTATAAGAAGTTCGCTTGCGAACCTATCTGCTTGCCATTCACTATCGCAAAAGATTGGGAAATTTGTTGCCCTAGAAAAAGAAGCCGGCTGGTCACGATGCATAAAATAATGGCCAAGCTCGTGGGCCAGAGTGAATCTGGAACGAGCATGGCCATCAAACGCTGCATCGTATACGGACTGACGCACTTGGACTAGACGGGTGTCGGGAAAGGTCTTCGCCTCTTCATCTGGGAGTTCGTCATCTTCTAGAACCTCCAGGTCTAGCTCATCCTCGGCAACATGCTGAAGAACCTCATAGATATGGACGATGGGAACCTTAGGAGCAGAGAGCTCAAGGGTATCCCTGAAGCTTTGAGCTTCGCATTGGATGCTTTCTCGGCTCTGGGGAGTGACCTTCGTGGTTAACTTTCGACACGACATTACTGATCTCCATTCAGCAGCTTTAACAGTTGTTTTTTTTCACTTGACTCCAGCCCTTTGAACTTTCTTGCGAAAGAAACTGCAAGAAGTCGCTCTTCTTCTTCAGCATCGCTAAGGCTTATGCTTACCAAAGGCTGTGATAGCTCTGAGGCATACTTTATTTCCTCTTGTGCGGACTCATCGAGATGGTAATGAGAAGCAACACCGCTCAGCAGCTTATCTGACGCAGCTTTTTTCCCGTGTTCAACGGCTGAGAGGTACGCACTACTGACGCCGACTGCTTCGGCGAGCTCTTTCATGACCTCTCCATTGGCGATTCTGTGTTGCCTGAGCAATTTCCCTAACGCCGTGATAGCCATGACCGATTCCTCTGATGTGTATGAAGCGAAATTAGTTTTTATAGTTAATTCGGATGTTACGCATTAGAGATTAGCCCGCCTGGGTTAATATAGTCAACCTTTTTGGGTTAATTTTTGCTCGCCTCTGCCTCTGGGGCACTAGCAGGATGCCGCTCTCGCGCAGTATGCGGCTGCCCTTTTTCTTGGCCAGAGTGACCGGCGACAGCGATGCCCAGGGCGAGCCGTCTGGGGCCACCTGTTGCTGGAAGCGGGTGTCGGTGACCAGCAGCAGGTGCTCGCCGATATCGGAAAGCGGCACACGCAGGTCGCCCAGCCGCTCAACGAGCTCGGAGAGCCTGGCCCCGGCCAGCCGCGAATCGAGGCTGATGTCTAAGAATGCACCGGCCATCATTGCCTCCTATAGAGCCGCACGCCCAGGCGCATGGCCTCGGTGGCACCGGCCTCGTCGCGCTGCGTGATGCCCGACCAGCCATCGCCGCCGAGTTCGAAGGCAGCCAGGATAGTCTCACCGTCGATGACAAAGCGCGCCAGGTAGCCACGGCCTGCTGGCTGTCGGGGAGCCATTCCAGGCGCGCCCATATCTCGTCAGGACTGCGTAGTGCCTCGGTCAGCGCCGGAATCAGTCCTGCGGGCACGCCCTCCGGCAGCATCGGTGCCGCCGACGGGTGGGTCTGGAACAGTTGGCGGCTGATGGCGAACCCGTCGCCCAAAGCGTCGCGAAATACCGCCGGCCGCTCGCCGGCCCCGAAGGCGGCCAGTAAGCCGTCGATGGCCTCTGTCTCGGTCGTTGGCGGGGTGTTTGGCATCAGGCGCGGTGCAGGCAGCTCGTCGCGGGCGCGGTGATCGGGAATCCCCGGCGATGCGTCGGCTACTCTAGTCTCGAGAGGACGAGGCACGGCGGCATCGAGTCGAGAGCGGCCCGGAGCATGCTCAAACCCTGGATCGATGCCCTTGGGTACCTGTAGGGTGCGCGGGCCATTGGGGCTGCGTTGACCGATGGTGCGCTCCTCGGGCTCGACCGGAGGCGACTGCTCGGTGACACTCAGGCCCATGCGTTCGACGTCGCGCGGGCCGATCATAAACTTCTTGCACGAACAGCCCCAGCCATTCTGTGGGGTATGCGTCGCCCACCAGGGGTCGTCCAGCGGCAGCTCCATGCCGTCCCAAGCCAAGTGCAGGGGGTGCGGGTTGCGGCTGTCGCCATGACGGTAGAGGCCGTAGGGGCGGCGCTGGCGGAGCTCTGGATCAGCCATCTGCGTCTCGCGCCCAGCGTTGTAGCTTTGACGCAAGTTGGTCTCCCAGATGACCCGGGTACGCCAGCCGCGCCCGCCGTTGTATTGCCAGCCATGGCGCTCGACGATCCGATCGAAGTCGGTCCGGAACTGCTCCAGGGTGCCGCCCTCAGCGATGGCGCGTTCGACCGCGCCGCGCAGCTCGCCAATCAGGTCCCGCTTCATGGCTCCAGCGACCACGAACGCCTGGTCGTGTTCCTGGGCGTAGAGATCGCTCCAGGACCGGGTGGGCAGGTTCAACTTGCCCCGGAAGTAGTCGATCTGTTGCTGGAATGGCAGACTGCCGTGGGAGATGGCCATGTTTCATCGCAACCTGTTGCTTGAGTATGAATTTTGGTAGTCTCTGGCGCTGATGCGGTAGCGGTGTGAACATGCTGTGGCCCCAAATACTTTTTCGTCTGTGACTAGCCGCTTCTTCCATGTCGCGGTCGTAAGACTAAATAAGGTAAAGAGCCACAGTGCCGAGGGTTACATTGCACCTGAGGCGTCATCGCCGCTACCCATCACCCCTCCTATTGGTATTAATCGATATGAAGCACTTCAATCTTCCTCAAGACCCTGATAACCCCGGTTGGGTAAAAGGCTGGGGCGTATTTCAGAATGACCCTTGGGACTTTGAAGGTCTCTATCTGGATAAAGCTGAAGCCGAGGTCGTTCGTGCGGATATAGGCGATACCTATGAAATCGCTTACGGCACGCATCGCGTTGGCTCTACCGACTTCATCGTCGAGTCCGTCGACCCCTACTAAAGCCCCCTCAGTACATCATCGCGGCCGGCCAGGCTGGCCGCGATCATCCCTTCCGCCATGGTATCCGCCAGCTGCTTGCCCGGCATCTCGGGGTAGGCCTCGATCAGCCGATCACGCAACGCCTCCAGGCTATCCACCTCATCGACGAGCCCGCGGATGGTGTCGAGCATGTCGTCCAGGGCCGGCGCCGCCGCTTGTTCCATGCGCCCTATCTGACGATCGACGATATCCACCACCGGCGCCGGGCGCTGCTCGGCATTGGTCGCCTGCCGGCTGGCGCGACCCTGAGGTGCGGCCGGCCCCGCCAGGACGGCCCGCTTGGGTGACGAGAGCAGCTTGGCGTCCGGCACCGGGTCGGGCAGGTTGAACTTGTCGCGGATCACCGATTGCTCGACTTCCAGCCCCAGCGGCACCAGCTTGGCTAGCGCATCGACCAGCAGCTTGTTGTCCTCCGGCTGGGGCACGGCCAGCGACAGGCGCGGGTAAGGCCGATCACTGCCGTAGTTGAGGTCGATGAAGGGCCGCACTAACTGGCGCTGTAGGGTGTTGGAGAGCGCGAGAGCATCGGCCTCGAGGATATCCAGGCGCACTTCGTTGTGGATGTTGGCCTGGGCCATCGACGAGCCATCATCCGAGGTCATGGTCTGGCCGACCACGGCCTTGCTGATCTGTTGGTCCCAGAACTCCGCCAGGCTGCGGAAGAACTCGCCCGCGCCGGCGACCTGCACGGCCTGCTGGAACTCGACGCGCATCGAGTCGGGAATTACCGCCGCGGCATCGCTGCCCAGATTGGCCACTGCCGAGAGCAGCTTGCCGATGTCGTCATCCGAGGCCGCCGGGCCATAGCGGCCGACGCGCATGGGCATGCCGAAGACATCGGCGAAGGCCATCCAGTCCTTCCAGCTCCAGGCCTTGCACACGTAGCCGACCGCGGCGAGGCGGGCCAGGCCCCCGCGGATCGGCAGGCCGGAGCGGATGCGCGGGGTGTGGACGATGAACTTGAACGGGGCCAGGGCCAGACCGTTCACCGGGTCGGCCTCGTCGAGCAGGCGCAGCTCGCGGCCGGTCTCGCGATCGAACTGGAAGAAGCGCTGGTCGCGGGCCTCGAAGCGCTCCGGGCGCCACTCGCGGCCGCTGCGGTCCCAGAGGATCTCGCTGACCGCGTAGCTCTTGCCCAGGGCGTCGACCAGGTCGAAGACCAGCTCGGAGAACGCGGGCGCACCGGCCAGCTCGCGCACGTCTTCGCGCTCGTCGCTGGCCGCCTCGACCCGCACCGAGAGCCCAGCGATGGCCAGCTTGTGGGTGGAGAGCACCGAGACGTAGTGCATGTCGCGCTCTTCCATCTCCTCGGCCAGGGTGAGGTAGTCGTGGGCGTGGCCCTCGGCGGCGGCCTGCAGGACGCTGGCCAGCCGCGGCGTGGCCAGCTCCTCGGTGAGCTGGCGGTATTCGATGGGTCGACCGTACTGGTCGACGATCCTGGAGTGTCCTTGGGTGGCCATTACCAGATGCCCTTCTTGTTGCGCCAGCCGGCGCCGCGCTTGATGCGTCGATGATGCGGAGCGGCGGGCTGGACGCGGTGGTAGTCGAATATCTCGACCTCGCTACGCGAGGCGAAGTCGGCCAGGGCGATGGCGGCGTCGCCCTGGCGCTTGTCCTTGCCGCCGCCCTTGTCGCCCTTCTCGGTGGTGCGCGTCTCGGGGATGCGGGCCACGCCCTTGACCAGCTTGAAGGCGCGCAGGTCGCCGACCACGTCCTTGTCGGCGGGCTGGTCGTAGAGGGTGTCGTCCTCGAGGGCGGCCTTGAACGGCGGCATGTGGTCGCGGTACCAGCCCTCGGTGAGCATCACCTGCTCGATGCGGTTGTGGCCAAACTTCACGGCGGCGCTCTCGGCGATGTACTGGCCGTTGCCGCGGGCGTCGTTGGCGCCGGCGAGGAAGCCTGGCAGCAGGCCGACGATGAAGAACAGGATGTGCTCCTGCTCGCGAAATGGGACGTTGCACAGCTCGACCAGGAAGGGCGTGCTCTTGCGCAGGTCCTGCTCCTTGACCAGCGGGGCGATCACCGAGAGATCTCCGGAGCGGGCGAAGTCCATGCTATAGAAGCTCTGCACGTTCGGCGGGATCGTCTCGAGCAGCGGCGCCAGCTGCTCTTGGCACCAGGCCTCGCAGTCGCGCCGCCGGGTGTCCTCGTCGGTCACCTCCCAGCCCTGCGGGCGCTTGAGGCGAAGCACCGGCGTCTCGCGACTGGTGCGGCTCTCGCACAGCGCCAAGCTAAGGTAGGCGCCGCCGCCCTGGCTGGGGATGCAGTCGAGTTCCTCGTCGGCGGCGTCGCCGTAGACGTCGTAGACGTCCTGGACCCAGGCGGCCTCGCCCTCCCGCGTGTAGGGAATGCCCTTGCGCAGACAAACGCGTTCGTAAAGGCCGTCGGCGACGGCTTCGTGGAAGGTGCAGCGGAACAGCTCGCCCTTGCGCTTGCCGGCGCGGATCTCATCGATGAGCTCATTGATGGGGTTGTCGGTGCCGTCGTGGGTACTGATGACGTGCACTTCTCCGCCCCAGATCAACAGCGCCAAAGCGGCCTTGAGCAGCTCGACGAGATCCTGGTGGAACGCCGCTTCGTCGATGACCACAATGCCCTGGCGGCCGCGCAGGTTGGACGGGCGGCTGGTCAGGGCGACGATGCGAAAGCCGCTGGGGAAGGCGATGGTGTAGGTCTTGATGTGCTTGTCGGGATCTTCATCCGGCCAGATGCCTTCTTCGATCTCACCGGCGGCATAGTCGAAGGCCCGGGCCCACATGGCGCAAGCCTGGATGTACTCGACCGTCATGTCCTAGTTGTAGCCCAGGTAATAGACCGTCTGGCCACCGGCCGAGCGGGCTGATGCGGCGATCAGCACGTTGTCGGCGGTCTCCGCCCAGGTCAAGCCGATACGGCGGCTCTTCTCGCCTACCTTGAGCGGAGCGCGCACACCGATCCAGCGCTGCTGATAGTCGAGCAGAACTGCCGGTACCGAGAGATCGGCATCATTCTCGATGGCCGTGGTGAGGGGGTTACCGTTCCTCGCCGTCATGGCACTAGGCAGCCATGGCTTGAATTTACGGTGATATGCTCGAACCGACCGACACCACTGAAAGGCGAGGAAAGATGATGGAATGGATTGCTGCGCTTCAGGGCGCTCGCTCGGCCTCTCAACTTGTGCAAGATCTGCTCAAGCTGAGGACGGATGCTGAGGTTCAGACCAAGGTCGTTGAGCTGAATGGCATCTTGCTGAACCTTCAGGGAGAGTTGAACAACGCGCAAGCAGAATACGGAGCGTTGATGGGTCGTGTACACGAACTTGAGGAGCAGATCGCGCAGTTCGAGCATTGGGAAGAGGAGCAGCAGCGCTATCAGCTCCACGAGTTTCCAACAGGCGCAATTGCCTACATCATCAAGGAGGAAGAAAAGGGCGATGACCCAATCCAGTACCTCTGTTCTAACTGCTACCACAGAAGAGTAAAATCTTTCTTGCAGCCCAATTACGACAAGGCTTACAAGCGCCAATTGCAGTGCAATAGCTGCCAAGCGGTCATCGTGAGTGAAACACGGCCCCGCCCCAAGCGCAGAACTGGCGTGGTGCCTAGTAGGTTCTAATAGATATATCCTCCCGCTACCCCGAGTATCTCGCGACGGATGGTGTTGACCGTGGCGGCATCCAAGCCGCCCTTGCGGGCAATCTTCTCGACCTGGCTGGCGGCGGCTTCAGCCTTTGAGCGTACCTCGGCCTGCCACTTCTTCTGCACCACGCTGGCTCGGCCCAGTTCGGCGACGGCCTTGGCGACTTTGGGCAGGTCCATACCTTCGCCGCCGCTCATCAGCAACTGGAACAGGTGCTCCTGCACCATGCGCGTCAGCGCCTCGTTGACGGCGCCCTCGTCATCCGGCGCGGCGGTAACCACGGCCTTGGCCTGTTCACTGGCGAGCTTTAGCGCCGAGAGCTTGGTCTCGAACTCCTGGCCGTAACGATGTAGCGACGACTTGGCGATGTCGTAGCCGCGGCTGGCCAACTCGTCCGACAGGGCTTCGTAGTCGCTGAAGTTATTGTCTGCCAGCGCCTGATCCAGTCAGGCTTTCACCTCGACGGGGAGACCGGCGACCTTGCTGCGCTGGGGCATGTCAGGTACTCCAGTATTTCTGCGGCCGAGCGATACCGGCAAAGCACTCGACGGTGTACTTGGCGATATCGACGCCGTAGTGGGGCAACTCGGCATACTAGGTCCCACTGGGCTCACGCTTGAGCGTGACCAGCTTGCGGTTCTCCAGGTAGTCGAGCTCACGGCGTACCTCGAGTTGAGTGGCATCCTGGTAAATGCCCTGCAGGATGCTCAGTACCAGCGATTCGTGGGTGCTGATCGGTCGGGCGTTGTTGAGTACCAGCAGAATGTGCCAGCGCATGGCTACACGCCGAGCGCGAGCGGTGTCGATGTTCATGGCTTATCCCCTCGGAGCGGATGGGTCTCGAAGCGGCCGTTCTCAAAGCGCAGGGCGATGGCATCGAGCTTGGCTTCGATTACGGTCTGATTTCTGACGTAGTCTTCGAGACGCACGTATTGCAGAGGTCGGTCCGCTTGCAGTTTCAGGATGTCGCGGTCGACGCGCTGCACTTCCTTGGAAAGCTCATCGAGCTGGCTGTCTTGGCGTTTTGCTTGCTGGGACAGCTGGGTGAACTGTGTCTGTAGCTGCTTGTCGATCTGCATCAGCAGGACCTTGCCGAAGCCCTATAGCGCGCCGACCAGCATTGAGATCAGCAGTACGATCTGCCAACTGGTGAATTCAAAGGTCACGCCCACCTCCCGTGCCCGATGCCTGCTGAGCCACTACACAGGCCCAGCCCGTTGCGCCCCAAGTATACAAGCGCTCGATGTACAGCGCGGCCGCACGCTGGGTATTGCCGGGAGGGACAGGTGGTGCCGGCTCGATGACGCACGGTGGAGGAAGGCGCACGCTGCGTGTTGCCTGTGCCTGAGCGCACCCTGCCAGGGTGACCAGTAGCACCAGTGCCACCAGGCCGATGCCGAATTGGACTAGCTCGAGAAAGACCATGGTGATGAGAAGCGTCAGGGCGATTAGGCGACCACCATTGCGATCCGTCATTGGTTCCCCCCATCAGTGGAGTCACTGACATCGGAGGTACCGGCGGGAGCGGACTGTCGTGCACGATGCCGCGCCAACGTGTCGGACAGTACCGGACCAACGAACCATCGTCTTCCGGCGGGGCCGACAGGATGGTGTCTTCATCTCGTTCGCGCTGATTGGCAAGCTGCTGACTCGCTGCCACATAGCGGTTGTACTCCTCGGTACGCGCGGCGAGAGTGCCGCGAGCCACCGTCAACTCGGTGCGGGTGGCATCAAGCGTGTCGAGGGCATCGGTCAGGCGCGAACACGTGTGCCGCCACAGTCCGAACAGCGCGGACATGACAGCCAGGCCTGCGGCGATCACGATGAGTTGGGTAGACATGGTCGGTTCCCCACGGATTTATGATTTTTGGTGCTGGTTGTTCTTGATTCGCTCCCAGCTCTTGGTGACGTGGCGCCCACAGTAGCGCGCCGAAATAGCGCCCATCAGGCCAACGTAGCCGGCGGAATCGAAGGCCGGCACCTGCAGGCCGGCGATGGTGAGATCGGCCAGGCTGTAACGCAGGATGCCGATCACTCCGACCAGCCATACCAGGGGCTTAAAGGCTGAACGCTGGCCATTGGTGGTAGTGATGGGGTTGGTCTCAGGCACGCAGAATCCCTCGCCGATAGCGGTGACCGTCGAAGGTCAAGAGGTCGCGTCGCCCAGGCGCCTGGCTTAGCCCGAGGTGCACCCAGGTGTTCTTCTCCTGGATGAGCTGATCGAACTCGAGCGCCATCGCGGTAATGGCACGACAGACATCCAACGGCTAACCGTAGCCAGGGCAGATGAAATCGGCAGCCAGCTCCATCCGGTGGGCGGAATGCGGTACACCGCCGACTGCTTGGTTCAGCGCTTCGCCGCGAAAGCCGCTGGTAATCTGGACGCTTACTCGACCGGGCCGCTATCCAGCTCGCTGAACACGACCTGAGCGTAGTCGCCGTGTTGCTGGTCCGTCTCCCACACCCCGGTACCCAGGCAGGCGCCAGATTCCGGCTTGGTGTTGCACTGGTTATAGGACCCCGCCTTGAAGTACATCCAGTCACCGGCGTAGCCGTGCGGATGATCGGCCTCGTCGACCTCACCGTCGGGACCGACGTTGTCGGCCAGGTTCTGCTCGAAGGTGCGGGTGGGGTGGCCGTCTGACGCGAAGGTCAGGTGCATGACGTCGTCCTTGACCTCGACCCGATAGCGGAAGCTCTCGCCCAGGGCGATGCCCGCCTCGCCCGGATCCTCGCTGCCGCTCCAGTCGTTGCCCCACACCGCGTGGCTGACATCGATGCGCTCGGGGTCATCCTTCTCGAGGTTGCGTTCATAGTTCCAGAACACCGAGCCGGTCTCGTGGTCGGGAAACTTCTTGTAGTAGATCTTCAGCGGTTCGTTGCCGTGGCCGAAGCCATTGTCCTGGGCCAGCACCGCTTCGTCCTTGCCGGCGTGGATCTGGCCGATGACCACCGAGTAGGCCGCTGCCCGGTCGGGCTTGTCGGTGCGCTCGGCGACGTGATCGACCCGCAGCGTGGCATCGAGGTAGCCGCCGATCTGGGCGTATCGGTCAGCCTCGGGGTGGGAGGCGAGGGCAAAGTTTTGCTCAGGTGCCTTGGGGCCGAAGGCGTCGTCGGCGCCGGCCAGCATCTGACGCAGTTCCGTGCGTGCATTGCTGGAATTGGGGGTGGTGAAGGCGCTATTGGGGGTCACGAAGACCAGATTATTGTTGTCGTTCAGATAGTAGTAGTCCGGATGTTGATAGGACTGAAGCTCGCCGACCGATATCTCGTCGACGTCGTCGTCGCCGTCGGCGTCCATGGGCAGGGTTAACTTCCAGGTCGTCAGGTCGAAGACCTGCGCCGGTGGCGTATCCTCGGCGGCGGCCATGGAGGATATACCGAAGGAGGAGACGGCCAGGGCCGACAGCGCGACGATCAAGGGCTTGCGAAGGGGGTGGCGAGGGGACTGGTAAAGGGGCTGGCAAAGGGAATGGCGGTGGGAGAGAAAACGGCTGAGATGGTCGTGTTCGAGCACGGCGTTGTTCCTTGTTGTGCTGGGGTGGCATCAGCAAGGCTAGAATTGCGTTTCAATATTGTCAAAGATGATTCATTAAAAATAAAACGAGGTTTTGTTTGAATGGGTTCCATGCCTGATAAAAAAGGCCGCCCGGAAGGGCGGCAAGGCGGGGAACCTGTAGGGCCTATGCGTGGCAGTCGACAAGGGTGGCCTGGGGTGAGCCGATAAGCGGCCCGTCTTCCGACGTGGCGTGAAGGGCCGTTGGCACATCGACCTTGAAGCGGCCCACCAGCGAGGCCATGTCGCGAGCCCGCTTGTCGAGGGACTCGCTGGCGGTGGCAACGCGTTCGACCAGGCCGGTGTTGCGCTGGGTGACGTCCTCGAGTTGCGCCAGTGCCTGAGTGATCTGTTCGATACCCAGCGACTGCTCGGTCGCCGCGGTGGAAATCTCCGACACCAGGGTCGCCGTCTGCTGGGCATGCTCGGAGATGGTGACCAGCGCCTCGCTGGTGGAAGCCACCAGTCGCTCCCCCTTGTCGACCCGCTGCGTACTGGTGGTGATCAACCGGCGGATCAGGGTGGCTTCCTCTGCGCAGCGGCTGGCGAGTTTCTGCACCTCCGAGGCCACCACCGAAAACCCTCGTCCCTGGTCGCCGGCGCGTGCCGCCTCCACCGAAGCGTTCAGGGCCAGAATATTGGTCTGGAAGGCGATGTCGTCGATGGCCTCGACGATCCTGGTGACTTCCTGGTTGGCGTCGCGAATCTGTTCCATGGCCGTGTGGGTCTGGGCGGCGGTCTGGCTCAGGTCGTTGGCGCGGCAGGCGACTTCACGGGTCATTTCCTGCGCCTGGCGAGCGGAGTCCGAGGTCTGCTTCACGGTGGCGGTGATCTGCTCCATGCTGGAAGCGGTCTGGATCAGTGAGGCCGCCTGCTGCTCCGTTCTGCTCGCCAGGTCCTGGTTGCCCCTGGTGATTTCTCCACTGACCGCCTCGACGGCGCTGGCGCTCTTCTTCAGGTTGACCACCAGGCTGGCAATATTGCTCAGCGAGTCGTTGAAGGCGCGGTAAAGCTGCGATAGTTCGTCCTTGCCAGGGACCGCCAGTCGCTTGGTCAGATCATCCTTCTGCTCGCTGATGTCCATCAGGGCAATCTTTAGAGGACGCACCACGCTGCGGGCGGTGATGATCGAAAAGGCAAGGGTGACGAGCAGGACGGCAAGCATGACCAGGGCGTGCTTGAGCAGGTAGCTGAAGGACGCTTTCTGCAAGTCGTCAATACGTGCCAGAAGGTACTGCTCTGCCGACCGGGAGATCTGCTGAATGCCATCGATATACTCGGTCTGGGCCTCGAACCACTCCTGGTGATCGATACCGAAGCCGCCGCTTGAGGCCTTTTCGAGGACCACGCTGCGCATGGCATTCAAACGCTCGCCAAGTGCGCTGTCGGTCAGCGTCTTGAGCTCCTCCTGAACCCTCGGTGATGAAAGCTCGAAGAAGTTCTTCTTGTGCACATCGGACTTCACGATCAACGAAAGCAGCTTCCTGAACATTACTGGCGATATCGCGTCGGCGCTGAAAGATGCCGCCAGTACCGCCCGTTCTATGCCGGCCAGCTCCTTGATGTTCAAAAGGTCGTAATAGGCCGTCAGCTGACGGGCGACTTCTCCCTGATCGACGCCAAAGGTCAGCTTGGCGACGATATCGATCAGCGCCTCGTTGATGTTGGTATAAGCGTCCGTCGATGCTTCGGCAGAGATGTCGAGACCATCGACCTTGCGCCGTAGGTCATCCTTCTCCTCAAGCAGATGCTTCGCCAGATCGACCTGTGCTTCGATTCGAGGATCGTGACGGGAAAAATCGATGTCAGCGATGTAGCGGTCAAATGATTCGGCCTGGGTATTGGTCGCCTCACGTTGCACCGGTAGCTCTGTATGATAGTTGCGGCCCTGACTGCTGAGAAAGGCGGCCGTCATCCCCCGTTCGCGCTGAAGTTCGTGCACCAGATTGGCCGAATGACGCCCGAGAATCGCCACCTCTTGAAGATTGTCCATTCGGGTGACGACCGCCTGGCGTTCCAGCACCGTGGAGAGCGTCATCCAGAGGATGGAAAGCAGCGGCAAGAAAAGCACCAGGAAGAACTTTCTTCCCATGGTCAGGCGATCAAGGAGTGATGTCATTGGCAGAGGGCTCATGCTGGGAGGGGCCAACCGGCAGTCATGGCATGAGCGAAGTCATTTCCTGGCTTGCTCATCGCTCGGACTGCCTCCGATTAGCAGCGATGCCAGGGTTATCGACCCATGAAAGCGTCAAGTTGAGAGGAATATGCTAAAGCGCTTTGCACCAATGATCTGGGTCATGAGAGCAGCGGGTTCTCGGCCCTGATGCTCAGGTTCGACCGCGACTATTCGCTGGATGACGGAGGTTTCACGAGAATGGCCGCCTCGGAGGGCGGCCTGTCTTTTTGCCCGAACCTCAGAGCTCTAGTCCTGAAGGCGAGTCGGGGGGATGTCTTCGGTCAAGCAGGGTGGTCAGGGAGGGATGCGTTCGGATGGCGGGCATGGGTGCGATGGCTACGGCCGACGAGGGTCACGCCGATATACAGAGCCGACGACACCACGCAGCCGGTCAGCGGACCGATCAACCAGCCCACATCGGCGAACAGCATCATGTAGCCGCTGGTGAAGAAGCCGCCGAGCATGGCCGCCAGCGCCCCCCAGGCCGAGCCCTGCCAGAAGGTCGAGATGAACACCGGGCCGATCAGGCTGGCGAGCAGGGTGCCGGTGCCGAGGATGCCGAGCCAGGACAGCATGAAGGGCGGTGCGTAGAGCATCATCAGCAGCGCCAGCACCCCGAGCACCAGCACCGCGGCCCGGTTCAGGCCCAGGACACGCCGTGCCGAAGGCTGGCGTTCGGCAAAGATCGCCAGGCGCAGGTCATGGGAGACGCTGGAGGCCACGGTGTGCAAAAGGGAGTTGGCGGTGGACTTCATGGCGAAGATGATGAACAAGGTGATGACGCCCTGGATCGCCGGATGCATGAACTGCTCGAGATAGACCGGCATGGCGCTGTCGGGGTCCGCCAGTCCCGGCAGCGTGACCCTGACGTAGAGCCCGACCAGCGGAATCAGACTGAGCAGGCCGCCGAGCACCGCGACGTAGATACCGACCTTGTGCAGCTTGACCTCGGGCTTGAAGGCCAGGAAGCGGATCGCCATGAACGGCAGCACCGCCGCGAACAGAAAGGCGTAGGGCAGGACCAGGAAGACGTTGCCTCTGGAGGCGCCGTAGTGGGCCCCGTTGGTCGGGTTCAACAGCTCCGGGTCGATGGCGTTCAAGCCGCTTTCCCACTCGTTCACGTCAATGGTGGTCAGCATCTGGATGACGATGATGACCGCCGCCAGGGCCATGCCCCAGACCATGATGGTGTCGGTCCAGGCCACCGCGGCCAGCCCCCCGAGCATGGTGTAGAGGATGATCACCCCGACCATCAGCATGGCGCTCTGGTCGAGCTCGATGCCCAGCCAGCTGGCACCCAGAAGCCCCACCGCCTTGATCTGACTGGTCAGGAAGACCAGCAGCAGCACCACGGTGATGATCGCCGATACCGCCTGCAGCACTCGCCCCATGGCGCCGCCGCCGTGGGACTGGCCGATGTACTCGGGGATGGTGTTGCTGCCCATCTCGATCGCCTTGCGCTGCATGAAGCGGGCGAAGTAGAGCACCGCGATGACCATCGCCGGTGCAAAGAAGAAGTTGCCCAGCACCTCGATGGCACCAAACTGGTAGGTGACCCCGGGCGAGCCCATGAAGCCCCAGCCGCTGAATCCGGTGGCAACGATGGTACCGGCACCGACGAAGGCCCCCAGCGAGCGCCCGGCGACCAGGAAGCCGGCGGCGTCATCCTTGTGCATGCGCCGCGAGGACAGGTAGCCCAGATAGAGCATCAGGCCGAAGGTCATCAGCAGAAGCGCCCAATTGAACAGGGTAAAGGAGTCCATGTGCGTCACCTCGGTTGGCGGGCCTTGAGTTCTCGACGCAGGTAGGCTGCACCGGTGTGAATCAGCATGTAGAGCGTTAGAATGGCAAAGGTGGTCAATACCCAGGAGTTCATGAGGAAGCCTCTATTGTTTGTTGTTGGACGTCGACAATCGGCAGTCGTCGAGAGGTAGCGTCGATCTCCATCGACAGATTCAAGGTATTTTCTTGCCGCTGATGCGACCAATAAGAACGACAAATCGATGCATGATCTATGCCAATGAGGCCCCAGGTTGAAGACGATACCGAGTGAGTTATTGCGTACCTTCGTGACCATCAATGAGCTGGGAGGCTTTACCGCGGCAGGAGAGCGCCTGGGGCGTTCCCAGCCCGCCATCAGCCTGCAGATGAAGAAGCTCGAGAAGATGCTGGGTACTCGCCTGTTTCTGCGCGGAAGTCAGCTGGAAATGACCCAGGATGGTGACTATCTCTACCAGGAAGCCAGGGCCATGCTGGCGATCAATGATCGGCTGGTGGAGAAGCTTTGCGGAGGGGGCGTCAGTGGCAAGGTAAGGCTAGGTATTCCCAACGATTTCGAGCTGGCATTTGTGCCGCGAGTGCTGAGGAATCTGGCGCGGGTCTACCCCAATATCGAGGTCGAGGTCGACTGTGAAATCAGCAAGGTCATACTCCAGCGTTTTCACCGGCACCACTACGATATCGCCCTGGTGATGGAGCCGGAAAGGGTCGACGATGATCGCGATGCTCGGGATATCCGGGTAGATGACCTGGTCTGGGTGGTCGGCGACACGGCATTGCTGGAGGGTGAAGCGCCGCTGCCTCTGGTCACCTATCCCCTGGGGTGCCTGTACCGCTCGGCGGCGGAAGCGGCGTTGAGGGCCAGGGCGATGCCCTATCGGGTGAGCTACGCCAGTACCAGTCTGCTCGGAATCTTCACCGCGGTGGAGGAGGGCCTGGGCGTGACCGCCCTGGCGCGCAGCGTCAGCCCCGACCACTTGCACTGCGTGGATGGGGCGGACCGGCTGCCCGAGCTTGGACGCGTCACCTTCGGCCTGCACTACCAGACCGGCGAGCTGTCCGTGGCGGCGCACCACGTGCTGGACTACCTCAGGGCCGGGCTCGCCGACATGGGGGGCGAGCGGCCCCCCATGTCACGTCCCGGCCGGTGATCGCCGGATCGGTTCAACCCACGATGTTATGCGCCGGCCCGTAGGGGAAGCCGGTGATATTGTCGACACCGTCTTCCTTGACCACCAGGATGTCGTGCTCGCGGTAGCCACCGGCGCCGGGCTGGCCTTCGGGAATCATCAGCATGGGCTCCATCGACACCACCATGTTGGGCTCCAGTACGGTATCGATGTCCTCGCGCAGTTCAAGACCCGCCTCGCGGCCGTAGTAGTGGCTCAGGGTGCCGAAGGAGTGCCCGTAGCCAAAGGTGCGGTACTTGAGGACGTCGTGCCTGGCGAAGATCTCGTTGAGCTCGTGGGCGATGTCGCTGCAGCGGGCGCCGGGGCGAATCAGCTGCTGTCCGCGCTCATGGACCTCGCAGTTGATCTCCCACAGCCGCAGATGGGCATCGCTTGCGTGCTCGCAGAACAGGGTGCGCTCCAGCGCCGTGTAGTAGCCCGAGATCATCGGGAAGGTGTTCAGGCTCAGGATGTCGCCGGGACGCACGCGACGGCTGGTGACCGGATTGTGGGCGCCGTCGGTGTTGATGCCGGACTGGAACCACACCCAGGTGTCCATCAGCTCGCTCTGCGGGTAGGTCTTGGCGATCTCGCGCACCATGGCGCTCTGGCCGGCCAGCGCCACTTCGTACTCGGGCACCCCGGCGGCGATGGCGTCGCGTACCGCGACACCGCCCACGTCGGCGATACGCGCCCCCTGACGGATCAGCGCGATCTCTTCGGCGGACTTGATCATGCGCATCTGCATGGTGGGTACGCCGATGTCGACCAGCTCCACCTCGCCAAGGGCGCTTTCCAGCTTGTCGCGGTTGGCCAGGGTCAGATGGTCGAACTCCACCCCGATGCGTCGTTTGCCTTCGCATAGCCGCATGATGGCCTTGAAGAAGTTGTCCTTCTGCCAGTCGGTGTAGACGATGTTGTCGCCCAGACGGTTGCGCCGATACGGTTGGCCGCCGTCGATGTTGGCGGTGACGGTAGTAAAGCCTTCCTGGGTCACCACCAGTCCATAGTCGCGGCCAAAGCGACAATAGACGAAGTCACTGAAGTAATTGATGTTGTGATAGGAGGTCAGGACCACGGCATCGACCTGCTGCTTGGCCATGTGCTGGCGTAGACGGGCCAGGCGGCCCTGCATCTCGGCGTCGCTGAAGGTGGGGGTGACCTTTTCACCGTTGGGGATCTCGATCAGAGAGGGCAGTTGCATAGGGGCTCCTTGTAATTCTTGGCCGACAGGGCGGTGGTTCTCATCCTGCGCTGGCGCCAGCCTTGACGCTGACCACCACGCTGGATCGACTATCGCCGTGGAGCCGTCAACGGCGCCAATCACAACCGCAAATGCCCCCATTTGCGCCAGAAAAATGGTTCTTGAACAGTGCGCTAAAGGAGTGTCTGGAAGCGCTTGTGGTTGCCGCCCCAGGCCTGTCGAAGGGCCACCCTGGCCACTGTCCAATGGCTTTGCATAAATCAGGCTTATGCAAAGCATAAAATCTTGAAAATTGTCTAATACGCCTACCTGGCCGAGTCTCAAGTGACGCCTGTCTTGCCGTTAACAAAGCGGTGGCGGGCCCAGATCACAATCACAACGACTCAACGGGTACCCCCATGACCTCCAGGATGCTCCCCCTGCTGGCGCTTGGCGCCTTCGCCGGTCTTTCTACCTCGGCCCAGGCCCTCGACATCAAGCTAGGCCACGTGCTGGCCCCGACCCATAGCTGGCATATCGCCGCCGAAGGCTTCGCCGACGAGGTGCGCGAGGCCACCGAGGGTCGCGTCAACTTCCAGGTCTTCCCCAGCGGCCAGCTCGGCAACGAAAAGACCATGGTCGAAGGCATGCAGATCGGCAGCGTTCCCGCCGGGGTGATCGGCTGCGGCTCCTTCCAGCCGCTGGACGCCCGCTTCGGCATCGTCGAGCTGCCCTACTCCTGGGCGGACCGCCAGGACGCCTACGCCGCCTACGACGGTGAGCTGGGCGAGGCGCTGGAAGCCATCGCTTCCGACTACAACATGAAGATCCTGTCCTGGTGGGAGAACGGCTTTCGCCACGTCACCAACAACCAGGGCCCGGTCGAGACCCCCGAGGACCTGGCCGGCCTGAAGATCCGGGTAACCCCGGACAAGATGCGCCTGGATACCTTCACCGCGCTTGGCGCGAGTCCGGCTCCGCTGTCCTTCGGCGAGCTCTACTCGGCGCTGCAGCAGGGGGTGTTCGACGCCCAGGAAAACCCGCTGTCGATCATCCACTCCTCGTCCTTCTTCGAGGTCCAGGACTACGTCTCGCTGACTGGACACGTATGGGCACCGGCCTGCCTGACCGTCGCCAACAACGTCTGGCAGCGCCTGTCCGAGGACGACCAGGCGGTAGTCCAGCAGTTGGCCGACAACTGGCGTGACGAACAGCGCCGCATGACCCAGGAGGACGACTCGCGTCTGGTGGCCGAGCTCGAGGCCGAAGGCATGAGCGTCAATGAGGTCGATACCGCGCCGTTCAATGCCGCCGTCCAGGGCGTCTGGGCCGACTACGAAGACGTCTTTGGCAGCGACCTGATGGCGCTGGTGAAGCGCTATCGCGAAGGGCAGTGAGCGCGATGACCGTGCACGGCCTGCTGCATCCCGTGGCGCGCCTCGTCTCGCGCCTGTGCCTGGCGCTGGCCGGCATCGGCGCCGCCCTGCTGGCGGCGCTGGTGGCCTACTCGGTGTTCATGCGCTGGGTGGTGGGGGCACCGCCCCACTGGGCCGAAGAGCTGCCCCAGCTGGTGCTGGTGTGGACCGCGCTGCTGGCCGGCGTGGCCTGCACCTACAAGCGCAGCCACCTCAGCGCCGGACTGATGCCGCTGCTGGTGAGTTCCCCCGCCGTTCGCAGAGGGATCACCCGGGCCACCGACCTGCTGCTGCTGGTGATGCTGCTGTTGCTGGCCAAGGCCGGCTGGGACCTGGCCTGGCTGACCATGAGCCAGACCACCACGGCGCTGCAGCTGCCTGCGGGGCTGGTGTATCTGTCGGTGCCGGTGTGCTGCGCCGGCATGGCGCTGGCGCAGTGTGACCATCTGCTGGCGCGCCAGCCGCTGCCACAGGAGGGCGACGCATGACCCTTGGTGCCTTGACCCTGGTGGGCGTCTTCGCCCTGGCGATCCTGATCGACATTCCCATCGCCTTCGGCCTGATCCTGGCGGTGCTGTCCTATCTGCTGATGTTCGGCGCGGCGCCGATGATGGTCTCTGCCCAGCAGTTCGTGGCGGGCATGGAGAGCTTCACCCTGCTGGCCATTCCGCTGTTCGTGATGGCCGCCCAGTTGATGAATCACGCCGGACTGACCCAGCGTCTGGTGCGTCTGTGCATGGCGCTGGTGGGCGACATCCGCGGCGGCCTGGCGGTGGTCGCGGTGCTGGCCTGCATGATGTTCGGGGCGCTGTCAGGCTCCGGTGTTGCCGACGTCATCGCCATCGGCAGCATGCTGCTGCCGGCGATGCAGCGCAGCGGCTATCACCGGGGCTTCAGCAGCGCCCTGGTGGGCACCGCCAGCTCCATCGGCACGGTGATCCCGCCGAGCATCGTGATGATCGTCTACGGCACCACCTCCAACACCTCGGTGGGCAAGCTGTTCATGGGCGGCGTGATCCCCGGCCTGCTGCTGACCCTGGCGCTGGTGGGGGTGGCCATCTATGTGTCACGCCGCAACGGCTGGTCCGGCGGTACCCGGCCCGAGCCCGGCGAGCGCAAGCGTGCCTTTATCGCCGCCCTGCCGGCGCTGCTGGTGCCGGTGCTGATCATCGGCGGTATCCGCTTCGGCGTCTTCACCCCCACCGAAGCCGCCGCCTCGGCCATCGTCTATGCGCTGATCGTCGGCACCCTGGTCTATCGCAGCCTGAGCCTTCGGGACATCGTCGACAGCGTCATCGCCACCGCGGAGACCTCCGGCGCCATCCTGGTCATCATCGGTGCCGCCGGCATGTTCGCCTGGGGCCTGACCTACGAACAGGTGCCCCAGGCCATCGCCACACTGATCGGCGAGATCACCGACAGCCGCTACGGCGTACTGCTGCTGCTGACCATAGTGTTGCTGGTGCTCGGCTCCTTCATGGAAAGCATCGCCATCATCATCATCGTCACCCCCATCGTCATGCCGCTGCTGGTGCAGTACGGCATCGACCCGGTGCACTTCGGGGTGCTGCTGACGGTGAACCTGGCGATCGGCGCCAACACCCCGCCGCTGGGGGTCGACCTGATGGCCGCCTGCCGCATCGCAGGGATCAGCGTGATGGAGTCGTTGCGCTACCTGGGGCTGATGCTCGGGGCGATGGTCGCGGTACTGCTGCTGATCACCTTCGTGCCCGACATCGTGCTGTTCCTGCCGAACCTGATGGAGTGACCCATGGAGCCCCTGATTCCGACTCCTTCGTCCCTGGCCCAGTGTCGCAGCTGGCTGTTCGTGCCGGGGCATGACCCGGCACGCCTGGACCAGGCGCTGGATAGCGGCGCCGAGGCCATCATCGTCGACCTGGAGGAGTTCACCCCGGCCGCCGATCGCCGCCAGGCCTGCGACGACTTTGTCGCCTTCGCCGAGCGCTGCCGGCAGCGCCAGAGGCTCCCCATGGCGCGCATCAACCCGCTGACCCAGGGCGGCAAGGGCGAGCTGGCGGCGCTGATGCGGGCACGACCGGCGGCCATCTTCCTGCCCCAGGTCGAGTCCTCCATGGACATCGTGCTGCTGGCCCTGGCACTGGCCCGCGAAGAGCGTCGCGTCGGCCTCGAACAGGGCTGTACCGCGCTGATACCGACGCTGGAGAGCGCCGCCGGTGTGGGCGCCGCAGCGGAGATCCTCAAGGCAAGCCCAAGGGTGAGCGCGGCGCTTCTCGGCAGTGGCGATCTGTCGCGTGATCTGGGCATCGCCGCCGACGCCGCGCCAGACGAACGGGCTAGCGCCCTGGCGCCCTGGCGCCAGCGCTTCGTCGACGCCTGCGCCAAGGCCGAGTGTCTGGCCATCGACGGCCCCTGGCCTTACCGAGAGGGCTTCGAGCAAGACCTCGAGTGGGCCATGGCGCGGGGCTTTCGTGCCCGCTGCGTGGTGCTGCCCGAACAGATCGCCCCGCTGCACCGCGCCCTGACAGACGCCTGAACCGCCTTCACCACCAACAACGATATCGAGAACCCTGACATGAGCCTGCCAGCCTCCACGCTTTCGCCAACCACGTCCCTTGCGCGCCGTAATGGCGGCCAGATCCTGATGGACCAGCTGCGCGCCCACGGCGCCCGCCGGGTCTTCCTGGTGCCGGGGGAAAGCTATCTGCCCTGCATCGACGCCCTCAACGAGCATCGGGGCGCCATCGAGCCCATCGTCTGTCGTCAGGAAAGCGGCGCCGCCTACATGGCCGAGGCCTACGGCAAGCTGACCAACGAGCCGGGCATCTGCTTCGTGACCCGTGGCCCGGGGGCCACCAACGCCTCCATCGGGGTACATACCGCCTTTCAGGACTCGACCCCGATGATCCTGTTCATCGGCCAGGTAGGGAACGACTTCGTCGAGCGCGAGGCCTTCCAGGAGATCGACTACCGCCGCATGTTCGGCCCCATGGCCAAGTGGGTGGCCCAGATCGACGCCACCGATCGTATCCCCGAGTACATCGCCCGGGCCTATCGCGTCGCCACCAGCGGGCGTCCCGGTCCGGTGGTGCTGGCGTTGCCGGAAGACACCCTGTGGGGCGAAGCCGAGGTGGCCGACGCCCAGCCCATGGCCAAGCTGCATTCCCACCCCGGCGCGGCTCAGCTCGAGGCGCTCAAGGCGCGTCTGGCCGAGGCCGAGCGGCCCTTCCTGCTGATCGGTGGCAGCGGCTGGACGGCACAGGCTCAGGCCCAGATGGCGGCCTTCGCCGAACGTTTCGAGCTGCCGGTGGGGGTGGCCTGGCGCCGGCTCGAGTGCTTCGACCAGCGCGACCCGCGCTTTGTCGGCCACGTCGGCTTCGCCATGGACGACGCCCTGCGCGGGCGGCTTGAGCATAGCGATCTGCTGATCGCCGTCGGCACCCGCATGGGCGAGGCCACCAGTGAAGGCTACTCGTGGATCCAGTCGCCGACCCCGCGCCAGGCGCTGGTGCACGTCTACCCCGATCCCGAAGAGCTGGGCCGGGTCTATCATGCCGAGCTTGCCATCAACGCCGACGTGGTGGGCTTCGCCGCCGCGCTGGACGGACTGGCGCCGGACACCTCTCCGCGCTGGGCCGACCAGACCCGCGCCGCGCGCGCCGACTACCTGGCGACGCTTGAGCCCCAGCCGGCCCCGGGGCCGCTGAGTCTCGACAAGGTCGCCGCCAGCGTCGATCGTCGCCTGGATGGCCAGGGCTGCATCAGCGTGGGGGCCGGCAACTATGCGCTGTACGCCCACCGTTATGTGCGCTTCGCCGGGCTCGGCAGCTCGCTGGCGCCGACGGTGGGCTCCATGGGCTACGGCCTGCCGGCGGCGATCTCGTTCAAGCTCGAGCACCCCGACCGCCCGGCGGTGTGCTTCGCCGGCGACGGCTGCTTCCAGATGAACCTGCAGGAGCTGGGGGTGGCGCTGCAGTACGACGTCGGCCTGGTGATCCTTCTGTTCAACAACGGCATGTGGGGCACCATCCGTGCCCACCAGGAAAACGACTTCCCCGGCCGCGAGATCGCCCTGACCTTCACCAACCCGGCCTTCACCACCCTGGTCGAGTCCTACGGTGGCCTGGGCGAGATCGTCGAGCGTGACGAGGACTTCGACGCCGCCTTCGAGCGCGCCCTGGCCTTCGCCGAGCGCGAACGCCGTCCGGCGCTGATCGAACTGCGCTACGAGGCCGACGGCATCGCCCCGGGCAAGCGCCTGAGTGCCATCCGCGAGGCTGCCCTGGCGCGATAGCGCCATTGCATAAGCCGCGCTAGTGCCGATCTAAGAAGCAGCGGTAGCGCCTTGGTCCAGGCCCGTGTAGCGACGGATTAAAGCCTCAGAAGACTCGCTGAGCAGGGGGATCGACCCCGCGCGGGCTTGGTCAGGTGTGACCGCCAAGGTTCGATAGTTGGGCGCGTAAGCTTCTGATTTACCAAAAAACGCCTTGTCGAAATTGGCACCACAAGGGTGATTCGGTGTAGCGGGTGGTGGGCGCCGGCTGGCCCATGGGATCGCGGCGCTCGATCGGCTGGCCCTTGCCGCTTGTCGTTTTGAAGAGTCGATAACGGGTGTGTTGGTTGGTGGAGTCGTCATGAGATCAGTATATTCGTCATGTTGAATTCCACGCCTAATGTCGAAGAGCCCTTTAATTGTCCTCAGCCCAAATATCCTCATACCCTTTATCGTCAACGATGAATTTGCACCCGGGTGGTAATGACAGGTATTTCTCAACAATTGGGAAAAAATCTTTCATATGTCGCACATGAATGGGTTTAAAAAAATCAGCAGCGTTGCTGTACTCTCCAGCCCAAATATACCATCCTGAGTATCCATCTTCGGTGGGCTCCCTTACGCCGTAGATTGGCGATTTGTCAACAGTATCAATGGCTACCCCTGCGATAGCGTCTGGATCTGGAGGAGTGTCGGCAAAACGATGCCATTTTCTGTTTTTCGAAATTTCTTTGATTTCATATTTCATCGAATTGAAAACGAGTTTAAAGAAGGCGCGGATGTAGCCGCGAAATCGGTACTCTGGGGAGCTTAATTGTAAACTCCGAGTTCCTCAGCTTTAGCAATAAGCGCATCTTGCAAAGAGCCTTGTATTTCGTCTTTTTTATACTCAAGGGAAAAATCTCCATCAATATTTTTGGGGAAATGAGAACCATCAATTGTTCCAAATATCAAGGAGGATGTGTCCACCATCGCAAGTTTAATGAAATTGAAGATTGCTTGCCTTTCCTCAGTAGACATTTTATTGAGTGCTTGCCTTGCTCTAGAATATGGATCATTCTGATCTTTGTTGACAACTGAAGAGTTTGATAATCTACTTCGATAGCTTTCAAAAACATCTTCTAAAAGCTCAGAAAGAATAGATTCGACAACCTGGGTGTCTTTGTTCATTTATCCTCTCCATTATCGATTGCAGCGGCATCTTCGCATTTCATGGTACATCACTTTATTTTTGTCTATTAGCTCTTGCAATTGACTGTTAGGAGCCTCGGGGTAGACTCTTCTTAACTCTCGAATATCTCTGGCTAGTAGATCTCTTGGATTTTCGAAAACTTGTCCGGTCGTTGAGTTTATTTTGCTTCTAGATACAATGCCAACCCCCTCTTTCGACAAAGTGTGGCCTTCTTTAGGAACCAATATTGCGGGTGCCGTATTGGCATCATAGCCGGAAATCAGATCTCGCATTACCACTTTCTGACCAGCATGGTGGGCATCTAACCCTGTTCGCCCACCACGCACAGCACCTCTAAGGTCTTGGTAGCTCCCCACATCAAATACTTCCAACCCCAGCGGATCCACCCATCCTGTCGGATTGGGGGCGTACATGTACAGATTTTCGCCGCCGGCCAGGCCGATGGGGTCCTGGGTGGTGAAGCGTCCCGTCTCTGGATCATAGTACCGATGGCGGTTGTAGTGCAGCCCGGTTTCTTCATCCAGGTACTGGCCCTGGAAGCGCAGCGGATTGTCGGTGGTGCTGGGGTTGCCGTGGCCGTCACTGGCCTGGGTGAGCTTGCCCCAGGCGCGGTAGTGGCCGACCCAGGCGAGCTTGCCGTCGCATTCTGCCAGCTCCATCGGGGTGCCGAGGTGGTCGGTGTGGATGCTGTAGAGCGTCGGCTCGGTTGGCTGGTGTTCGGTGTAGAGCACCGCGCCGCTGCCGCTGCGGGTGTGGACGGCCTCGAAGCGGTTTTCGAGCTTGGCGGCGGGCACGAAGCTGTCGGGTTCGTGTCGTGCAGTGGGTGTAGTGGGCGATCAGATGGTGCTGGTACTGGGGGTATGAAGAAATGTGGGTGGAGCCGTGCAAATCTGCTCCCGCCGCTCGGGTCAGGTGCAAGTGTGCGCAGCAACTGACCAGGCTCAATGTTATGGCGATAGCGCTCACGGTTGTTTTCGCTTCATGAGGGAATTCCACACCCAATGATGGAGAGCAAAATTTATACGACAGCTGACCTCTCGATATCAACTGCGTCGACATCATCCTCTTCTAGGCGATTTTCAAACATCTCCCAACCCTGGTTTTTTACAAATTCGCACTCGCTAGTAGTTATTGGCACTAACCATATAAAAATAACTTCATTTCCTTCTATTAAGAATTCATTTGCAAAATCTGGAAGAACAAACGAAGGTGCGACATACAAAGAGGTAAATCTGTAGCCTTTGAAAAGTTCTCCTTTTGGTCCAATAATGTCTCCTCGAGAGAATGCATTTCCTTCAGAATCCATAATGTTGACAACATCTTCGAATATCGAAGGGATGTGAGAAAACTTGTATTCCTGAGGGATTAGTAGGAAAAGCTCGCATCTGATGTTTTTTTCAGAGTTTTTCAGCCTGTACGGGCGGCTGCTTAAACCAAGCGTAGAGTAAGCTACCACTCCGTCGAAGTATTCTGGGTGGCTCTTTACTACTTGAATGTCACGAGAAAGAGTGGAGATCCTCCACCCTTTCTCTATCTCGCCTAGACTTTTTTCGAAGTGATCTATGAAAGTGTTTTTTACTTCCTGTTTCCTTCTGACATATTGCATCTTGGGCATTTCAATATGACTCCTTCTTGATAGTTCTCTATGACTTGTGGCCTCGTTACATCGTCAGGAAAATCTCGATTTGACCATGGAGTTGGATCATGCTCTATATGCCAATCTCTAGGCCCTGTCTCTGGAGCTACATTTACCTCTACTCCACACTTTGGACATAAACGCCCGCCTGATGGCCCTTCGTTTGCGTTCTCCCTAGTGGCTCTAACCGTGCTTTTTCGCCACGATGTTCTGCTTGTAATTTGTCCTCGCTCATTAGTGCCTTTAGCCAACCCCAGCGGATCCACCCATCCTGTCGGATTGGGGGCGTACATGTACAGATTTTCGCCGCCGGCCAGGCCGATGGGGTCGTGGGTGGTGAAGCGTCCCGTCTCTGGATCATAGTACCGATGGCGGTTGTAGTGCAGCCCGGTTTCTTCATCCAGGTACTGGCCCTGGAAGCGCAGGGGGTTGTCGGTGGTGCTGGGATTGCCGTGGCCGTCACTGGCCTTGGTGAGCTTGCCCCAGGCGCGGTAGTGGCCGATCTAGGCATAGTGATCGATCAGGTGTTGCACTTGCTCATCGAGACCGCCGTGTTGCACCTGCTCATTGAGACTGCCACTTCGCTCCGTTAATTAAATGTCTTCTATGATATTCCTAAAAGCTCTCTGTATCTTTCTCTAATTTAGATATCAGACATGACATTGCCATAAGAGGCGGTGTTTTATCCTGAGAGTAAATGCTGCACGCGGACATGTTTTCAGGGTAGTTGAATTTCACATAAACGTCTTGAAGAGTAGCAAGCTTATCATCTTCTTTCATCTCAGATTGCTCTATTTCTAAGAGGTGGCAAAGCAACCATATCTTTTTCATGGCATCCTCTTTTTCATCTTTTATTGCGATATGGACTAGTTTGTCCAGCTCTTCATCCTCCAATATTCCTGGGGCGGACAAGTAGATTAACTCTGAGTCTTCTGACAGCCTATTTTTCTCAACAACAGCGCTTGCCAAGTACCCCAGTTCACATTTGTTTATCCATCGTCGCGAGTAACCGTAGGCAGCGACTCCAATGGTTAAAACGTCTAACTTAGAAAGCAGTTTTGTCAACATGTCTTATCTACTTGGCGTTTGATTAGGGAAACCCGTCACTGTACCTCCCGCAATAAACCTTCTATGTGTTACATTACCACGATCAACAATCCATTCAAAAACACCCTCTTTTCCATTTAAACTCCCCTCGACTTGTCTCAGCTCAGAAATTCTATCAACTGTACCCCCCGGTGCTTTCGTTTCTATGTCGAAGCGCTGAGCCCGAACAGAATAATTATCGACGATGTCTGGGAATGCATGCTCTTCATCTAATTTGTTGGCATTTCCTGTGCGAGGGCTGTTTAAAACCGAACCGGAAAGTTGGCAATTGCATTCTTTTCTGCTACTCAACCCCAGCGGATCCACCCATCCTGTCGGATTGGGGGCGTACATGTACAGATTTTCGCCGCCGGCCAGGCCGATGGGGTCTTGGGTGGTGAAGCGTCCCGTCTCTGGATCATAGTACCGATGGCGGTTGTAGTGCAGCCCGGTTTCGTCATCCAGGTACTGGCCCTGGAAGCGCAGGGGGTTGTCGGTGGTGCTGGGGTTGCCGTGGCCGTCACTGGCCTGGATGAGCTTGCCCCAGGCGCGGTAGTGGCCGACCCAGGCGAGCTTGCCGTCGCATTCTGCCAGCTCCATCGGGGTGCCGAGGTGGTCGGTGTGGATGCTGTAGAGGGTCGGCTCGGTTGGCTGGTGTTCGGTATAGAGCACCGCCCCGGTGCCGCTGCGGGTGTGGACGGCCTCGAAGCGGTTCTCGAGCTTGGCGGCGGGCACGAAGCTGTCGGGTTCGAACAGGTAGATCACCCGCCGTTCGGGGGTGAGGCCGGGGTACTCGAGCCGATGGCAACGTTGGGCGATGGGCAGCGAGTGAGGCCGCTCGGGGTTCTCGCGGGCCAGTTCGAGCCGTTCGGGGCGAAACAGCGGCGGCAGGCCACCGACAAAACGCTCTTCGCTTTGCAGCAGGTCACCGTCCCAGTTGAACACCGTCAGCTCACTGGGCTGGCCCTGGCGGTTCACCTCTTTCCACACCCGTCGGCCGAGGCCGTCGTAGGCGTAGCGGGCGCGCATGCGCGGCAGGGTGTCATCGCCCGCGGCGGGTGCATGGGGGTAGTGGCAGGCCTCGATCAGCCGGTGTTCGGGGTCGTACTGGTAGTGCCAGGTCTCACCGCCGGGGGCGATGCGTCGGGTCAGGTTGCCGCTGGCGTCGTAGTGGTAGTGGGTGCCGGCGTAGCGCTTGAGCAGGTTGCCCATGGCCGGCGACAGGCTGGCCGGTGCGCCTGGGTAATCGAGGCGAATGCGCTCCTCGGATCCGTGGTCGAGGTGATCGCGGGGGCGCTCGCGTCGCCAGCGGGTGGCGTCGGAGGGCGGGGTGTTGCTGCCGTTTTCGCTGGTTCGTTCTGGCGGCACGGGATCGACCAGATTGCCGGCCGGGTCGAAGGCGAACACCTCCTCAAGGCCGGGGGCGCTTGCCTGGCGCAGCCGGCCCAGCGGGTCGTAGCCGTAGCGGGTGGTGCCACGCAGGTTGTCGTCCACCTGGCTGAGCAGGCCGTTGGCGCTGTAGTGCCACTGGCGTCTGACGGTGGGGTGTCGGGGGCGGTCCTCGACGGATGCTTCGAGGGTGCGGATGTGCTGCTCGATCAGGCGTCCCTGCGGGTCGAAGCGTGATTCGACCTCGCGGCTGCCCTGGTGACGGCGCACCTCGCGATGCAGGTCGTCGCGCTCGAAGGCCATCAGCTCGCGCTGGTCCAGGGTCATGGCGTGGACATGGCCGGAGCCATAGCGCAGCCAGGCCAGGGTCTGACCGTCGGGCAGGGTGGTGGTCTCGCGGTTACCCAAGGCGTCGTGGGTGTGGCGGGTGACGCTGGAGTAGTCACCGCCGTTGGGCAGCTGATGACGCTGCACCTCGGCGATCAGGTTGTCGGCGGTGTCGAAGTGAAAGCGCGTCTCGCTGTGGCGGCTGGCCGCGCGGGTCAAGCGTCCCAGCGGGTCGTAGCCGTAGCGGGTGGTCAGCGCGGGCTGGCCCGGTCGCTGGCTCTCGCGCTCCAGCACCCGGCCCATGGCGTCGCGGGTGAAGGTGGTGATCAGCTCACCTTCGCGACGCTCGATCAGGGCACCGCCATCGTCGTAGCGGTAGTGGCGGGTGCGCCCGTCGAAGCCGGTGTCCTCGATCAGTCGTCCACCGCCGTCATAGCGGAACTGCCAGCGGTCGCCGTTCTGGTTGGTCAGCGCCGAGAGCCGCAGCAGGCGGTCGTAGTGGTAGGCGAAACGCTGGCCCATGGGGTCGCGGCGCTCGATCGGCTGGCCCTTGCCATTGTAGCGATAGCGGGTGCGCTGCCCGGTGGGATCGAGATACTGGGTCAGCCGGCCTTCGCCGTCGTGGGAGAAGTGCTCGATGGCGCCGTCGGGGTGCTCGACGCTCAACAGCAGGCCGGTGGCGTCACGGGTGTAATGGGTGCGATGCCCGGCGGCGTCACGGCGCTCGATCAGCCAGCCGCGATGGTCGTAGCGAAACTGGGTGGTCTTGCGTGAGCAGTCGCTGGCACTGATCAGCCGGCCCTGGTCGTTCCAGCGATACTGGTAGGTGTTGCCGGCGGCGTCGGTCATCGCCGTGGGCAGGCCGCGCGCGTTGTGACGGAAGGTGGTGACACGCCCGCTCGGGGCGATCTCTTGCAGCGGCAGGCCGCGTTCATCGAAGCGCAGCGAGCGTTCGCGGCCGTCAGGCTCGGTGACGCGCACCGGCAGGCCCTTGTCGTCGTAGTCGATGCGGGTGCTCAGGCCCTGGGGATCGACCGTCTCGATCAGCCGGCCCTGGTCGTCATAGCGATAGTGGGTGGTGCGTCCCTCACCGTCGATATGGCGGATCAGCCGGCCGTGCTCGTCCCAGCGCCAGTGCTCGCTGCCCAGTGCTGGCTGGAAGGGGTGAGTGATCGACTCGATCTGGTTGTGATCGTTGTAGCGGTAGAAGGTCACCACGCCGTCGGCGTCGGTGACGCGGGTGTACCACAGGCCGCGATGGTACTCGAAGCGGGTGTCCTCGCTGCCGTCTTCCTGGCGGTTGCGTACGCAGCGCGCGTCGTGAGCGGCGGGCAGGGCGCCCTCGGCCTTGCCCGGCCAGTCCCACTCGAGCTCCACCGCCAGGCCGCTGAGGTGGGTGTAGCGAGTGACCAGATGGTGCTGGTAGCGGTACTCGCGGGTGTAGCCGCGCATATCACGACTTTCGATCAGATCACCGTCGGCGCTGTGCTGGTAGCGGACCAGCACCTCGGGCTCGTGCGCCTCGGCGGCTTCGTCATTGTGTTTGGTGACGTCCGCACCGGGATAGTGGCGCACCACCTTGGCCAGCAACCCCGCGCTGCTGTAGTGAAAGCGCAGCAGCAGGGCGGCGCCGTCGGTCAGCCGGTCCAGTCGGCCCTGGCGATAGCTCAGGTGCAGGGCGCGGCCGTCGCGCTCGCGCTGCTCGACCAGGCGGAAGTGGACGCGCTCGCCCCGCCCGGACTTGCCGATGCGGCGGTAGAGCTCCTGACTGCCGTCGAGGTAGTGAAGCCGGTAGTGCTCGCTGTCGGGGTGTTCCAGGGTCACGCTTTCACGCGGCAGGAAGCGGCTGCCGCCGACCTCGAGGGGGGCGATAGGCAGGGCGCGGTTCAGGCTGTCGATAAAGGTCAACTGCTCGCCCAGGGCCTCGAAGCGGGTATGGAACGGGCTGCTCCAGCGGGCGCCCAGCTCGCTGTCATCGAGTTCGTCGATGCTGGAGCGGTAGTAGCGGGTCCATTCGACGTCGATCAGTCCCGGTACGCTGAAGTCGGTGTGCCACAGGTTCTCGTCACCCATCACATAGTCCACGGGGTTGGGACTGGTGGGGGTGGGGCGATGCAGCGAGCACACGCAGCCGGCCGGAGTGGCGCTTGGCTCGGCTTCGTGGCGGGTGGTCTGGCGATTGTCTGCCGACAGGTAGTGGACCGTACGTTGCCCGGTGACGGCGGTGCCCTGGTGATTGATGCCCCCACGTTGCGACGACCGGCGGCGAGTCGCCTGGGCCAGGTCGCGTATCATTGGCAACAGGCGCTCGAACCCGGCGTTGACCATGGACCTGGCCATCCCGCCGAGCTGGCCGAGAAAGGCGATGAGGCGCTGACGGTCGTCACCAAAGGCCTCGAGCAGGCGGTCAAAGGCAATGAATACGACACGCTTGCCTTTCTCGAGAAGGTTCCACCACTCGGGGTTCTCGTCGATCAGTTTGAGCTGTGTGGCGGCATCGACCGGGTTGTTGATGAACTCGGCGAGTTTGCCGACGATGGTGTCAATTTCGCGCAACAGCTTCGGTTTCTGTTCCTCGAGCTTGGAGTCGAGTTCTGCCAGAAAATCCATCGCCGCACCGCCGGCCATGTTGAGCAGGATATCTGCGGCGATGTCGACGCCTTCACCGCGGGCAAACGCCTGTATGCCTTCGCGGGTACCCACGCGGATAGGGCGGGAGGCGTTGCCAAAGGCGGGCACCAGACCGATGGCGTCGATCACCAGCACCGCCCAGAGCCAGACGTTCTGGTAGTTCGGCGTGCCGTCTGCGTCGTTGCCATCGAGGTCAACCACGTCGCGGGCGACGTCGCCGATGGCCATGACGTTACCGACCACCGGCAGCATGTAGGCGGCCTGGACGACCACGTTGAGTACCGTGACGGAACCTTCCTCCACGTCCATCATGATCACGGCTTCCGGGGTCTCGCCTTCGCTGTAGGGCTCGGCGGTGATCACCCGGCGATGGTTGAGCTGTTCCCTCAGGGGGATAAGGCCGCCCCCGTGCTCATCGGCGGTGAATTCGGTCGGCACGGCCGGGCGCTGGCCGGTGTCTGCGATGGCCTCGGTGGGGAAGGGCCGATGCCCGGGGATCATGCCGTCATCCATCCTCAGTGCCCTCCCGTCACGTTTGGCTGGTCGCCAGGTACCGATGGCAGCTCATGAGATGGGGATGAAGGAACGAGGGTAGATGGCACGGTGGATCCTCCCTGAACGACGCCGTGGTCCGACTCTGGAGGATCCTACTGGCGAGGCGAGGCCGGGACAGCAGGAAGAAGGTGCTTTCAGAGGGGGCTTACGCCAGAAACATCCATGTCGTCCAAGATGTGCCGCAAAATGTCGAGTTCAGGCGTTATCGACGCGGGGCGGGCAGGGCGCGTTCTGGTGCAAACGCGAAACGACCCAGGAGACACCTGTGCAAAGAGTCTTGCTGGTGAATGGGGAGGACCGGCGACGTCGGTGTATCCGGCTCAGCTCCGATCCTCGTTCGTCAGGGCGTATCGTCGAAAGCGAGGGGCGCCTGGGCGGCGTCGGCCACGTCGATACCGGTGGTCAGGCGGTGCTCCATGGGCACCTTGGCCATGCAGGTGAGGAAGAACTCGATGAAGGTTGTCTCCGCCACGCTGGCGCGGCCTTCGTGGTGCCACATCAGGTGCAGGTCGATGTCGGCCACGCCGTCGTAGGGCGGCAGCGGCCACAGCTCGCCGTCCGCCACCTGCCGAGCCACCAGGTGCTCCGGCAGGCAGCCGATGCCCCAGCCGGCCATGACCATGCGCTGGATCTCCTGCAGACGACTGGACTGCCCCACCACCGGGCCCTTGAGGCCGTGCTGGGCGCGGAACACCGCCAGCGGCGACAGCACCCCGTCGAGCTGCTCGCTGCCGAAGGACACGTAGGCCTCCTGCTTGAGTTCTTCCATGGGCAGGCTGTCGCGGCCGAACAGGCGATGGCTGCGCCCGCAGTACAGCCGATAGCGCTGGCGCGCCAGCACCTGACTGTCGAGGTTGTCCGGGCAACTCTGGGCCAGACAGATACCCAGCGCGCTCTGGCGTTGTGACAGGGCGTGCTGCACCTCCTGACTCGACATGTCCTCGATCTCGAAGGTGATCTGCGGATAGCGGTGATGGAAGGCCGCCAGCACGCTGTCGAGAAAGCGACACTGGATACCGGTGATAAAGGCCAGCGAGACGTGGCCGGCCACCTCCGGGTCCGACTCCCCCACCGAGGCCGCCAGGCGTGCCACATTGGCGTAGATATCCACCGCCTCGCGGTACACCAGCTGACCCGCCTGGGTCACCCGAAAGCGATGGCTGTCGCGCTCGATCAGCTTCTGGCCCAGCCGTTCTTCCAGCCGTTTCAGCGACAGGCTCACCGCCGGCTGAGACAGGTACAGGCGCACCGCCGCCTTGCTCACGCTCTCTTCCTGCACGATGACGATAAAGGTCCGCAGCAGGTTCCAGTCCAGGGTGTCGTGAATCGGCCGCATCACCGGCTCCTTTCATTTCTGTCAGCAAGAGGCGCTCGTGCGGACGATCTGTCCTCGCCGAAGGCGCCCTGATGTTGGCCTGTGTATGGTTGGCCAAGCTGTTGTCAGAGAATACACCGTCGGCCGTTGCCGGGCATGGGTTACCTCCTGCCAGCTTCGGCCTGGTCGAGGGTAACCGGCCAGGCGAGTCGATCCCTTCTTGCTGGAAAGAGCTGTTCTTCTGCTGAAAGGTGGCCGATAGGGTGTCGAAATTGTCGCCTGTGGCAATAACGACGATGGAGCTTGGCGGGCGCCTATACGAAAGAGGGTGTTTTATATAGGTCGTTGTATTATATGGTTTATCAGGCGTTATTGGAGTTTTGTCTCATCATGTTTGGCGTAAAATACTTCGAGGTAATAGCCCTTTAATACGAGATTTTTCACAAGATAGTGCTCTTTATTTTTCTGGTTTTTATATTTTCATTTTGTTGTATAAATTCCGTAAATTCTACATATTAAAAATCGAAAAACTCGATCGGTGCCTTTCCATTGACCCCGGTGTGTCGGCCTGACTAGATTGAAGTGGTATCGAAGATCCTTCTGCCGGACGCATCCCGCCTCGGCCACGGATGATAACAACCATAAACGCGAGGAAGACCATGAATCGCTCCCTGTCCCGACTCTCCCGCTCCATCCTGACCGTGTCCGCGCTGTCGCTGTCTGCCCTGTCACTGTCGGTGCTGTCACCCGATGCCCAGGCCACCGATCTGCGCATGCTGTCGAGCTACGACCTGACCTCGGCCTACACCCGCGAAGTCGCCCAGCGCTACATCGACAAGGTCCAGGGCGCCAGCGACGGCGAGGTCTCCATCAGCCTCAATGGCCCCGACGTGGTGCCGCCGTTCGAACAGCTGCAGCCGGTCTCGGTGGGGGTGTTCGATCTGCTCTACACCCACGGCGCCTACCACACCAACACCACCGGTGTCGGCGCGGCCATGGATGGGGTCTTCGTCGATCCTGCCAAGACCCGCGAGTCTGGCCTTTGGGACTTCATCGACAACCACTACAACGAGCTGGGCCTGAAGCTTCTGGCGATTCCGCCGCTCGGCTCCAGCGGTTTCCAGTACGTGCTCAAGGAGCCCATCGAAGGCTCGCCGGGCCTCGAGGGACGTCGTCTGCGCGGCAGCCCCACCTACACCAACGTGACCCAGGGCCTGGGTGGCACGCCGGTGCTGATGTCCAGCGGCGACGTCTACTCCTCGTTGGATCGTAACGTCATCGACGGCGCCGCCTGGGGCCTCAACGGCGTCGAGGATCTTGGCTGGCACGAGGTGGCGGGCTACTTCTCCAAGCCCACCTTCGGCCAGACCTACACCTACCTGCTGATGAACCTCGACACCTTCAATGGCCTCAGCGAGCAGGAGCAGTCGGTGCTGCTGGCCCAGGGCGAGGCGCTGGAAAGCGAGATCGCCGGGGTGCTCGACGAACTGGCGGTCGAGGAATGGGCGCGCCTGCGGGAGCTCGGCATGCACGAAACCGAGTTCGCCCCGGAAGACGCCGAGCGTCTCGACGAACTGGTGACCGAAGGCATCTGGCAGCTCGGCCTCGACAAGTCGCCGGAGGCGGTGGCCAAGATGCGCGAGATCGCCGAAAGCAACGACATGACCCCCTGATCGGATCGCTCCCATGCTGGCTACCCTTGCCCGTTGGCACGATGGCCTCACGCGATTCGGCTTCTACCTCGGCGGTGCCACCCTGTGTGGCATCGTCGTGTGTTTCTGGATCGAAGTGGTGGCCCGCTACTTCTTCAACGCCCCGACCCTGTGGTCGAGCTCCATCGTCGCCTACTGCCTGTGCCTGTCGGCCAGCCTGGCCATGCCGGAACTCGCCCGTACCCGTGGGCACATCGCCATCAGCGTGCTGCAGGACAGCCTGCCCGCCGCCCGTCGACAGGGCTTCGAGCGCTTCACCTCGCTGCTGACCGCGGCGGTGTGCGCGCTGGCGGCCTGGATGCTGATCAGCGAGAGCCTTCGCCAGTTGGCCAGCGGCACCACCACCGCCATGGGGCTCGATATCCCCAAGGTGTGGGTGTCGAGCTTTATCGGCTACGGCTTTTCCAATACCGCGCTGCACTTTCTGCGGCGCGCGCTGCTGCCCGCCACCGTCGAGTGGCCCAGCGACAGTCCACGGCAGGAGGCGTAGACGATGGAGTGGTATGTCACCCTGGGCCTGGCCGTCGCCCTGCTGATGGGGCTGTTCGCCCTCGGCGTGCCGGTGTTTGTGGCCTTTCTGGCGATCAACGTGGCCGGCACCTTCTGGCTGATGGGCAGCGCCGGCTTCGGCCTGTTTGCCAACAGCGTCTATGACACCGTCACCTCGGAGACGCTGACCACCATCGCGCTGTTCGTGCTGATGGGCGAGCTGCTGTTCCGATCGGGCTCCATCGACGTCATCTTCGATTCCCTCGACACCTTGATGGGGCGCATCAAGGGCCGCCTGTACTTCTTCGTGGTAGCCCTGTCGACGCTGTTCGGCGCACTGTCCGGCTCGGCCCTGGCGGTGACCGCCATGCTCAGCCGTTCGGCGCTGCCGACGATGCAGCAGCGTGGCTACGACGACCGTCTGTCGATCGGCCTGATCCTCGGCGGTGCCGGCCTTGCACCGATCATCCCGCCGAGCCTTCTGGTGATCATCATCGGCTCCATGGTCGACGTCTCCATCGCTCGCCTTTTGATCGCCGGTATCATTCCGGGCATGCTCCTGGCCGGGTTGTTCGTGACCTACGTGGTGGTGCGCATGATGCTGGACCCGTCGCGGGCACCGGCGGTGGACGACTCGGGCGGCGGCAACTGGCGCCAGCGCGGTCGGGCGCTGGCCAACATGGCGCCGTTCTCGATCATCATCTTCTCGGTGCTGGGGCTGATGATGCTGGGGGTGGCGACGCCGTCTGAGTCCGCCGCCACCGGCGTGCTCGGGGCCATTCTGGTGGCCTTCTACTACCGCAAGTTCAGCCTCAAGATGGCCGGCCAGGCGCTGCTGTCGTCGCTGTCGATCAGCGCCATGATCATCACCATCCTGGCCTGCTCCAAGCTGTTCAGTCAGCTTCTGTCCTTTACCGGGGCCACCTCCGGGCTGGTGGCCGCCGCCACCGCCATGGATCTGGACACCGGCCTGATGCTGCTGCTGTTGATGCTGATCCCGCTTATCGCCTGCATGTTCATCGACCAGATCGCCTTCATGATGGTGGTCATTCCGATCTACGCCCCGCTGCTCAAGGCCTACGGGTTCGACCCGGTGTGGTTCTGGACGCTGTTTCTGATCAACCTGGCGGTGGGCAGTCTGACCCCGCCGTTCGGCTACAACCTGTTCGCGGTCAAGGGCGGGGCACCCTCGGTGTCGATGCCGACCATCTACGCCGCCGCCTGGCCGATCGTGCTGTGCTTCCTGTTCGGCATGCTGATGCTGTACTGGGTGCCGGGACTGATCACCTGGCTGCCGAGCCTGATATAAGGAAAAACGCTGTGTACACCATCGCTGACCTGCCCGCCCCGCTGGACCCCGCCCGCCATCAGCGCCTGCTCGAGTGCGAGACCGCCACCATCGGCCACTTCCGCGAAGAGGGCTTCATCGACCCCGAGATCCGCTGCCAGCTCGACGAGGTGCGGGTGGCCGGGGTCGCCGTGACCCTGTCGCTGCCGCCGGGAGACGGCACCCTGCTCAACCACGCCATGCGCCTTCTGCGTCCCGGCGATGTGCTGGTGATCGATCGCCAGGGCGATCGTCGTCACGCCTGCTGGGGCGGGGTGCTGACCGAGGTCGGCTCGCACCTGGGACTGGCCGGGGTGATCATCGACGGCACCGCCACCGACCTTGCGACCCTGCGCGCAAAGCGCTTCCCGGTGTGGAGCCGCGGCGTCTCGTCGCTGACCACCAAGCTCGCCGACCAGGGCGGCGCCATGAACCTGCCGGTCAGCGTCGGTGGGGTGGTGGTATCCGCCGGCGACGTGGTGCTGGCCGACGAGAATGGCGTGGTGGTGCTGCCGCCCTCCGAGGTCGACGCGGTGATCGACCACACCCTGGAACTGCAGCGCCAGGAAGAACGCATCCTTGAGCGACTGGCCCAGGGCGAGTGCCTTCCGGACATCAGCGGAGCAAGTTCAATGGTCGAAAACCGGCTGACGCCGTCGAACTAACGACGCTGACGCCGTCGGCAAGCTGTCTTCCGCTGACATTCGGGTCGCGCAAGTGCCATGGTCGAACATCGACTGACACCATCGAACTGACATTGGTCTCTCCTGCACGACCAACAGACCAAAAAAAACCGCCCCGAAGGGCGGCAGGCTAGTCACGACCTTCCTGGTCGTGGACACCGCGGCCAGGAAAGCCAGACGGTGTCTTCAGGGAACACGGCTTTGTCGTGGTCGAGGGCTCGACCTTACTGACGAATCAGGTAGTCGAAGGCGCCGAGGGCGGCGGTGGCACCTGCCCCCACGGCGATGACGATCTGCTTGTAGGGCACGGTGGTGACGTCGCCGGCGGCGAAGATGCCGGGGACCGAGGTCATGCCATGGGCGTCGGTGATGATCTCGCCGCGCTCGGAGAGCTCGATCGGCGAGTCCTTGAGCCATTCGGTGTTGGGCACCAGGCCGATCTGCACGAACACACCTTCCAGCTCGACCTGCTTGAGCTCGCCGCTGGCGCGCTCTTCATAGCTCAGGCCGGTGACGCGGTTGCCGTCGCCGTTGATCTCGGTGGTGCGGGCACCGGAGATGATCTCGACGTTGGGCAGACTGCGCAGCTTCTTCTGCAGCACGGCGTCGGCACGCAGCTCGTCCATGAACTCGAACAGGGTCACGTGGGCGACGATGCCGGCCAGGTCGATGGCCGCCTCGACGCCGGAGTTGCCGCCGCCGATGACCGCGACGCGCTTGCCCTTGAACAGCGGGCCGTCGCAGTGCGGGCAGTAGGCCACTCCGCGGTTGCGGTACTCGGCCTCGCCGGGCACGTTCATCTCGCGCCAGCGGGCGCCGGTGGCCAGGATCAGCGTCTTGGCGCGCAGGCTGGCGCCGGAGGCGAAGCGCACCTCGTGCTCGCCGCCCGGCTCGCTTGACGGCACCAGAGCTTCTGCACGCTGCAGGTTCATGATGTCGACGTCGTACTGCTTGACGTGCTCTTCAAGCGCGGTGGCAAGCTTGGGCCCTTCGGTCTCCTGCACCGAGATGAAGTTCTCGATGGCCATGGTGTCGAGCACCTGGCCGCCGAAGCGCTCGGCGGCGACGCCGGTGCGGATACCCTTGCGCGCGGCATAGATGGAGGCGGCTGCTCCGGCGGGACCGCCGCCGATGGTCAGCACCTCGAAGGACTCCTTGGCGCTGATCTTCTCGGCTTCACGCTTTTCGGCGCCGGTGTCGACCTTGGCCAGGATCTGCTCGAGGGTCATGCGGCCCTGGTCGAAGGGCTCGCCGTTGAGGTAGACACTCGGCACCGACATGATCTCGCGGGCCTCGACCTCATCCTGGAACAGGGCGCCGTCGATGGCGTCGTGGGAGATCCGCGGGTTGAGAATGGCCATCAGGTTCAGCGCCTGGACCACGTCCGGGCAGTTCTGGCAGGACAGCGAGAAGTAGGTCTCGAAGTGAATGTCCGCGTCCAGCGCCTGGATCTGTTCGATCACCTCGGCGCTGGCCTTGGGCGGATGCCCGCCGACCTGCAGAAGTGCCAGCACCAGCGAGGTGAACTCGTGGCCCATGGGGATGCCGGCGAACACCACCCCGGTGGGGGCGCCATCACGATAAAGGGCGAACGACGGCGTGCGTGGGTCCGTGCCTTCGGTGGACAGGCTGATGTGGTCGCTGAGCGCGGCGATGTCGCTGAGCAGGCCGTGGAGTTCCCTGGACTTGTCGCCGTCATCGAGGGTGGCGACAAGCTCGAAGGGGCGGGTGACACGTTCGAGATAGGCTTTCAGCTGTTGCTTGAGAGAGTCGTCCAACATGACAGCGGCAATCCTGATAAAAATCGGAAAATGGTAGTCTGCGGCGGGAGCGTAGTGCCGGTATCGGCGAACTGGCCGATCATTGGGCCGCAGAATCCCCACCGGGCCGAAGGGCCCGATCTCGCATAAGCGACTGGTAGGACGACCGAGACGAACGACCCGGTGGGGAAAAGGGTGTCACCTCAGGGGTGACGGGCGCCTCTGGCGAGGCGCCGTGACTGCGACAAGGGACACTAAGGCTGAGTCAGCCAGCCTTGGCGCAGTCACATCTTGCTCAAGACACTTTCGGTCAAGTGTCAGATCTGGCGGACAAGTGTCAGATCTTGCGGACAAGGCTTAGATCTTGCCGACGAGGTCCAGGGACGGCGCCAGGGTCTCTTCGCCTTCCTTCCACTTGGCCGGGCACACCTCGTTGGGGTGGGCGGCGACGTACTGGGCAGCCTTGACCTTGCGCAGCAGCTCTTCGGCGTTGCGGCCGATGTTGCCGGCGTTGATCTCGACGATCTGGATCTTGCCCTCGGGGTCGATGACGAAGGTGCCACGCTCGGCCAGGCCGTCTTCCTCGATCAGTACCTCGAAGTTGCGCGAGATGGTCAGGGTCGGGTCGGCGATCATCGGGAACTGCAGCTTGCCGATGGTCTCGGAGCTGTCGTGCCAGGCCTTGTGGGTGAAGTGGGTGTCGGTGGAGACGCTGTAGATCTCGACGCCCAGCTTCTTGAATTCTTCGTAGTTGTCCGCCAGGTCACCAAGCTCGGTCGGGCAGACGAAGGTGAAGTCGGCCGGGTAGAAGAAGACGATGCTCCACTGGCCTTTCATGTCGTCGCTTGAGACGTCGACGAACTCGCCGTTGTGGTAAGCGGTGGCCTTGAACGGCTTGACTTCGGTGTTGATCAGGGACATTCCCGTCTCCTTTGAGCGATGGGTGTATTGTCTGAAGACAGGGCTCACCTTACGCAGAAACGAGCAATTGGATAAATTGAATGGTCCGATAATCCTGATAAGAGATGGCTATGGGGTGGCTGTTCCCTTTAGTCGGCCGCTCTTTCTAACCTTCCGTTTTTCCAGTGGTTTTCTTCTTTCGCTTTCTTCTTTTGTTTTCTTCGCTGAGTTGTCGAAGCGGCTCAGTGCTCGCTTAATCGCGCGCGCAGTCGGCTCACCGCCTGGCTATGGATCTGACACACCCGGGACTCGCTGACCCCCAGCACGGCGCCGATCTCCTTGAGGTTGAGCTCCTCCTGGTAGTAGAGCGCCATCAGCAGTTTTTCCCGCTCGGGCAGCTCGGCGATGGCGGCGACCAGCGCCTCGCGGCGTTCGCCGTCGAGCAGTTCGGCCAGCGGCGCCATGCTGATCTGGTCGCTGAAGCGATGCTCGTTGCCTTCGGCGAGCAATTCCTCGAAGGGCATCAGCTGGCCATTGTTGACGTCGCTCAACAGGCGTCGGTAGCTGACCAGGTCCATGTCCAGCGCCTCGGCGATCTCGTGTTCCTCCGGGGGGCGGCCGAGGCGCTGCTGCAGCTCGCGGGTGGCCTCGTCCAGTGCCCGGGCCTGGCGGCGTACGCTGCGCGGCAGCCAGTCGCGGCTGCGCAGTTCGTCGAGCATGGCGCCGCGCACCCGCTGGCTGGCGAAGGTCGTGAACTGGGCGCCCTGGCTTGCATCGAAGCGCCCCAGCGCCTCCAGCAGGCCGACGATGCCGGCCTGGATCAGGTCATCCAGGTCGACCCCGGCGGGCAGCTTGACCTGCAGCGCCAGGGCCTGGCGACGCACCATGGGGAGGTAGGCTTCGAGCTGGGACTGATGCTCCATTCTGCCTTGTGCGGTGTACATGGCACTTTCCTCTGGGACAGCCTCAACGGTGGTTGACGATCACGCTCATGCCGTCGACAACGAGCGGCGACTCACCATCCAGGAGACGAAAACGAAAGACGAAGGGGCCGGCAGCGTCGAGGCCGGCGAAGTGTTCGGTGCTGCCGTGGGCGGCCTTCAGGCGCAGGCAGCGCTGTCCATGGCACAGGCGACCCTGCAGGCGGGCGCCAGGCGCTGTGCGATAGCGCCACACCACCCGCTCGATCACGCCCTCGACGCTGGCGGAGGGCGGCGTCAGCGGTCGCGACGACTGGTCGAGCTGGCTCGAGGCGACGGTCATGCGCGGGGCGTTGGCGGTCCAGGCACCGGGGAAGCCCTGGGCGCCGCTGGCGATCAGCCACAGCGCCAGCAGGGAGAGTGCCGCCAGGCGTCTCGGCGCACACTGGGTTCTCCGGGCAAGGATCAAGGCTGGGAGCATGGTCACATCCCCCCGACCTGATGGGTGACGCGCAGCATGCGGTCGTCGGGGATCTCGGCCTGGGACATCACCACCAGATGGCGCAGACGGCGGCGCAGGAAGCGTGCCAGCACCGGGCGCAGGCTCGGGGTGACCACCAGCACTGGCGGCTCGCCGGTGGCCTCGTGGCGGCCCAGCGCCGCCTCGGTCTGGTCCATCAGGGTCTGGGCCAGACCCGGCTCCAGGGCGCCGTTGCCGTTCATGGCCTGGTGCAGCACCTGTTCGAGCTGGGGCTCGAGGCCGATGACGTTGAGCGATTCCTGGCCGGCGAACCACTGCTGGGTGATGGCGCGGCCGAGCGCGATGCGCACCAGGGCAGTCAGCTCGCTGGGGTCCTGCTGATGGGGCGCGTGCTCGGCCAGGGTATCGAGGATGGTGCGTAGATCACGGATCGACACGTCCTCGTCCAGCAACTGCTGCAGTACCCGGGTGAAGGCGGTCAGCGACAGCGCCTTGGGCACCACCTCCTCGACCAGCGACTTCTGCTCTGTGCTGAGCTTGTCGAGCAGCTTCTGCACCTCCTGGCGCCCCAGCATCTCGGAGGCGTGGCGGTGCAGCAGGTGGTTCAGGTGGGTGGCGACCACGGTGCTGGCGTCGACCACGGTGTAGCCGTAGACCTGGGCGCGTTCGCGCTGGCTGGCGTCGATCCACACCGCCGGCAGGCCGAAGGCCGGGTCCTGGGTCGGGGTGCCGTCCAGCTCGCCGGACACCTGGCCGGGGTCGATGGCCAGCCAGCGCCCGGGCCAGGCCTCGGCGCGGCCGATCTCGGCGCCCTTCAGGGTGACCCGGTAGGTGGAGGCCTCCAGCTCCAGGTTGTCGCGGATATGCACCACCGGTGGCAGGAAGCCGACCTCCTGGGCGAACTTCTTGCGCACGCTCTTGATCCGACCAAGCAGCTCCCCCTGTTGGCGCGCGTCGACCAGCGGAATCAGCCGGTGGCCGACCTCCAGGCCCAGGGTATCGACCAGCTGGACGTCGTCCCAGCTCGCCTCCGGGGCTTCCGGGGGGGGCGCCGGGGCGGTGCTTTCCTGCTCTTCGACCAGGCGCTTCTCGGACTGGCGGGTCAGCCACCAGGCCAGGGTCGCAAGCAGCACGGTAAACAGCAGGAACACCAGGTTGGGCATGCCCGGCACCAGGCCCAGCAGGCCCATCACCCCGGCCGCCAGGATCAGCACCTTGGGATTGACGAACAGCTGGCTGATCATCTGCTGGCCGACGTCCTGGTCGGTGTTGACCCGGGACACCGTGACGCCGGCGGCGGTGGAGATCACCAGCGCCGGGATCTGGGCCACCAGTCCGTCGCCGATGGTCAGCAGGATGTAGGTGCGGGCGGCGTCGGAGAAGGCCATGTCGTACTGCATCAGGCCGATCATCAGCCCGCCCAGCACGTTGACCACCATGATGATCAGGCCGGCCATGGCGTCGCCACGCACGAACTTGCTGGCGCCGTCCATGGAACCGTAGAAGTCGGCCTCCTGGGCCACCTCGGCGCGCCGTCGCTTGGCGTCTTCCTCGCCGATAAGACCGGCGTTGAGGTCGGCGTCGATGGCCATCTGCTTGCCCGGCATGGCGTCGAGCATGAAGCGTGCGCCCACTTCGGCGATGCGCCCGGCGCCCTTGGTGATGACCATGAAGTTGATGATCACCAGGATCAGGAACACCACCAGACCCACCGCGAAGTTGCCGCCGACCAGAAACTGGCCGAAGGCCTCGATGACCTTGCCGGCGGCGTCGCCGCCTTCGTGGCCATTCATTAGCACCACCCGGGTGGAGGCCACGTTGAGCGATAGCCGTAGAAGGGTGGTGAACAGCAGCACCGCTGGAAAGGCGGCGAAGTCCAGCGGCTTTTCGGTGAACATGCTGACCAGCAGCACCATCACCGCCAGGGCGATGTTGAAGGTAAACAGCACATCCAGGGCGAAGGGCGGCAGCGGCAGGATCATCATCGCCAGGATCATGATGATCAACAGCGGGCCGGCCAGCACCTTCATCGGGATCTCGGCCATCCAGTCGCGGCGGGTCAGGTACTGGGACAACGGCTTCATCCGTGGTCTCCCGCCGGGCCGGCGATGGCGCTGTGGTCAGGCGCTGGGGTCATGGTTGTCTCTCGTCTGCTGTCACATTGCGCTCTGGCGTGGAGGCGGCCACGGCCAGTTCGGCGGGCACCTGGATGGATTCTGGGGCGGGCGGCGGCGTCTCGCCTTCGCTGGCGGCGCGTTTGAGGCCGAAGGCCCAGGCCAGCACCTCGGCCACCGCGGTGTAGAGCTCCATGGGAATCTCGCGATCCAGATCCACGTGGCGGTACAGGGTGCGCGCCAGGGGCGGCGCCTCGAGCAGTGGCACGCCGGCCTCACCGGCCAGCTCGCGGATGCGCGCGGCCACCGCGTCGGCGCCCTTGGCGACGACCCGTGGTGCGCCCATGCTGCCTTCGCGGTAGCTCAGCGCCACCGCGTAGTGGGTGGGGTTGGTGACCACCACGTCGGCGTCGGGCACCTGGCTCATCATGCGGCCTCGGGCCATGGCCTGCTGCTGCTGGCGGATGCGGCCCTTGACCTGGGGGTCGCCCTCGGACTCCTTGTGCTCCTGCTTGATCTCTTCCTTGCTCATGCGCAGCTTCTTGGCGTGGCTCCATAGCTGGTAGGGCACGTCGATCAGGATCACCACCACCAGGGTCAGCACCATCAGCGCGCTGGCCTCGGCGGCCAGCTTCATCGATGCCGCCAGCGCCGCGGCGATGGGCAATTCCATCAGGCTCAGCGCCTCACCCCGATGCAGGTAGACGAAGCCCAGGCCGACCCCGCCCACCAGCACCGACTTGGCGATGGCCTTGCCCAGCTCCGCCAGGGCCTGGGTGGAGAACATGCGCTTGAGGCCCTTGACCGGGTTCAGCTTCGACGCCTGGGGCTTGAGCGCCTTGGCCGATACCAGCCAGCCGCCGAGCAGCGCCGGCGCCACCAGCGCGATCAGGGTCAGCAGCAGAAACAGCGGAATCAGGCTAAGCAGGGTGCGACTGCCCAGGTCCAGCGCCTGGGACAGCATCGGCATGGTCTCCATGGCCTCGCGGCGCTCGAACAGGAAGGCCTGCTCCATCACGCTGCCCAGCTGGCCGTAGAGCATGGCACCCATGGACCACAGCCCGACCACGCCGCCGAGCAGCAGCATGAAAGTGGCGAGTTCCCGCGAACGCGCTACCTGGCCTTCCTCGCGCGCCTTCTCAAGGCGTCGCGGGGTGGCCTCTTCGGTCTTTTCCTGATCGCTGGAGCTGTCGGCCATGGGGGATCAACGGGCACAAGTTCTGGTATGGCCCATTGTCCCTTGGGCAGGCCAGTTCAAAGGCCCGAAAAGGTGACGAGAAAGAGGGCTTACCCCCTGATGGGGGAAGCCCTGTCTGATCCCGGGAAGGGATGGTAGGCGCGCGGCCCTCTGCGAGGCGGCTAGAAACCCAGTTCGTCGAGCAGGTCGTCGACCTGATCCTGGCTCGCCACCACGTCGCTGCTCTCAGGCTTGACCTGGGGGCCGTTGAGCAACGAATCCTCGTTGCGCCGGCGCAGGCTTTCACGGGCTTCGCTCTCGGGCACGCTGTCGATCAGCACCTGCACCAGCTGGTCCTCGATCTCGCGGATGACGTCCATCATGCGCTTGATCACCTGGCCGGTCAGATCCTGGAAGTCCTGGGCCATCAGGATCTCCAGCAGCTCCTTCTGGGTGGCCTGGGTGTTCTCCGGCACCATCGTCAGGTAGGCACGGGTGTCGCTGACCAGGTCGCGGGCCTCGTCGAGCTCCTTGGGGGCGTCGAACCACTGCTGCCAGCGATCGTCCAGCGCCTTGGCGTGTTCGCTCAGACTATCCTGCAGCGGCTGGGCGCGGTCGATGGCGTTGAGCGAGCGTTCTGCCGCCTGTTCGGTCATGGTGGCAACGTAGCTAAGGCGGTCACGGGCGTCGGGGATGGCCTCTGCGGCCTTTTCGATCTCCTTGTCCAGGCCCAGCTCGCGCATGCTTTCACGCAGCATGCGGGTCAGTTGGCCGATGCGCTGGACCAGGTCGTCGCCCTGGGCGTTGGGCCCGGGGGCGGCGCTGGCGATCTGCTGTTGTGTCATCGTTGTCTCCTCGTGGCGCCAGGGCGTCACATGCCGAGCTTTTCGAAGATCTTGTTGAGTTTTTCTTCGAGGGTGGCGGCGGTGAACGGCTTGACCACGTAACCGTTGGCGCCGGCTTGCGCCGCGGCGATGATGTTTTCCTTCTTGGCCTCGGCGGTCACCATCAGGACCGGCAGTGACTTCAGGGCATCGTCGCCACGGATGGCCTTGAGCATCTCCAGGCCGTCCAGGTTGGGCATGTTCCAGTCGGAGACCACGAAGTCGAAACCGCCTTCACGCAGTTTTGCCAGGCCGTCCTGGCCGTCCTCGGCCTCTTCCACATTGGTGAAGCCCAGCTCCTTGAGCAGGCTGCGCACGATGCGGCGCATGGTGGGAAAGTCGTCCACCACCAGGATGCGCATGTTCTTGTCGGCCATTGATACGGGTCCTCGTCGTCGTTATCGCTTGGGGGAGGCCTAGAAGGCCTCCCATTCGGTTTCGTCGTGTCGCTGGCTCGCGCGGGCCTCGGGCTCGCGGCGACCATCGCTGCTGTCTGTGCTGCGGCCATCGTCATCGAGGTCGTCAGGGACGCTGCCGGTGCTCGCGGTCAGCGACTGCCCCGGCGCGCTTGCCAGCGCCACGGGGCTATCTGTCTCGAGCCCTGCTGGCAGGCGGAACACCTCCACCTCGGCGGCCAGCTGGCGCGCCTGCAGTGCCAGGTCTTCGGCGGCGCGTGACACCTGCTGCACTAGCGAGGCGTTCTGCTGGGTGGTCTGGTCCATCTGTACTACCGCCTGGCCGATCTGTCCGATGCCGTCGCTCTGCTCGCGGGAGGCCACGGCGATCTCGTCGACGATGTCGAGCACCCGGCGCACCGAGCTGACCACCTCTGCCATGGTCTCGCCGGCCTGGCGGGCGAGTCGGGTACCACCGTCGACGCGGCTGGTGGAGGTCTCGATCAACGACTTGATGCGACCGGCGGCCTCGGCGCTGCGACTGGCCAGGCTGCGGACCTCGCCGGCGACCACCGCGAAGCCGCGGCCCTGTTCGCCGGCCCGTGCCGCCTCCACCGAGGCGTTGAGCGCCAGGATGTTGGTCTGAAAGGCGATGGCGTCGATCATCCCGGTGATCTCGCTGATCTGGCGCGAGTCCTGGCTGATGGTTTCCATGGTCTCCACCACCTGGCTGACCACCTGGCCACCCTGCTCGGCGGTGGTTGAAGCCTGGCTTGCCAAATGGCGTGCCTGGCCGGCGTTGTCGGCGTTCTGGGACACCGTGGTGGTGAGCTGCTCCATGCTGGCGGCGGTCTGTTCGATGGAGGCCGCCTGCTGTTCGGTGCGGGTCGCCAGATCGACATTGCCCGAGGCGATCTCGTGGCTGCCGCTGGCCATGCGTGTGCCGCCCCGGCGAACCTCGCTGACGGTCTGGCCAAGCTTGTGCTGCATTTCCTGCATGGCGCGAAATAGCTGGCTGATCTCGTTGTCGCCCCGCACCTGGATCGGTCGCGACAGGTCGGCGTGGGCGATGGCGTCCAGGCTCTCCACCGCCCGTGCCAGCGGCTTGATCACCAGGCTTTTCAACAGCAGGTAGGCGCCGGCGATGGCCAGCAGGATCATCGCCAGGGCCGCCAGCTCCAGCCCGCGGTCAAGGCGTGACTGACGTTCGAAGTCGCTGACGATGGTGTTGCCGCGGGCGTCGGCGTAGCTGCTGAACGCATCGAGTGCCTGGTTGAGCTCGGCAAGTTCGGGGGCAAGCGCCAGGCTACCGGCCTCGAAGCCTTCGCTGTCGCCATCGCGCAGTGCCTCGATCAGCTTGACGGCGCCGTCCATGACCACCGGGTAGCGGTCCTCGATGCGCCCGCCGACGGCCTCGCCCTGGGGGGTGCGGGGGACGGCAGCGAAACGGTCGAAGTGGGACTCGGCACTGACGATCAGCTCCTGGGCCTTGTCGAGCCGATCCAGTTGCTGGCTGGTGGCGGCGACCTCGATCTCCAGCAGTGCCTCGTTGAGCAGGGCGTCACCGCGATTGACCGCGTTGAGCTGCTCGACGTTGATGCGGTTGAGCAGCGACAGGGTGTCGGCAGCCTTGTGACTGCTCAGCATGCCGATCCCCAGGCCGATGACCGAGGCGACCAGCAGACTGGCCAGCATCACGATCATCAGGGTGTGCAGGCGAATATTGCGTAGTAGTGACACGGTGAACTCCTTGAGCGAATACGCCCTTCCCTGGACGACCATCAGACGCGCTGGGCACGGCCAGCGGCGGCGACCAGCGCGAGAATCCTCGGCGCCACTTCAGGCAAGGCGACGGTTTCGTCCGCCCCTCCCAGGGCGATGGCTTCCCGCGGCATGCCGAACACCACGCAGCTGGCTTCGTCCTGGGCCAGGGTGGAAGCGCCGGCCTGGCGCATCTTCACAAGGCCGGCGGCTCCGTCCTTGCCCATGCCGGTGAGCAGTACGCCCACCGCGTTGGCGCCCGCCAGGCGTGCCACCGAGTCGAACATCACGTCCACCGAGGGGCGGTGGCGATTGACCGGCGGACCGTCGTGCAGTCGGGCGATGTAGTTGGCGCCACTGCGGGCCAGCTCCAGGTGCATGTCACCCGGGGCGATGTAGGCGTGACCGGGCAGCAGGCGCTCGCCGTCGCTGGCCTCCTTGACCGAGATCTGGCACAGCCGGTCCAGGCGCTCGGCGAACGAGCGGGTAAAGCCGCCGGGCATATGCTGGGTGATGATGATGGCGGGGCTCGCCGCCGGCAGCGGCTCGAGCACCTGGCGGATGGCCTCGGTACCGCCGGTGGAGGCGCCGATGGCGACCAGCTTCTCGCTGCCGATGATGGGGGCCGACAGGCGCCTGGGCGGCTCCTGGTTCGGGCGCGTCTGGCGGGGGCGCGAGCGTGCCGCGGCGCGGATCTTGGCGGCGATGTCATTGGCGTAGTCGAGCATGCCGTCGCGGATGCCCAGGGTCGGCTTGGCGACAAAGTCCACCGCACCCAGCTCCAGCGCGCGCAGGGTGATGTCGGAGCCGGCCTGGGTCAGCGACGACACCATCAGTACCGGCATCGGGCGCAGCCGCATCAACCGCTCGAGAAAGTCGAGGCCATCCATGCGCGGCATTTCCACGTCCAGGGTCAGCACGTCCGGGTTATGGCGCTTGATCAGATCCCGCGCCACCAGCGGATCGGGCGCCACCGCCACGACCTCCATGTCCGCCTGGGACTGGATGATTTCCTTCAACAGGTTGCGAATCAGGGCCGAGTCATCGACGCACAACACCTTGATCTTGGGGGCGCTCAAGCAGCTCTCCTAGGGGGATGGGCCAGTATCTGTGTTATCGGCTGCCGGGGAGGGATCTTTAGGCGTCGTTCAGCGCCCGGCCAGTCGATAGACGGTCTGGCCACGCAGACGGAAGGCGTCGCTGATCTGGGAGAAGTTCTCCGAATGGCCGGCGAACAGCAGGCCGTCGGGCTTGAGCAGCGGTGCGAAGCGTTCGAGGATCCGCGTCTGGGTCGGCTTGTCGAAGTAGATCATCACGTTTCGACAGAAGATCGCGTCAAACTTGCCTTCCATGCCCCAGCTCGGGGCGAGCAGGTTGAGCGACTGGAACGCAACACGTTGGCTGACGTCGGGATGAATCCGCGCCATGCCCTCGTGGCGGCCCTTGCCACGCAGGAAGTGGCGCCGCTTGAGGCCCTCATCCAGCCGCGAGAGCTGCTCGATGCTGTAGACCCCGGCGCGGGCCCGGGCCAGGGCGTCGGTATCGATATCGGTGGCGATGACCTCGAACTTGCTGGTATTGCCGCTGAAGACATCGCTCAACGTCATGGCGATGGAGTAGGGCTCCTCGCCGGTGGAGGCGGCGGCACACCACACTCGGTAACCGCCGGTACGACCACTGGCGTGCTCGGCCAGCAGCGGAAAATGGTGGGCCTCACGGAAGAAGGCCGTCAGATTGGTGGTCAAGGCATTGGTGAACGCCTCCCATTCCCTGGCATCCGGACGTCGTTCGAGTCTTTCCAGATAGTCGCTGAAGCGGGTCAGACCATGATGGCGCAGGCGTTTGGCCAGACGGCTGTAGACCATCTCGCGCTTGTGCTCGGCCAGCACGATGCCGGCCCGCTCATGGATCAGCTGACGAATGCGGCTGAAGTCGCGCTCGGTCAGCAGCAGGTCACGCTCGAGCGAGGGGATCCCCTCGCTCGTGCTCCAGCTGCCTGGTGGTGCCAGGGGCTCGTTCAAAAGGCTTCCCACTCCTCATGGTGTGTCTGGGCGGCGGGCGCCGGCTCGCGTCGCGGCGCACTGTCGTCGGTCCGTGGTTCCTGACGCTCGCGCTTCTCGCTCACCGTTTCCTGGGCCGAGCCCTTCAGGCGGAAGGCGCGAATGGCGAAGGCCAGTGCCTCGCTGTGGGCACGCAGCTGGTAGGCGGCGGCGGCGGAGGTCTGGACACGGGCGGCATTCTGCTGTGTCACCTGGTCCATCTCGGTCACCGCCTGGTTGATCTGGACGATGCCGTTGCTCTGCTCGTTGGAGGCGGCGGTAATTTCCGCCATGATGTCATTGACCCGGGTGGTGGCTTCCATGACCTCGGTCATGGAGGCTTCGGCCTGGCGCACCAGCTCGGCCCCGCCGTCGACCCGCTGGTTGGCGTCGTCGATCAGCCCACGGATCTCGCTGGCGGCGTCGGCGCTGCGGCCGGCCAGCTTGCGCACCTCGCCGGCCACCACCGCAAAGCCACGACCCTGCTCGCCGGCCCGGGCGGCTTCCACCGAGGCATTCAGCGCCAGGATATTGGTCTGGAAGGCGATGGCATCGATGGTGGAGATGATCTCCGCCATCTTGCGCGAGCCCTCGGTAATCTCGCCCATGTTGCCCACCAGGCGCTGCATCAGCTCGCTGGTGGCCTGGGTGCGCTCGGCGTTGTCCGAGGCAAGACCACTGGCCTGACGCGCGTTGTCGCTGTTGTGGGCGACGGTGGTAGTCATCTCTTCCATGCTGGCGGCGGTCTGCTGCAGCGACGACGCCTGCTGCTCGGTACGCGCCGACAGGTCCTCGTTGCCCCTGGCGATATCGGCTACCGCCGGGGTGACCTGGCCGATGGCCTTGTTGACGTCGCCGATGATGCTGCCGAGGCTCTTGCGCATCACGTCGAGGCCGGCGATCACGCGGCCCATCTCGTCGCGCCGGGCGCTGGGCACTTCGGCGCCCAGGTTGCCTGAGGCGATCTGCAGGCTGAAACGCTCCACTTCGCGCAGCGGCTTGAGCATGGCACGCAGGGTCAGGCCACCGATCAGCACCAGCAGCAAAAGGCCCGCACCGAGCACCCCGGCCAGCACCATCAGCATGGTCTGCTGCATCTGGCTGGCTTTTGCCGCCAGGGCGTTGGCGGCGGCCTGCTTGTCCTGGATCAAAGTGGTGACCCGGTCGGACAGCGCCTTGCCCTCGGCCTCTACCACACCGATGTGGTTGGGCAGGGCGACGAACACCTCGTAGCTGTCTTCACCCGTGAGGATCTCGATCGACTTGCCCAGGGAGTTCTCCAGGTACTCATTGAGCTGGCGCTCGAAGATGTCGGCCAGGGCGGTCTGGTTGACCTCGCGCTCGCGATAGCGCTCCCACAGTCCGCCGAGGCTCTGCTGGATCACCGAAAGCTCGGCGGCGTGCTCCTCACGCTTGTCCATCAGCGCCATGCGCTCCTTGCCCACCAGCGACGAATACCCCTGGGTGATCAGTTGATCCATGCGCTGCAGGCTGGCCACGTCCTGCAGGCCGTCCTGGTGGATGGACGCCAAATAGCCCACCGACTGACGCTCGGCGTAGAGCCCGATCGCACCGCTGGCCGCCAGCAGCACCGCCGCCACCCCGATCAGCCCGATCAGACGCGCCTTCATGCTCTTGAGGTTCAGTCGTCCCAGGGCACCGAAAAGCCCGCGCCGGCGCAGCTGGCCCTGGCGCAGGGCGTAGCGGGGGCGGCGCTTGCCGGCGCGGTAGTCGGCGTAGGCGCGCTCGGCCAGGGCGATCTCGTCGCTAGATGCCTTGACCCGCACCGAGGCGTAGCCGACCACCTCGCCGCCTTCTTCCAGCGGCGAGACGCTGGCCCTGACCCAGTAGTAGTCGCCGTTCTTGCGGCGGTTCTTGACCAGCCCCTGCCAGGTCCTGCCGGCCTGCAGGCACTTCCACAGGTCGGCGAAGGCGGCCGGCGGCATCTCGGGGTGGCGCACCACGTTATGGTGTTCGCCGATCAGTTCGTCGCGGGCAAAGCCGCTGACCTCGACGAAGGCCGGGTTGGCGTAGGTGATCCGGCCCTGGAGGTCGGTGCGGGAGATCAGGAAATGATCGTCGTCGAGCACGAATTCCCGCTGGGTGGTCGGTTGATTGTTTCGCATCTTGCCCCCTGCATGGTCGTTTTCTTGTGTGGTTGTCGCGGGCGCTGCCCGGGGTCGTTAGGGGCGACCCCGGGCAGCCCGGAGTGAGGTCGTCAGAACGACTCCCACTCGTCGTCGCTGCTGCTGTCGTGCTGGCTGGTGCTGGTGCTGGTGTTGCTGTTGGTCTGGCCGGCTCCGGGTCTTTGCCCGGCGTGGCGGCTGGCCTCGGCGTCGCGCTGGTTCGATCGCAGTGCCGGCATCCAGCGGGCCAGTTCGTCCTGGCTGTTGTCGGCATCGGCCCCGCTGTCGGCCAGCTGGAAGCGGCTCATGGTGGCGGTCAGACGGCTGGCCTCGGCCTCGAGCTGGTTGGAGGCCGAGGCGGCCTGCTGCACCATCTGGGCGTTCTGCTGGGTCACCTGTTCCATCTGGTTGATGGCGTCGTTGACCTGGCCGATGCCGTGGCTCTGCTCGCTGGTGGCCGAGGCGATCTCGTCCATGATGTCGCTGACGCGAGTGACCGAGGTGACCAGTTCCTGCATCACCTGGCCGGCCTCATCCACCAGCTCCGTGCCCGAGCCGACCTGATTCAGCGAGGCGTCGATCAGCTCGCGAATCTCGCGGGCCGCCTCCGACGAGCGGCTGGCCAGCTTGCGCACCTCCTCGGCGACCACTGCAAAGCCGCGGCCGTGCTCGCCGGCACGCGCCGCCTCCACCGAGGCGTTCAGCGCCAGGATGTTGGTCTGGAAGGCGATGGCGTCGATGGTGCCGACGATGTCGGCGACGCGATGAGAGCCCGAGCGGATGTCGTGCATGGTGGTGACCACGCTTTGCATCACCTCACCGCCGCGGCCTGCGGCGCTGCTCGCTTCGTTGGCCAGTTGGCTGGCCTGGCGGGCGTTGTCGGCGTTCTGGCTGACGGTGGAGGACAGCTCCTCCATGCTCGAGGCGGTCTCCTCCAGCGAGGCGGCCTGCTGTTCGGTGCGGGCGGACAGGTCGTTGTTGCCGCCGGCGATATGCTGGGCACCCTGGTAGATCAGGTTGCCGCTGTCGCGTACCGCGCCCACGGTGCCGGCCAGCCCCGCCTGCATCTTGGCCAGCGAGGCGTAGAGACGGCCGATCTCGTTGTTGCCGCGCTCGGGAATCTGCAGGTCCAGGCGGCCGGATTCCACCGCCTCGAAGTAGCCGACCAGCCGCCCCAACGGACGAATCACGTTGACCGTGACACCCCACAGCACGCCGCCGATGGTCAGGGCGGCGACGATCAGCACGGCGACGATGGCCCACTGCAGCAGACCCATGTTCTCGAGGAAGGTGTCGTAGAGCGCGGCGCCGTTGCTCTCGGCGGCGACGAAGAAGTCCACGGCTGCCTTGTAGAAGGCGTCGCTGAGCGCGATCAGGCCTTCACGATTCTGGGTGAAGGCGTCGGTGTCGCCCTCTGCCAGCGCCGCCCGCTGCGGGATCATCCCCTGGTCGATCAGGGCGCGGAAGGCCGCTTCCACCCCGGCGATGCGCTCGGCCTGTTCGGGGCGGCTCGGCAGCGCCATGAACTCGGCGAAGGTGGCCTCCAGGGTGGCCAGGTCGTCGTCGAGGGCAGCCGCCGCCTCGATCAGCGGTTCGCGCTCCTCGGGCCACACCGCGTCGAGCAGTCCGGCCTGGATGTCGCGCAGTTCGAGCTGCAGGAACAGTTGCTGAGAGTTGGCCCGGTTGAGGGCGGATTGCTGGTCGACGTTGACCTCGTTCAGGCGCTGGATCGAGTCTTCGCTGAGCGAGGTGATATAGAGGCCGAGGGCGCTGAGCAGCGCCACCAGCAGGGCGAAGGTGCCCAGTACCAGCGTCCAGCTCAGCCTTACCGTCATGTCATTGAGTCGCTTCACGTGCCTTTCCTGTACGGGCGTCGTTTCAAGGGTCCAGGGACCGGATAGATCGGGAGCAGAGGGCGTCAGGCGCCGTCACCGGCGTGTTCGACCAGGGCCATTTCGTCGCTGGTCAACAGCTTGTCGATGTCCACCAGCACCAGCATGCGGTCCTCGAGGCTGCCCAGGCCGCTCAGGTAGTCCGACGACAGGGTCACACCGAACTCCGGGGCCGGCTTGATCTGTTCCGGGGCCAGGGTCATCACGTCGGACACCGCATCGACCACGATGCCCACCACGCGGGTGCCCACGTTGACCACGATCACCACGGTCTGGCCGCCGTACTCGACCCGCTCCAGGCGGAACTTGATGCGCAGATCGACGATGGGAACGATGACCCCGCGCAGATTGGTCACGCCCTTGATGAAGGCCGGGGCGTTGGCGATGCGAGTGACGTTCTCGTAGCCGCGGATCTCCTGGACCTTGAGGATGTCGATGGCGTATTCCTCGTCGCCCAGGGAGAACACGAGGAATTCACGGTGGCTCAGGTCGGTGGCCGCCTGTGCTGCCAGATCGGTGTGCTGGTTCATGCTGAAAGGTCCTCCGTCAGGGGCTGGGATTCAGGCAAAAGGTGGGCGCCGCGAGTATCGTGGTGGCGTCGCTGTTTCTTCTCGCGGTCGAGGCGGTGCAGGTCGGCGATGTCCAGGATCAGCGCCACGCTGCCGTCACCCAGGATGGTGGCGGCGGACACACCCGGCACCCGCCGGTAGTTGGTTTCCAGGTTCTTGACCACTACCTGCTGCTGGCCGATCAGGTCGTCCACCAGCAGGGCGTAGCGGCGCCCTTCGCCCTGGACGATGACGGCGATGGTCTCGGTGATCTCGGTGCGGGCATTGGCCACGTCCAGCGCCGAATGGACCGCCACCACCGGCAGGTACTCGTCGCGCACCTGCAGCACCTGGTCGTCGCCGGCCATGGCGTAGAGGTTGTCGCGGGAGGGCTGCAGCGACTCCAGCACCGCCGACAGCGGCAGGATGAAGGTCTCCTCGCCGACCCGAATCGACATGCCGTCGAGGATCGCCAGGGTCAGCGGCAGCACGATGCGGGTGGTGGTGCCCTGGCCCTGGCGCGACAGGATCTCGACGTGACCGCCCATGGCCTGGATGTTGCGCTTGACCACGTCCATGCCGACCCCGCGGCCGGAGACGTCGCTGACCTGGGCGGCGGTGGAGAAGCCGGGGGCGAAGATCAGCTGCCACACCTCGTCATCGCTCATCGCGTCGGAGACGTTCAGGCCGCTTTCGCGGGCCTTGGCCAGGATGCGCTCGCGGTCCAGGCCGGCGCCGTCGTCGATCACCTCGATCAGGATGTTGCCGCCCTGGTGCTGGGCCGACAGGGTCAGCCGCCCGGTCGCCGGCTTGCCGGCGGCAAGGCGCGCCTCGGGCGACTCGATGCCGTGGTCCAGGCTGTTGCGTACCAGGTGGGTCAGGGGGTCGATGATGCGCTCGGTCAGGCTCTTGTCGAGCTCGGTGGACTCGCCCTCGGTGGTCAGCTCCACGTCCTTGTCGAGCTTGGAGGCCAGGTCGCGGACCAGCCTTGGGTAACGGCTGAAGACGTAGTCCATCGGCACCATGCGTACCGACATCACCGCCTCCTGCAGATCCCGCGCATTGCGCTGCAACAGGCTCATGCCGTTGAGCAGGCGCGGATCGGCGGCGGCGTCGAGCTCGCTGACGGTCTGGTCGAGCATCGACTGGGTGATGATCAGCTCACCGACCAGGTTGATGATCTGGTCAACCTTGTCCACCGAGACGCGGATGGAGCTGGCCTCCTTGACCGGCTTGGCGCTGGTCTTGCGCTGCTGGCGCGGCGGGGGCGAGCCGGCATCCGCGGTCGTGGCGGAGGTGGCAGCAGCGCCGGGCGTCGCAGGGACTGGCTCGGCCGCAGGGGCTGGGGCGGCGGGGGCTTTTTCTGCGCTGTCGCCGGCGCTGTCGCCGGCGCTTTCCGGGGCGCTGTCAGTGCCGGTAACGGGGGCTGTGCCAGCGATACTCTGGCAGGGACCTATCTCGACCTGGTCGGCCTCGGCGATAAAGCACATCACCGCCTCGATATCCTCGGCGCTGACGCTGGTGGACAGCACCACCTCATGGCGCTGGGCGTCGCCGCGTCGCTCCAGCACCTCGCCGAGCTGGGCCAGCTCTTCCACCAGCAGCTCGCGGTCCTTGTCGGCCACGCCGATCAGCGCCACCACCAGGGCCGTGCCGTCGTCCTGTGCCGGCGCTTCACTGGTGGCGTCTTGATCCGCGGGCGAGTCGGCGGGCGGAGCCGTCGTCGCCGGGGCGGGGACCGGATCAGCCGCTGCCGCCGCCGCAGGTGCCGTAGGCTCGGCGCCACCGTCCAACGCCTGGCCGATCTCTTCCAGTGCCAGGGTCTTCAGGGTCTGACAGATGCGCTCGTAGGCCTCCTGGTCCGGCGCCTGTTCGTTGCGGTAGGCGTCGAGCTGGTCGTTGAGCATGTCCTTGGTTTCCAGAAAGGTATCGACGATGTCGGGGCGAAGGCGCAGCTCGCCGCGCCGGGTATGGTCGAGCAGGTTCTCGAACAGGTGGGTGGTGCGCTGCAGGATCTCGAAGCCGAACGTACCGGCGCCGCCCTTGATCGAGTGGGCGGCGCGGAAGATGGCGTTGAGCTGTTCGGTGTCCGGCGCTGCTGGGTCCAGCTCCAGCAGATGGCGTTCCATGTCCGCCAGCAGTTCTTCGGCTTCCTCGAAGAAGGTGTCGTAGAAGTCGGTGATATCCATGCCTGTGTCACCCTTGTTCTGGTTCAGTGCGGCTCGTCTGGCGGCGACGCTGGGGAATTGGCCAGGGCGGTGTGAAAGCGTGCCTCGATGTCCTCGAGGGGACCGGCGAGCTGGGCCTCACCGCCGCCCCTGGCGGGCCTGGGGGCTCGCGGATCGAGGGTGCCGGGGTGGCGAATCAGCTCGGCGACGCTGGGAAACAGCACCACCAGTTCGATACGTCGATTGATCGGATCGGCGGCGTCGGTGCCTGGCATCACCACCTGGTCGGCGAGGCCTGCCACCCGCAGCAGCTTGTCGCCCTCGAGGCCGCCATCGAGCAGCTCCCGGCGCGAGGCGTTGGCGCGGTCCGAGGAAAGCTCCCAGTTGCTGTAGCCGCCCCGGCCGTTCAGGTAGGCCAGGCTGTCGGTATGGCCACTGATGCTCAGGTCGTTGGGCAGGTCGTTGAGCAGCGGCGCCATGGTGCGCAGCAGATTGCGCAGGTAGGGCGCCACGCGGTCGCTGCCGAGGGCAAACATCGGCCGCTGCTCGTCGTCCAGCAACTGGATGCGCAGCCCCTCCTGGGTCATGTCGAAGCGCAGCTGGTCACGCAGTCCGCGCAGGCTGGGGTCCTGCTGGATGGCCAGCTCGATGCGCTGCTGCAGGTCACGGAAGGCGCGCCGTTGCTGCTCGCTGGGGCGGGTCTGGCGCTTGAGGTCGATGCGCATGCGCTCGCCCTGCTGGCTGGTCACGTCGGGCCCACCGCCGGGGATGACCTGGGGGCTCATGGCCACGCTGTCGCCATTGGTCATGGCGGCCAGCAGCGGCATGCTGAAGTAGTCGGCCACTCCCTCGCGGGTCTCGCGGCTTGCTGAAGACAGGATCCACATCACCAGAAACAGCGCCATCAGCGCCGTCATGAAGTCAGCCAGGGCGATCTTCCAGCTACCGCCATGGTGGCGATGCACCACCTTCTTGCGGCGGATGATGATCGGTCGGCGCTGGTTGGAGCTGCTCATGCGGCCCCCGCGCTGGCCTTGGCGTCACGCACATGGTCCTCGAGCTCCTTGAAGCTCGGGCGTTCGCTGGTGTGCAGCGCCTTGCGGCCGAACTCCACCGCCAGCTGCGGCGGATAGCCGTGCAGGCTGGCCAGCAGGGTGACCCTCAGGCACTGCAGCATCTTGATCGACTCGCCGGTCTGGCGTTCGATGCGGTAGGCCAGCGGGCTGATGAAGCCATAGCCGAGCAGGATGCCGAGGAAGGTGCCGACCAGGGCGTGGGCGATCATCACCCCCATCTCGGCGGGATCGGCGGCGGTGACGCTCAGCGCCTTCACCACCCCCATCACCGCGGCGACGATGCCGAAGGCCGGCATGGAATCGCCGACCTTGGCGATGGCGTCGGCAGGAATATGCGCCTCCTGCTCGAACATCTCGATCTCGTGGAGCATCAGCTCGTCGATTTCCATCGGGTCCATGCTGCCGGCCACCATCAGGCGAAGGTAGTCGGTTAGGAAGTTCATGATCATCGGGTCGGCGACGACCTTGGGGTACTCGCTGAACAGCGCACTTTCGGCGGGATTGTCGATGTCGCGCTCGATGCCCAGCATGCCGTCGCGGCGCACCTTGGCCAGCAGCCGGTAAAGCAGCGCCATCAGCTCCATGTACATGGCCTTGTCGTAGCGCTTGGAGCGCCTCAGACGAGGAAAGATGCGGAAGGTCGCCTTGAGCGCCTTGCCGTGGTTGGAGGCGATGAAGGCGCCAACGCCGGCGCCACCGATCATCAGCAGTTCGGTCGGCTGGAACAGCGGGCCGAGGCTGCCGCCGGAGAGCACGAAGCCCCCGAATACCGACAGCAGCACGACCGCGAATCCAATAGGTATCAGCACGACGACTATCCTTTGCAGAGACGTGGAAGACGTTCTGCTTCAGTTATCGGCGTGCCGGCGACAGACTTGAGCCGTGAAATCACCGTTCAACGAAAAAATATGCAGGATCGGTGGGCCCAAGGAAGAAGGGGGAGAGAGTAAAGACAGAGTGAAGGTAGAGAGGTAGAGAGGTAGAGAGCGGAGAAAGAGAGGGTAAGAGAGTGAGAGGGCGAGGGGGTGGGGCCTAGCGAGAAGTGAGTAGGGCGAGTGAAACAGGGCGGATAACCGCGGACTGGACTGCCACAGGGCGCTCCGACGAGGAGTCACCCTGTGGCCTGCGGTGGTAAAGAGGGGTCAAGCCAGATGCTTGACCGGCCCTGCAATCGCTGGTGTCTCTGCCGCCTTGGCGGCCTCGTCCTTCTGCGCCTGGCGACGGCGGGTCTTGCCGGCGCGGGACGGTGGCTGGCAGATGCCGCAGACGTAGTCGTGGCTCGGCGAGTGAGCGTGGGCCACGAAGTTGCCATGACAGCGGGTGCAGGGCGTCAACTGCAGCAGGTCGCTTTCAAAAAAGCGGATCAGCGTCCAGGCCCGGGTCAGCCCCAGCACCGGCTCGGCGGCGTCGATGTCGATCTGCTCGGTGTACAGCCGGTAGGCCTTGACGAAGGCCTCCATGCGCTCGCATCCCTGGTCCTGCAGGCGCTGATAGAAGGCGTAGAACAGCGACGAGTGGATGTTCGGCAGCCAGGTGATGAACCAGTCGGTGGAAAACGGCAGCATGCCCTTGGGCGGTGACATGCCGCGGACCTCCTTGAACAGCCGGATCAGGCGGGCCCGACTGAGGTCGGTCTCGGTTTCCAGGACCTGCAGACGCGCACCGAGTTCGATCAGGTCGATGGCGAGCTGCACCTGATGCATCTCCTGGACCAGGCTCTTGGTGCTCATGTCAGCGCGCCTCCGGTAGAGGCCGCGCTGCAAGCCATCAACAGCGAGGAGTGGAGGTGAGCCAGGCCCTGTTCCCGCGGGTTGTCCACCACCTGACGCAGTTGCTCGGTGGAGCCGAGCCCCAGTTGGCAGAGCAGTTGGTTGGTGCGTGACAGCCGGGTCAGCTGGCGTGCATTGAAGCTTTCCAGCAGCTCGGCCTGTTCTTCGCTGATGTTCAGACGCAGACGGGCGGTGGTGCGGTCTTCGGCCAACAGACGTTGGGCCAGTAGAAGATAGGCAAGATTCAACTCCTGAATCTCGTCGATCAGTGACTGATTGCTCATGGGTTCCCTGCCTTGATCGTTTTTTTTGCTGATCATCGCCAGCTTTAGGTATTGCCGATATACCTGAATAGGTGCGGACGGACACTATCGGAACTTTTTGACGTTTAAGTGTCAGGTCCGTGTCCACCATTCGAGGTATTGTCGATTGCTATCAGTGTGGCGCAAGCCAGGAGGGAGGAAAAAGCTTCAACGGTGTCCGTATGATGTGTATCAATAAAAGTGAATATTCAAAGAAAACCGATATTTACGACGCCAAAAAAACCCAAGTTTAATTAGCCCTGTACATTTTATTACATTCTGTTTCGCGAGTCGCTCGCATTTAGCTCGCCTACCCACACCAGCAGTTCGGCGATCACCTGGTAGAGACGAGGCGGAATCTGCTCGTCCAGATCGAGCTGCATCAACAGGCCCACCAGCGCCGGTTCATCATGGACGTGGATTCCCTGGCGGCGGGCTTCGTCGATGATGCGCTCGGCGATATCACCGTAGCCCTTGGCGATCACCCTCGGTGCCTGATCATTTTCACCATAGCTCAGCGCCACCGCATGGCGGCGTGAGGGTGCGGGTTGGTCATCGCTCACTTGGGAAGCTCCTCGGCAGACCTGCTGTCACCTTCGGTGATGGTCAGCTCCACCCGGGCGAAGCCATGACCCTCAAGGCGCTGTATCAGTGTTTCGCGCCCCTGCTCGAGTCGATCCCTCAGGCCCTCGGCGGACGTCGCCAGGCGCAGGCTCAGGTGCTCTTCACCGAGCAGCGCGGACACTCTGAGCGAGCCATGTTCGGCCAGCTCGAGTTCCAGCTCGGTACGCCAGGCGTGTTCCTCGTCCTTGCTGTCGTCGCGGCCCTTGCCGCCGCCCTGATGATCCGGCTCCCGTTGCGGCGGATGAATGGCGAGCGCCATGAACAGTCCGCTCCAGACATCGCCTTCCCAGCGCAGCACCGGGGTGGCCAGCATCTCGAGCTGGTGGCGCACCAGCGGAGCGAGGCTCTCGTGGACGCCGCTTGGGGATGCGCCCTCGCGACGGGCGGCGGCGGCATCGTCCGACGTGCTCGAGACGCCCTGGGCGCCCTGGGCATTGGCGGCGATTGTCGTCGCCAGGCTGGGCAGATAGCCGGCCGGCTGGGAGCTGCGCCAGGGCGCCAGCGGGAAGGCGGGCGCCATGTTCTGTCGAGAGCTCGGTTGAGAGCCCAGTTGAGAGCTCAGTTGAGTGTTCGGTTGCCCGGCCATTGCGCCTGCTTGAGTAGAGAGCCGACCAGGGCCTGAAGCGGGGGAGTGCCCAGCGGTCTGAGCATTCGCCTCGCTGGCCATTGGCCGAAACACCAGGGCGCGCCACATCTGGGGCTCCCGTGCCAGCTGGGCGCGGTCCAGGTTGCCGTGAAACCAGCGATTGAGGTGGGACTCGTAGAACAGGCCGCTGTCGCGCACGCGCTCGCCCAGACGCTCGGCGAGCATCGTGACGGCGGGCCCTGACGGGCCAGTGGCCAGCCCGGCCGTTGCGCTGGTCGCCGTGGTTGCCGTAGTGGCCGTAGTGGCCGGGGCGCCGTGTGTGGCGCCTTGAGCCGACGGCGACGCGCTCTGGGGCGCTTGTTGGGCGGGGCTCGCCGTCAGCAGGGGACCCGTCGATGTCAACGCCGAGGGCGGCGCCGGAAAACGCGCCAGCAGCTCGGCGATGCGAGCGCCCGGTGCGCTCAATCGGGTGATGGTGGAGGCGGGACGATCGCTGTCGGTGGGGACCTCGGCGTTCGGTGTTGCCGGGCGCTGGCCGGTGGTGGCGGCGGCTTGCTGGGGCCGCCGTGCGTCCAGGCGCGAGTCGCTATGGACCGCGCCTGGCCCCCGTCCCGGGTCCACCGGCTGGACCGGGGCGTTGGGGTCCTTGGTCGGGGGCACGTCGACACGCTTGCCCAGCACCTGGTGGAGCAGGGTATCGATCAGCGGTGTGATGCCGCTCACGGCGTCTCGCGTCGAAAGCGGGTGCCGGCGTTGACCACCCGGCCACCGGCGTAGGCGCGGTGCAGGTCCTGCTGGTTGCGCGACACCTTGAGCAGTTCGCCGAGTTCGTCACGGCGGTGAACCAGCTTTTCTCGCAGCGCCAGATCATTGACCAGAATGGCCTCCAGCAGGCTGCCCAGGCGCTGGCGCTCGTCGGCGTCGAGGCTTGCCATCGGTGCCGCGCCATCGAGTGTCGCGCCATCACGTGCAGCGCTGTCGAGAGCGGCAACCTGGCTGACATAGTCGCCCTCAATAGCAATCAGCTCGTCCCAGGCGTGGTCGGCGGCCAGCGACAGCATCCGTTCGGTCATCGCCAGCAGTGCCTCGTAGCGAGACAGCAGGGGGCCTTGGGTATCTGGGCCTTGGGTATCTGGGCCGTGGTACTCGGCAAGCGGTGGCATCTAGGACCTCAAGCGCTCAGGAGTGGGTGGTGGTGCCGATCTCGCGCCAGGCCGAGGCGATATCCTCGATCAGGCGTTCGGCTTCGTCGAGGCCACTGGCGTCGTTGCGCAGGTTGGCGTCGAGCAGGCGGCGCGCTATGTAGTCATAGAGGCTGTCGAGCTGCAGTGCCACCTCGCCGCCCTGCTCGCCGTCCAGCACCGCGCGCAGGCCGCTGTTGACGATATCCAGTGCCTTGGAGATGGCGGCGCCCTTGGCCGGAATATTACCGTCTTCCAGGTGCAGGCGGGCGGCGCGAATCGACGCCTGGGCGCCGTCGAACAGCATCACGATCAACTGGTGGGGGCTGGCCGACATCACGCCGCTCTCCACCCCCATGCGGGCGTAGGCGCCGGCGCCGCGGCCATAGGTGGCCTGTGCTTGTGTCATTGGTTGTCTCCTCGGCTGGGTCTGGCGGGCTCAGGGCTACTGGTTCAGCTGGGCGTTCAGCGCATCGAACTGCTGGGTCAGGTAGCTGCTGGTCTGGTTCATGCTGGCGATCATGCTGTCCAGCTGTCCGAATTGGCTGCGGTAGCGCTCCACGGTGGCATCGATGCTCTGCTCGGTGCGCTCGTACTGGCGGTCGAGACTTTCCATGCGGGTCTCGAGCCCGCTGGTGGCGTTGTCGAGCAGGCCGCCGTCGTCGAGGATGGCGCCCAGGGTGTCGTCGAGGCTGTCGGCAAGACCTACCCCGTCCTCGCCACCGGTAAAGAAGTCGGCCAGGTCGCCGCGCTCGCTGGAGATGACCTCGTCCAGGCGCTCGTCATCGAGCTCCAGGGTGCCGTCGAGCTGCAGGGTGATGCCGATATCGCTGAGGGTGCGGAAGTCACCCTGGGCCACGCCGCCGGACAGGGTGCCGCGCAGCCGCGATTCGATGCTGCGCAGGGTGGCGTCGCCGAGCAGTTCGCCCGAGGCACCGCTCTCGGCGTCGAAGCTGGTCAGCGTGCCCATGGTGTCCTTGAGCTCGTTGTAGCTGTCGACGAAGCCGCTGACCGCCTCACGCAGGGCCAGGTTGTTGTACTCGACCTTGACCGTGGTCTCGCCGACGTCGGTCAGGGTCAGGTCGACGCCCTCGATGGCCCCCTCGACGCTGTTGGAGGCACTGGTGATAGCGATGCCGTTGACCGTCAGTGCCGCGTCTTCACCGGCCACCGACTGGTGCATGCCGGCGCCGGTGTCGTCGGGGTCGGGGCTTGCGATGTCGAAGGCCAGCTTGGTCTGCAGCTCGGTATCGGCGGCGTCATCCGGCACGAAGCTCACGGCGCTGATCGACGCCTCGGCGCCGGTCTTGTCGCTCGACAGCACCAGACGGTAGGGGTTGTCGGCGTCGCCGGTATTGATGATCGAGGCGCTGACGCCGGCCTCGGTGTCATTGATGGCGTCGCGCAGTCCCTCCAGGGTGCTGTCTTCCTGGCTCAGGCTGATGCTGACGTCTTCGCCACCCACGGTAAGGCTCAGGGTGCCGGCGCCCAGCTCGCTGTCCCTGGCGTCGAAGCCGTCGCTGGCCAGGCTCTGGGCTCGGGCCAGCCGGGTCACCTCGACGTCGTAGCGGCCGGGGCTCGCCAGTTCGCTGGCGCTGGCACTGATACCCTCGCCCTCGACGCTGCTGGACAGGCTCTGGTAAAGCGCCGGGTCGCCGAGCTTGTCGACCGCCTCCTGGAAGCTGTTCAGCGCGCCTTCCAGGGTGCCGTAGGCGGAGATCTTGGCCTGATAGCTCGCCTGCTGGGCCACGATGGGCTCCAGCTGCTTTTGCTCCGCCGCCTCGAGCTGATCGAGCAGCCCGTTGAGGTCGAGACCGGAACCGATGCCGAGCGATGAGATCGAGGCCATGTCGTCCTTCCTGTGTGATGGGGGCAGTGTGACAGAACGCCGGCAGGCCAGTGGCTCGAACAGGCGTCCTTGTGCTTGGTATATCGTCTTATCGGCGGTTGCTCATTTGACTTGAGCGTCAGGCGCCGATGATCACCTCGGCCTGGATCTCGCCCAGAGCGGCCAGTGTCTCGCCTTCCACCAGCGGGCCGATCAGCGGCTCCCGCGGGACCTGGCTGGGCGGCTTGCCGGCCATGCGCTGTACCCGCGAGGGCCGACCCTGGTCGTCCAGCGCCAGTACCCAGCCGAGCGATGCGTCGTCAAAGCGCACCAGCGAGCCGATCGGGTACAGGCCGAAGCGCCGGATAAAGCGCTTGACCCAGCTGGTGTCGAACTTGTCGGGATGGTCGAGCAGGTAGCGGTAGATCGCCGCGAGACGCCAGGGCGGACGGTCGGGGCGCTGGGCACGCATGGCATCGATGGCGTCGACCACGGCACTGGCCCGGGCCAGCTCACGCAGCTCGTCGTCGCGGATGCCGGCGGGATAGCCACTGCCGTCGAGGCGCTCGTTGATCTGGCAGGCGGTGGCCTCGAACACCGAGGCGTTGATCCAGGCGCAGTGGCTGAGGCGCTCGCGCAGCCAGCCCACGTGCTGGACCAGGCGATTGCGTTCGGCGTCGCCGAAGGTCGGCGTCAGGCGCAGGGGCTCGGGCAGCAGCACCTTGCCCAGGTCATGGATCATGGCGCTGGCGACGATGGACTTGCGCAACTCGCCGGGCAGGCTGTCTTCCAGCAGGTCGATCAACAGGATCGCCACAGACAGGCCGTGGCGTACCGGCCAGGACTCCCGGGTCAGGAACCTCAGCGCGAACAGCACACCGTCGCGGTCCTCGTCGTACAGTGCCAGCAGGTGGTCGGCCTGGCGCGACAGGCGCGGGCCGTGGATGCAGCCGCCCTGAATCAGCTCCATCGCCTGGGCGTGCAGGTAGCCGGCTACGCGGGATAGCCGCTGGGTCATGACGGTGGGGTAGGTTTCCGCCTCGCGACGACCAAGGCGTGGGCCGCGGCGCCCTGCCGGTAGCTGAAACAGCGACGATGGCGGACGCCTGGAATCCACCCCTTCGGCGATGCGCGCAGCCTCGCGTTCGACCTCGCGTACCAGCTTCCACAGGGTGCGATCCTGGTGGGCCCCGACGCCGACGAAGCGAAAGCCGGCCTCGACCAGGCGCCGTTCGGGGTCGAAGCGATGATGTTGCACGACGGCCTGGAGCGCCAGACGGGTGCCATCGGGAAAGCCCAGCTCCAGCGGCACCGGCAGCTCTCTGTTGGTCAGCACAGGAGCGGCGGTGCGCGGGAGGTCGAGGCGACAGCCGTCTACCGACAGATCGATCAGGTCCCCGTGCAGGTCCTGGATATCGCCGTCTCTGAGCACCGCCTCGGCGGACATGCCCAGGCGCAGGCGCGCGCGAAAGCTCTGACGGCGCTGCAGCCGCTCCAGCTGGTCCGGGTAGGGGCAGCGCCATAGCCGGCGCAGCGGCACGCCCTGCCCAGGTGCGCGGCTGACTTCCCGCGACAGCTCCGCCTCACTCGGCGCCGTGGTCACCTCTCCGTCCGCGGCCGTGATCGCCGGAGTGCGGGTGATCATTCCCTCGCAGTAGCCGACCAGACGAAAGGGCTTGCCCTGCTTAAGCTGGCAGTGAAGCCCTTCCACCGCGGTGATGTCCAGGGTGATGGACTCCCCCGGGTCAATCTCCATCAGCAGCACCGGTGTCGGCGTTCCACTGCCTTCTTCCCACGCCAGTGCGGCCCCCTGGGGGCCGCTCAAGCAGTCCAGCAGCCTGGTGATTTCCTGAGGGGCGCGTACTTCTTCGAATTCTTGTTGGTGCGGCACCAGCGGGACTCCTCGACGACATCTGGCATACGTTGTCTCGGAGTATCGGCCGAAGGTGCCGGATCTTTAGGCGGGCAACCTTGCTCGGACTAAACAGTCGGCGGGGATGCTGACACAGGTCAAGCGTTGTCAGGCCTGAGAGTGACGCTTGCGCCGCGAGCGGTCGATGGCGTCGCGCTGGCTGGCCAGGCGATGCTCGCCGAGAAAGCGGGTCAAGCGCTCGAAGGGCATGGGGTGGGCCAGGTGGAAGCCCTGGAAGGCGTCGCAGTGATGCCGCAGCAGGAACTCGTGCTGGGCCTCGTGCTCGATGCCTTCGGCCACCACCATCAACTCCAGGTGGTGGGCCATGGCGATGATCCCCTGGAGGATGGCGCCATCCTCCTGGTTGTCCGGCAGTCCCTGGACGAAGGTGCGATCGATCTTCACCGTGCTGACCGGCAGGTGCTTGAGGTAGCCCAGGCTCGAGAAGCCGGTGCCGAAGTCGTCGATGGCCACCTCGACACCCATGTCGCGCAGCGACTGCAGCGTCTCGATGGCGTTCGGGGTGTCGTGCATCAGGATGCCCTCGGTCAGCTCGAGGGTAAGCTGGTGGGCCTCGATGCCGGTCTGGTTCAGGGTGTCGCGCACGGTCTCGAGGAAGTTGGCCCGGCGGAACTGCAGCGGCGACAGGTTGACCGCCACCGCCAGGCCCTCGAGGCCGGCCTCGTTGAGGAGCTGCAGGTCGCTGCAGGCGCGGGTCAGCACCCAGTGGTTGATGGCGATGACCTGGCCGGTTTCCTCGGCCAGGGCGATAAAGTCCTGGGGCGGCACCTGGCCGCGTACCGGATGTTCCCAGCGCAACAGCGCCTCGACCCCGATGATCGCCCGGTGGTTGTCGAACACCGGCTGGTAGTGCAGGCGTAGCTGCTCACCGTCGATGGCGGCCTGCAGATCATGGCGCATCGCGACCCGCTCGTTTACCCCCCAGGTGATGTCCTGGCTAAAGTGCTGCAGCGCATTGCGTCCCTGGTGCTTGGCCTGGTACATGGCCATGTCGGACTGCTGCAGCAACTGCATCGGTTCGATGGTGACGTCGCTGGACACTGCCACCCCGATGCTGGCGGTGACGTGCAGCTCATGCTCGTCGACCCGGTAGGCCTGGGCCACCCTCGGCAGCAGGCGTTCGGCCAGGGTCACCGCCTGTTCGGGCTCGTCGAGGTCCGGCAGCAGCACCACGAACTCGTCGCCTCCGAAGCGGGCCACGGTATCCCCGGGCCTGAGCGCCTCGGTGAGCCGCTGGGCGACCTGGATCAACACCTTGTCGCCGACGTCGTGGCCGAGGCTGTCATTGATCGGCTTGAACTCGTCCAGGTCGATGAACAGCACGCCAAGGTGGTGGGACTGGCGCTTGGCCAGGGCGAAATCGTGGCGCAGGCGATCCTCGAACAGGGCGCGATTGGCCAGGCCTGTCAGGGCATCGTGGCTGGCATGGTAGGCCAGGCTCTCCTCGTAGGCCTTGTGCTCGGAGATGTCGTGCTGGACGCCGACGAAGTGAGAGACCTCGCCTTCGCTGTCCATCACCGGCGAGATGTAGAGGTCGTTCCAAAAGGCCTCGCCGTTCTTGCGATAGTTGAGCAGGGTGGCGCGGACTTCGCTGTGGTTTGCCAGCTGGCGGCGAATGCGTCCGACCACCTGGGGGTCGCTTTCCTCGCCCTGCAGGAAGCGACAGTTGCGCCCCAGCACTTCTTCCTCGGGATAGCCGGTCATGCGCATGAAGGCCGGGTTGGCGTAGATGATCGGCAGCTCCGGCGAGCGCGCATCGGCGATCACGATGCCATTGATGCTGGCCTCGACGCTGCGCTGCAGGATGCGCAGCTGGGTCTCCTGGGCGTGGCGTTCGGTCACATCCTTGGCGATGCCGAAGGTGCCGCTGATGTCGCCGTCGATGATGATCGGCAGGTTGGTGATGTCCATCACCCGCCTGCCCAGGGGGGTGATGATGGGCAGGGTGTAGCGGGTGACCTCGCCCTTGAGCGTCTTGCGCACCGCGTCGCGCACCCAGGAGCGATCCGTTTCCTTGACGAAGAGTTCGTAGTGGCGCCCCAGGATGTCGCCCAGTGGTACCCCGGTAAGGGTCGAGCAGGTGGTGTTGGCAGCGACGAAGATGCCTTCGTGGTCGAGGGAATAGATGGCGTCGGGGTTGTAGGTGAACAGTGAACGGTAGCGCTGTTCGCTCTGGAACAGCGCCTGGCGGTCCTGGTCGCGTTCCACCGCCAGGGCAACCAGCTCCAGGCAGCGCTCGATACGCCGGCTGGGCTCGGCCTGCCGGGTCGGCTCGTGACGAAAGAACAGGCTGACCACCCCCAGCAGACGTTCATCGCTGGCGATGACCGGGTAGGCCCAGCAGGCCTTCAGCTCGCCGTCGCGCAGGCGCGGGTGCACGCCGGCGCAGGCCGGGTCCTCGGTGATGTCGTCGCTGGCCCGTGGGGCCCTCGCCTCGGCGGCGCTGGCCCAGGTGCCGAAGGTGCCGCCCACCGGGGTCCTGGCGAGCAGCGGTGCCATCTCAGACGGCAGGCTGCGACCCGCCGCCAGGCTCAGGGTCTCGCCGCCGGGGTCCAGCGTCAGGACCGTGGCGATGGCGTCGGGCAGGTGACCCTCGAACAGCCTGCAGCAGGCCTCCAGGGTCTCGGTCAGTGGCGCCTCCCGGGCGATCATCGACTGGATCCCCTGGTAGCTCTCGAGCTGGTCCTGGGCGGCCACCAGGCTCTGGGTCTGCCACAGCAGGGTGCGCATCAGCGACAGGCTGATGGCCAGGCTGTAGGACATGATCAACCCGATCAGGGTGATCAGCGCCGGCAGGCTGCCGGCCAGCCACCATGCGCTGTCCGGGCCTGGCAGTGCGCGCAGGGACAGGGTGCGGCCGTCCAGCTCCAGAGTGTTCTCGGCCAGCCGGGGAAGGGTCGGGTCCTTGACCTCCCAGGTGTCGTCGCCGAAACCGCACCACCAGACGCCCTGGCTGTCGGTGATGGCCAGCAGGGTGCGGTCGGCAACGCTGCGGTGACTGGGGGCCAGGGTGCCGGGCAGGTCGATGCAGGCGACCAGGCGGAGGTCGTCATCGGCCAGGGTCCTGACCATGCGTGCCGACGTCGCCAGCGGGTTGTCGGGCAACTCCAGCCGTAGTTCGCCACGGGCCGGCCTGGGCAGTGCCTCGCTCAAGTGGCAGACGCTGTCCTGAGCACGCCGTGAGCGCAGCCATAGCCGCTCGTCGCCGCGATACAGCGCCAGGCTCTCGAGGCTCTGCACGTCGCGCAGGTAAAAGGTGATGACGTCGGCCAGGGCATTGGCGTCGGTCGTCTGCTCGCCGGTGCGGTTGGCCAGGCGGTCGAGCCAGCGTTGGTGCAGCGCCATCTGGCCGCGTGCGCGCTCTTCGATGTTGGTCAGGGTGTTGGCGGCGTCCTGCTGGACGTGGCTCTGGCGCACATGATTGAGCGACAGCCAGGCCAGACTGCTGAGCAGCACCCCGGCACAGGCTACGGCGATGCTGGCGCGCTGCAGGCGCAGCGGGCGGTGGGGTGGGCGTGAGGCCGCCACCAGCGAGGCCGGGCCAGCGATCAGGTAGAGCAGGCACACCGCCATGGGCGAGGTGCTGCGGGTCACCTCCCAGACTCTGGGTGCCTGGCCAGGAATCACCAGCCAGACGGTAAAGATCGCGCCGATCAGCAGCAGCAGCCCCCCCGACAACCGCCACCAGAAGGGGCCCTGGCGATGCTCCACCCCGATCATCAGGGCCACGCAGCCCGGCAGCATTGCTAGCCCCGCCCAACTGGTCATGCGCGGGCCGCCGGTCAGCAGCGACTGCACGTCGGCAGGGCCGCTGGCGACCAGGTCATGGACGATGGCGTACAGCGCCAGCAGCATCATCATCAGACCGCAGACGCTGCGGCCACGCGGTCTGCGCAGCACCTGCAGCAGAACGCCGCCGCCGCCAGCGAGGCTTGCCAGCGCCACATCGGGCACCAGCAGCGGCTGTTCCACCGGGTGGATCAACCAGGCGGCGAGACCCGCAGCGCCGACCATCAGCATTCCGCTGGAGGCCATCAGCAGCCAGGCATCTTCCGCCACATCGCGCAGTCTAAACGGCATCCTACCCACGACCCCCTTGGCGACCCTACTTCCGGGCGCTCATTTCCTTGTCCTTCCGACGCTATGACGAAGACTCGCCATCCTCACAGCATGGCAGGCGACAGCGTTGATAGCGGCCACCGTGGTGCGTCTACCGCCCGAGGCAAAGGCGCCTTTGGACGATCGGTCCGGTATCCCTGGACGCGTTTGCTCGAAATGGCACCAAAACAGTCTTCAACATACCTCAATCACCCGCGAGTGCTAGCCCCTGATGTCAGCATCCACCACCAGAGTCAGCGTCCAGCAAGGGCGCGAGGGGGACAACCGTAGAGAAGATGCGTCAGCGAATAGGCACAGGATTGTGTGGAGGGGGACACGAAACAGGACGATACCGCGGATCGATATCGTCCTGAGGGTTGAGATGGTCGTAAGTGGGCAGCGGGTTCTATGCAGGGACGTGCTTGAAATTCTCCCACTCCTGCTGAAGATGCTCGGTGGAAAGGCCTTCCTTGATTATGAAAATCCCAGCAGTATCAACCCTTTCTACGATTTCGAGATACTTGAGCACGCTGTGATAATGAGGGCGATCCCAGAAGTCATGGATAAAGATCCGCGTGTTATTCAAATTTTCAGCGTGCTCCATGGTGTGAAGTATGGTAGTGAGCGTACAAGCGACGCGAAAGCGCCCATCGATAAGAACCAGGTCGAAAGCGCGTGGCATGTCGTAGATGGCCTTGCTGTAGGCTTCAAACCGGTTGTCGGGCTGAGTATTTACCGGAAAGCCCCATTCCTTGGTGGGGCCAATATCGACGCTGCGCAGTTGGCATTTTTCTCCGCAGGTGTCCGCCAAGGCCGTTACCCACGTCGCATCGCTTTCCACCCCTTGCACCACTAGCCCTTCGCGTACGGCCCAGATGGTAGAGCCCCCCGCCCCGAATTCGAAATAGTGCTTGGCTTTGCGCAGGGCTTTTAGAAAGAGCTGCTGCTCCGGTGGCGTCATGAAGGGAGCGTCAGGCAGGTTGATAGCTTGTTCGACCTCGTTGTCGCTGGGTGCTCCCTGAGGCAACCCAAGTTTAGCGTTGCATTCTTCCTCCAGGTAACGTTCTGCCAAGCCAGCCCGTTTCAGCAATTTCCATGCGAGGTCCTTAGCTTGGAATACCGTATGCATGACGAAAGCCAAACGAGAGAGACGATTTGGTTCGAGAGCCGCTTGTCTAGCGGGACTGGGAACAAACAGCGCGTCCGCGTACAACCATTCGCTGGCGCCCAGAGAGCTGGCCTCTTCCTCTACCGGGACTGGCGTTACCGCATTGAAGCGATAGAACTGGAAGCCGTGGCGATGGGCCCAGTGGCTGACTTGGGCAAAGTCGGCCTGCCTCTGGTAGAGCGGCTGGAAGGGCACTTGGATCTGCAGCAGTAAGGCATTTTCTAGCACCTTTTCGCCATTCTCGAGAATGGCCATGGTGTCGCCGGAAAGATCCAGTGACAGCCAGTCGATGGTAGGTAGCCCCTCAATGCTGTCCAGGGCAATGGTACTGATCGGCAGGCGGGTAAGGCTGCGCATCGGCTGGGCCAGGGTGCAGGGCAGACACTCGGCGGCTTCAGGTTCGAGCAGCGAGCTGTACTGGCCGTTCAGGGTGGCGTGCAGTTCGCCTGGGTTGCCGTCACCGAGGCAGGCGTGGGCGAACAGGTCGACGTCGTCACGGGTCTTGAGAAACTCGGGTTTCTTCACCTGGCTGGCGGGGTCGAAGGCGACCACGCCGAAGGCGTCGAGGTCTAGCAGGGCTCGAGGGTTGCCGGTCTTGAGCAGCCGGGCGCCACTGTCAACGACGATGACGCGGCCCTCGAAGTTCCAGCGAAAACTGTCGTCTGCTGCTGTCTCGGCATGCGGCTCGACGGGGAGGATCGCAACAGGAGTGCTGTCGCCCTCGAAGGTGGCTTGGCCTTCCTTGTCGAAAGTCAGCGCTGTCGGTGGCTTGCCCTCGCAGTGGCGCTGCCAGATTGCCCTGACGGCGGTGGTGAAGTGGCGGGCAAAGCGCTTGGCGTCGCACACGGGGGAGCCCAGCAGCACCTCGCGTAGATGTCGGCGAATGGTGGCCAGGCTGTCGAGGTCGGCGGCCAGTTCGAGGACACGCTCGCGGTACTCGTCCCAGGTCGAGACGACCAGCTCTGGCATACCGGCGTTGATCAGGTGGGTGGCGCTGTGGCGTCCGGCGAAGGTCGGGCCGGGCAGGCTGACCACCGGCACCCCCATGGTGAAGGCTTCACAGGTGGTCAGGCCGCCGGAGTAAGGCCAGGGGTCGAGGGCGATATCCACCCGGTGATAGGCCTGCAGCAGCTCCCCATGGGGGGAGGGCCCCTCGATGATGACTCGTTCGGCGGCGATGCCCCTGGCCTCCATGAAGGCAGTGATACTGGCCGCGCGCTCGCTGCCCTTGAACTGGTGGCTCTTGAGCAGCAGGCGCGAATCGGGTAGCTGGTGCATCAGGGACGCCCACTCGCCCAGCACCACCTCGTTGAGCTTGGTGCCGTTGTTGAAACAGCCCAGGGTGATGTAGCCGTTGGTCTTCGCCGGCAGGGCGTTGATTTCCGGCGTATAGGGCGGCACCTCGTAGCAGATGTAGTCGTCCGGCAGGCGGATCAGCTTCTCGACGTAGTCGTCGTCGCAGCCGGGCGGCGTCTCGATGGCGTCGCTCAGCAGGTAGTCGATGGCCTCGACGCCGGTCGTATTGATCAACCCGCCCACCCACTTGACGATCAACGGGGCCGGTTGCATCGACATGGCCTGCATGCGGGTCCCGGCGTTGTGGCCGGCCAGATCGAACAGGATGTCGATCTGGTCGTCACGCACCCGCTGGGCGACTTCGTTATCGCTCAAGTGTTTGACGGGGGTCCACTGGCAAGCGAGCTTCTTGAGTCGCTGCGTATAGGAATCTTGCTGGAGGTTGGTGCTGTATAACGTGAATGACATTTCATCCGGCGAAACCTTCTCCAGGGCGGCTAGAATCATGCGGGCGACCGGATGGCCGCGAAAGCCGTCGGATAGCATGCCGATGCGCAGGCGCTTGTCCTTGCGTCGCGATGTCTCGGGTCGAGGTGGCGGAGCACTGTCCGCATAGAGCTGGTTCCACTGTCGTGAAAGTGCTAGTAGATCTTTTTGGCTGGTGCTGGGGTAATAGTGCAGCGTCGTGATCAGGTTGGAAAGAGGAAGCGGAGTGCCGGGCGTTGCTTTGTGGGCAGCCCTGTAGGCGGATATGGCGGCGTCGAGGTTCCCCAGCTGACTTTCGATACCAGCCAGATTGTTGAGCGGAAGGTGGCTTGTCGAATCCAGTGTCGCGGCCTTGCGATAGAGCTCCCGGGCTTTCTCGAGCTCAAAGTTCAAGGCAAGGCTTGCTGCCAGGGTCGCGAGGCAGGAAGCGTCATCTTGCGCAAGCGCCACCGCTTGCTCTGCATGTTTTATCGCCTGAGCCTTGTCTTCACGAACCTGATAGATATGGCTCAGCAGGCGATGACCTTCGTGTTTGAGAACGTCTCCCTCGCCCTCGAGCGCTCGTTTCAATGCTTCCTCGGCGGCATCGAAATTGCCAAGACGTACCTCGAGCTTTCCCAGCTGGGCCCAGCTCGCGCTGTCAGTTGGTCTTAGATCGACGACATGGTGAAAAGAGCGCACAGCCTTCTGATAGTCGCGAGCCTGCATCTGAAGTTCGCCCAGACGCTTCCATGTGCCTGCATCCTTGGGTCGTGTTGCGGTCAACCGCTGGGCTTTGGCCAGGCTGGAGGCGCCCCCCTTTTCCGACTTCGTGCAGGAGGGGCGACGTTTCGCAGGGCGCTTGACACGGCTCATGGCGGTTTCCTCGGGGCGGAGTAGGGAGCCGTGTCATGCTAGCGCTTGAAAGGCCAGGGCAAAGCGAAGAAAACCCTCTGGATTTGGTCGCAATCAAGGCCTTGGCGCCACCATTGGTGGGTAAATGGAACCTCTCTATCCTAGGCGCCAATGTGTGAGGCAATAACTTTTTTCGATTCTTTCCCTAAAGCTTTTTCCCATTCCACCGATAGAAGGAGTAACGGCCAACGGCGCCGTTGCGGCAGACCCCCGACGGTCCGCCAATGGAGCCCAACCCTTTAAGGAAGGATGACACCATGTCCGTGATCAATACCAATATCACTTCCATGATTGGTCAGCAGAACCTCAACGCGTCCCAGAGTGCCCTGACCACCTCCATGGAGCGTCTGTCCTCCGGCCTGCGTATCAACAGCGCCAAGGACGATGCCGCCGGTCAGGCCATCGCCAACCGCATGTCCTCGCAGATCACCGGTCTGTCCCAGGCCCAGCGCAACGCCAACGACGGTATCTCTGTCGCCCAGACCGCCGAAGGTGCCCTGAACCAGGTCAACGACAACCTGCAGCGCATCCGCGAACTGACCGTCCAGGCTCAGAACGACACCAACTCCGCCGACGACCTGAACTCCATCCAGAAGGAAATCGACCAGCGCCTCAACGAGATCGATCGCATCTCCGAGGAGACCAGCTTCAACGGCGTTAAGGTGCTTGCCAAAGATGAGGATCTGACCATCCAGGTCGGCGCCAACGACAACGAGACCATCACCATCGATCTCGATGAAATCAGCAGCGAGACCTTGCAGCTCGACACCTTCAACGTCAACGGTATCGCAGGCACCGCAACAACTGGCGCTGCAACGACCCTTGCCAGCGAGTTCGGTCTGGATACCTCTGGTACTTCTGATGCTGCGAGCTTTACTGGTCTTGCCACTGGCCAGAGTGTGGTGAAAGATGGCGATGATGACTTCTATCTCGAGGTGGCAGCGACCGGCGGTAACCCGACCACCTACTATGCGCTGGACGAAAATGACGTTTCGATCAACTCATCCGACAACAAGATCACCGTCACTCTTGACCCGGCTACCGCTACCGGCGTAACCCAGGCGGCGAGCGCCAGCCCGCTTGAGCAGCTCGATAGCGCCCTCAGCCAGGTCGATACTCTGCGCTCGGATCTTGGTGCCATCCAGAACCGCTTCGAGTCGGCGATCACCAACCTGTCCACCACCGAGACCAACCTCTCTGCCGCTCGTTCGCGTATCGAAGACGCCGATTACGCGGTGGAAGTGGCCAACATGACTCGTGCCCAGATCCTGCAGCAGGCCGGTACCTCCGTGCTGGCTCAGGCCAACCAGGTGCCGCAGGGCGTGCTGTCCCTGCTGGGATAAATCAAGGCTTGGTCGCAAGACTGAAGTGGTAATTAAAGGCGGGGCCGAAAGGCCCCGTTTCATCATGGAGTAATATAAAATTGGCGTGTTCGATTTGTGGGTCAGGAAGTCATACAGCTAGAAATTGTCCCAAACCACCGCGCTGCTCAAACTGCGGTCGAGCCGGTCATAATGTTCAGACATGCCCTGATGCAAGGCGCTGTAGCCTCTGTGGTAGTTATCAGCATGATAGGCGTACATGTCCTGATAGATAGTCGTCGGACCCGTGTGATAACCACCCGTTTGGCAAATATCTCAGAACGCTTGGACTGCCACTCCTTCATCGCTGCAATCGCTGATTGATGGTGAAGAGCCTTCTGCGTGATGTGGTGATTGTACAGCCGAGCGTAGCGCTTGAGTGTCTGCTCCAGGTCCTCACCTGAGGTATAGCGCCGGGTCGCCAGCACGTCGCTGATGCGACCGTTGGACCGTTCCACCATACCGTTCGTCTGTGGCCTTCCCGGCTTGATCAAGCGATGTTCGATACCATTGGCCTGGTACTCCTGGTCGAAGAGGTAATAGCCGCTGGGCTTGCGCTCACCTGCCCGCGTGAAGCGATCGGTAAACGACTTGCCGTTGTCAGTGAGCACCGTCTGGATCTTTAAAGGAGCTTTCTTCTCCACGCGCTTCATGAATGCCTTGGCATCCTTGGCGGACTGGCTACGCCTGACCTCCAGATAGAGCCAGCGTGTGGCGCGGTCGATGGCGACGTACAGGTAACGTTTCTGCTCTTCGTCGGGCATCTGAGGCAGATGCTTGATGTCGATATGCACGTACCCGGGCTCGCAGTCCTTGAAGGGCTTGTGCCGGGGCTTGCCACTATCCCCTGCGTCCTGACGGGTCAGATCTGCCAGTGTCGGCACCTCTCGGCGCTTGAGCATGCGATGCAGGCCTGAGCGAGACAGTCGAGGGGGCAGAAACTCACGTGCCAGGACGGGCAGGTCATCCAAACCGAGGCGCAGGAATTCGCGAGCGGCGATCAGCACCTCCTCCGCATCCCTGCTTCTCTTCCTTCTCTCTCTACCCTCTGTCTTCTTTCTGCACGCTCACTTCATCTTTTCGCCTCTCTTCTCACGCTCCTGTCTTTTCTCCCCCCCCCCTTTCTCTCCTCTGTCTTCCCTCTTTCGCCCCTCCTTCTCCCCCCCCCACCCAGAGCGATAGCCAGCCGGGCTGACCTATTCATCGTATCTATCCCTCGCGAAGGTCAGTGGGTGGCGCCTAAGCCATTCGCCTGGCACCCCTGGTGCTGCTTCTGTCTTGAGCTTTTTCTGCTTCACGTCGCAGCGACAAAAACTCAACTAAAACAGCTAATTGCAATAATCTCTGACGCGACACCTAAGACGTTTGTCTTATCTCTCATTCCTTGTATTCACGTGGCTCCTCGACTAGCTTCTCCCTCATTAGCTAAATTCATCTGATCAATTGTCTCGATAACCACATACAAATACATTCAAGGAGTCACTTGTGGATGCATCCTCTACCGCGTCGGCTGAGCAACAGTCGGCGCCGGAAAAGTCCTCTTTTCTGCACAGGGGCATGACCTTGCCCTTTGTGCTTATCGTCACCTGCTTTGCCGCCTGGGGGCTCGCCGGCAATCTGACCGACCCCCTGGTGTCGGTGTTCGGCTCGGTGTTCTCGATGAGCGCGCTGCAGGCGTCGCTGGTGCAGTTCGCCTACTACGGCGCCTATTTTGCCCTGGCGATCCCGGCGGCCTGGATCAATTCGCGCCTGGGCTACAAGGGTGGCGTGCTGATCGGCCTCCTGCTGGCGGCCACCGGGGGGCTTCTGTTCATGCCGGCCTCCCAGATGATGACCTACTCGATGTTCCTGGTGGCGTTGTTCACCCTGGCGGCCGGGCTGTCGATCCTCGAAACCTCCGCCAATCCTTACGTGATGGCGATGGGCCCGCGCGAGAACGCCACTCGGCGGCTGAATTTCGCCCAGTCCTTCAACCCGGTGGGGTCGAACCTGGGGGTGCTGCTGGCCGCGGTGTTTATCCTGCCCCACGTCAATCCGGCCACCGCCGAGCAGCGCGCCTCGCTGAGCCAGGAGGCGCTGGCCGAGATGCAGTCGGCGGAATTGCAGGCGGTGATGGGCCCCTATATCACTCTGGCACTGGTCTATGTGGTGATCGCGATCGCCATCGCCATGGTGCGGGTGCCGCGCCACGAGGCGCTGATGGCGGACCGCAAGAGCGAGACGGTGGCGCTGTCGGGGAGTCGTCTCGGGCGGCTGGTGCGTAACCGTCGCTACGCCTTCGGGGTGGTGGCGCAGTTCTTCAACGTGGCCGCCCAGACCTGCACCTGGACCTTCACCATCCACTACGTGACCGAGGCGCTGGGCGTCGGCAGTGAAGAGGCCGGCTACTGGCTGCAGGCCTCCTTGCTGGTCTTCCTGGTGTCGCGCTTCGTCATGGTCGGGGTCATGGGTCGGGTGGACCCGCGCAAGCTGATGACCGGGATGTGCGTGCTCGGCGTCGCGCTGTCGCTGGTGGCGGTGTTCAGCGGCAACCTGATCGGGGCGGTGGCCCTGGTGCTGCTGAGCGCCTGTATCTCGCTGCTGTTCCCCACCATCTACGGCATCTCGCTGGAAGGGCTGGGGCAGGATACCAAGTACGGCGCCGCCGGCCTGGTGATGGCGATCGTCGGTGGCGCCCTGGTGCCGCTGGCCCAGGGCTGGCTGATCGATATCACCTCGGCCCAGACCAGCTACCTGGTGGTGGCCGTGTGCTTCGCGGTGATCGTGGCCTTCGGTATCTATGTGCAGCGTCATCCGCGGCCCGAGACCAGCAACGAGGGTGATCTGGCCTGAGCTGGCGTCTCTTGAACTGGCAGCGCCTTAACGCGAATCGGGGGTGTCCCGCAGCACCACGGCGACCTGAGCGAGGTGAGTCTGCATGGCGGCATGGGCGCCCCTGGGGTCGCCGGCGACAACGGCATTGAGGATGGCCAGGTGTTCCTGGTGGGTGATGGCGATACGACCGCCGAGGTGGATCGACTGCCATAGCCGCATCCGCAGGGTCGGCCGCGACAGTGCTTCGAGCAGGGCGACCAGCACGGGGTTGCGGGAAATCCTCGCCAGGCTGAGGTGGAACTCCAGGTCGGCGGCCATCGCACCTTCGTGGTCCAGCGCCTGGATGGCGGGCTCGGCCTCGGCCAGAACGGCCTTGAGGCGCTCGATGTCGTCATCGGTTCGGCGCAGCGCCGCCACCGCAGCGGCCTCCACTTCCAGCGCCTGGCGCACATTGTGCAGGTCGCGGGACGAGGTCCCGGCCTGGATGCCCGCCCAGAACTCCAGGGGCTTCAGCAGCAGCCCCGGGTCCAGCGAGGTAACGGTGGTGCCGGAGCCCTGGCGGGTCTCGAGGATGCCCATGGCGACCAGCGCCCTGACCCCTTCACGCAGCGAGCTGCGCGAGACAGCGAAGCGGGTGGCGAGGATCGACTCGACGGGCAGGCGGTCGCCGGAGGCGATTTCACCGGAGACGATCATCTCCTGGATGCCTTGCACCACCACCTCGTACTGGGAGGGGCGTCGTTGGTCGCTGTCGGACGGGGGCGGCGGCGTCATGGCAGGGGCTCCGGCTCGGAAGGGGTGATCGAATCCCGCCATTTTATCGAAAACTTCGGCAGCACTTTAATACATCTGATGAATCTGGAGGACGATACGTGTCCGTCATCACCTCAATCGAACTGGTGGATCTGCGTTTTCCCACCTCGGACAGCAGCGACGGCTCCGACGCGGTCAACAAGGACGCCGACTACTCGGCGGCCTATCTCAGGCTGGTCACCGATGACAGCGCGCTCTATGGGTGCGGCTTCACCTTTACCATCGGTCGCGGCAACGAGATCTGCCTGCAGGCCATGGAGGCTCTCGCCCAGCCGCTGGTCGGCCGCGACGCGGCCGAGGTCTGCAAGAGCCCGGGGGCGGTCTATCGTGAACTCGCCGCGGATTCGCAGCTTCGCTGGCTAGGCCCGGACAAGGGGGTGGTACACCTGGCGCGGGCGGCGGTGATGAACGCCGTCTGGGACCTGGCGGCCCGGCATGCGGGAGTGCCGCTGTGGCGTCTGGTCTGCGAGATGGAGCCGGAGGTGCTCGTCGAGCAGTTGGATCTCAGCTACCTGGGTGACGTGCTGAGCGCCGAGGAGGCGGTGGCGATGCTCAAGGAACAGCGGCACTTCCAGCAGGAGCGCATCGCCGAGCTGAGCGAGCACGGCTTTCCCTGCTACACCACCTCGGCGGGGTGGCTCGGCTATTCGGACGAGAAGCTGGCCCGCCTGTGTCGGGAAGCCATGGACGAGGGCTACCGCCACATCAAGCTCAAGGTCGGCGCCAATCCCGAGGACGACGAACGCCGCCTGGGAATTGCCCGCTCGGTGATCGGCCCCGACGTGGCGCTGATGATCGACGCCAACCAGATCTGGGAGGTTCCCGAGGCCATCGAGCGGGTCGAGGCGCTTTCCCATCACGACCTTCTGTGGATCGAGGAGCCCACCAGCCCGGATGACGTGCTGGGGCATCGCAGCATCGGCGATGGCGTGCGCCCGCTCGGCATCGGCGTCGCCACCGGCGAGCACGGCATGAACCGGGTGCTGTTCAAGCAGTTGCTGCAGGCCAACGCGGTCGACTACGTACAGATCGACTCCTGCCGCCTTGCCAGCGTCAACGAGATCATCCCGGTGCTGCTGATGGCCAGGAAGTTCGGCAAGCCCGTCTGCCCCCACGCCGGCGGGGTGGGGCTGTGCGAGCTGGTCAATCACCTGGTGATGATCGACCACATCGCGGTGTCGGGGCCCGTGGACGGCCGGGTGGCCGAATTCGTCGATCACCTGCACGAACACTTCGTCGACCCCTGCGTCGTGCGAGATGGCGCCTATACATTGCCGCGTGAGCCGGGGTATTCCGCCGAGATCAAGGCCGAGACGCTGGCGGCCTGGGCCTGGCCTAACGGCACCGAGTGGACCCGTCGGCGCCAGGCGGTGCCGGCATGATCCGCGGGCCGCTGCTCAATCCGCCCTTGCTCGAGGGCCTGGCCGTCGCCGGACATGGCGCCAGGGTGCTGGTGGCCGACGCGCTCTATCCGCATTCGACCGGTGCGCCGCCGGCGGCGAGCCGGGTCTACCTCAACCTGTGCGAGGGCATGGTGCCGGCGCTGTCGGTGATGGAGACGCTGGCCCAGGCGGTGTTCGTGGAAGAGGTCACCTACATGGCCAACGCCGAGGGCGGCGCCTCGGAATCGGTGGTCGAGTGCCGCCAGCGGCTGGCCGACCACCGCCATGGGGGAGGCCAGCAGATCGCCTGGTCGAGCCTGGATCGCTGGGCCTTCTATCACGCCTGCCGCGGACCTGAGGTGTGCCTGGTGGTGGCCACCGGCGAGTGCCGCCCCTACTCCAACTTTCTGCTGACCATAGGCGTTCCGTGATGATCGATACCCACCTTCACGTCTGGGACACCGGTGCGGTGCGGATTCCCTGGCTCGCCGATGCGGGCCTGCCCGCCAGGGCGCCGATTCCCGATGGCCAGGACCGCCGCTACGTGCTGGTCGAGGCCGACGCCCCGGACCCCGCCGAGGAAGCCGCCTGGCTGATCTCGCTGGCCCAGCAGGACCCGCGGGTTCACGGCGTGGTGGCGAGCGTCGCGCTGGAGCTTCCCCAGGCCGAGCGGGCGCTGGCGAGTCTAGCCGAGGTGCCCCAGGTGGTCGGCGTCAGACGCCTGCTGCAGGACCGCGAGCTGTTTGATTCGACCGCCCTGGTCGAGGGCCTGAAGCGTCTGGCCGACTGGGGCCTGCCCTTCGATGCCTGCGTCAGGGACCGAGAGCTGCCGCGCCTGCTGGCGTTGCTCGAGCAGGTGCCGGAGCTGACGGTGGTACTCGACCATATGGGCAAGCCGAACCCGCGTGATGGCGTCGCGCGAGACGCCTGGCAGCGCAATCTGGCGCGCCTGGCCGAACTCGACAGGGTCCACTGCAAGCTGTCCGGGCTGCCGGCGGAGTGCCGCGACGCCGATGAGCTCGAGCGCCACGCCGCGGACATCGTCGACGTCGCCCTCGAGACCTTCGGTGCCGAGCGCTGCCTGCTCGGCAGCGACAGCCCGATCAGTCAGGACCCGAAGGACTGGTGCGAGCGGGTGCTGGCGCGGGTGCCCGCAGAAAAGCGCCAGGCCGTTGCCGAGGACAACGCCTTGAACATCTATCACAGGAGAGATGCCCGATGACCACATCGCCGATCGCCAGCCGTCTGCCACCCAAGCTGCGCCGTGCCTTCGAAGGCCTCGGCGTCGGTGCGGCGCAGTTCGGCAACATGGGCAAGGTCACCCCCGAACAGGACTGCCTGGCCGCCGTGGACACCGCCTGGGAGCTGGGGCTGCGGTTTTACGACACGGCCCCGCACTATGGGCTCGGGCTGTCCGAACAGCGCCTGGGCAAGGCGCTCAAGGGACGCTCGCCGGACGACTTCGTCATCTCCACCAAGGTGGGACGCCTGCTGGAGCCCAACCCTGTCCCCCAGGGCAGCGACGAGGCCAACGGCTTCCACGTGGCCGATGACCTGACCCGGCGGCGTGACTACACCGCCGAGGGCGTAAGGCAGAGCCTGGAGGCGTCGCTTGCGCGCCTCGACATGACGTCGGTGGACATCCTCTGGATCCATGACCCGGAAGAGCCCACGGACCGCTTCGAGGAAGCCCTGGCGGGGGCCGTCCCCGAACTCGAACGCCTGCGCGAGCAGGGCAGGATCGCGGCCTGGGGCGTGGGCTCCAAGGACGCCGGCATGCTCAAGCGCTTCGTCGATCAGGCAAGGCCTGACCTGATCATGCTGGCCGGTCGCTACACCCTGCTGGAGCAGGAGCAGACAGGACTGATGAGCGCCTGCCTGGAACGCAAGGTCGGTGTGGTCGCCGTCGGCGCCTTCAATTCGGGCCTGCTGGCGCGTGACGAGCCTCCCGCCGATGCCTGGTACGAGTACGGCCAGGCACCAGAGGCGGTGCTCGAACGTGCCCGCGAACTCGCCGCAGTGGCGCGAGCCCACAGCGTCAGCCTGCCGGCGGCAGCGCTGGCCTTCCCGTGGCGCCACCCCGCCGTGGTCAACGTCATGGCCGGAATGCGCTCGCCTGAGCAGGTGAAGCGAAATCATGCACTGGCCTCGTGCGATATCCCCGAGGCCTTCTGGAACGAACTGCAGGCGCGAGGCCTGCTGAAGGAGAACACATGAAGCTGTTGCGCCGTGGAACGATGGGTAACGAGATGCCGCTGGTCGAGGTCGAAGGCGTGCTCTATGACGCCTCGCCGGTGGGCGACTTCGGGCCAGGCTTCTGGAAGGACAACGGCGTGGCACGTCTTCGCCGGCTGCTGGACGCCGGGCGGCTGACCGCCGTCGAGCTTGCCGACGAGGTGCGCCACGGCTCGCCGGTGGCGGCGGTGGGCTCGGTGATCTGTATCGGTCAGAACTACGCCGCCCACGCCGCCGAGTCCGGCGCCGAGCCGCCGAAGCAACCCATCGTCTTCTTCAAGACGCCCAACACCGTCGCCGGCCCCGACGACACCGTCACCATCGCGCGCGGTTCGGAAAAGACCGACTGGGAGGTCGAGCTCGCCATCGTGATCGGCAGCACCGCCAGCTACTGCGACTCGCTGGAGGAAGCGGCCAGCCATATCGGAGGCTATGTGCTCGCCAACGACCTGTCGGAGCGCAAGTTCCAGCTTGAGGTCTCCGGCGGCCAGTGGAGCAAGGGCAAGTGCAGCCCGGGCTATATGCCACTGGGCCCCTGGATCGTGACCGCCGACGCCTTCGATCCCGCCGATGTGGGCCTGCGCTCCTGGGTCAACGGCGAGCCGCGCCAGGACTCCCGCACCTCGGACATGATCTTCGGCTGCGCCGAGATCGTGCGTGATCTGTCGCAGTACATGCAGCTCGAGCCCGGTGACGTCATCTCTACCGGAACCCCCGAAGGGGTAGCGGTCTCGGGGCGCTTCGACTATCTCAAGCCGGGCGACGTGGTCGAGGTGGAGATCGACGGCCTGGGCCGCCAGCGTCAGACCTTTCGTGCCTGGGAGGGCTAATCCATGACAGCTCGATTTGAAGGACGGGTGGCCATCGTCACCGGCGGCGCCTCTGGCATCGGCGCGGCGATCGCCGACTGCCTGGCCGCTGAAGGCGCCCGCGTTGCCGTACTGGATCGCGAAGATCCCGCCAATGAACACCATTGGGAAGCGTGCGATGTCGCCAGCAGCGAGCAGGTAGAGCGCGCGGTGGCGGCGGTCGCCAGTGCGCTGGGACGTATCGACATCGTGGTCAACAACGCAGGCATCGGTGCCCAGGGCGATGTCGCGGGCAACCCGGATGAGGAGTGGGCGCGTGCCTGGGAGGTCAACGTCGCCGGCATGGCGCGGGTGTCTCGGGCGGCGCTGCCTCATCTGCGCGAGTCGGACGCCGCCGCCATCGTCAATATGGCGTCCATCGCCGCCACCGTGGGGATTCAGCAAAGGGCCCTGTACTCGGCGACCAAGGGCGCCGTGCTGGCCTTGACCAGAGCCATGGCGGCCGATCACCTGCAACAGGGCATTCGGGTCAACTGTGTCTCGCCCGGCACCGCGGATACCCCCTGGATCGGCCGCTTGCTTGCGCAGGCGCCTGACCCCGAGGCCGAGCGTGCCGCGCTGGAGGCTCGCCAGCCCCACGGACGGCTGGTCGCCGCCGCCGAGGTGGCCCAGGCGGTGGCCTATCTGGCCGATCCCGCCAATCGCTCGACGGTGGGGGTCTGCCTGCCGGTGGACGGTGGCATGGACGCCCTGCGCCTGCGTCCGCGCTAGCCCTGTTCATGTAAAAACCGTTCATGTCGGTCCTCAAGAGTACGCCGGCCTCGCCGATAGTGGTTATATTAGGTAATGCGCACCGCTTACCTCTATCTGGGCAGGGCTCATGGCTAAGGATCGATCAGCGGGCTTGGGCCCGACGTCGCTGTTGCAGGCGGCTTCCGCCGGCAAGGTCGCCCGGCATCCCTCCGTGGTGGCGGGGCTGGTGCTTGACCGCGCCCCGGTGGGGCTGGCGCTGATCGATGCCAATGACCGCCTGTTATGGGCCAACACCGCGCTGACGGAGCTGGCCTGTCCCACCGGTGGCGAGCTGCAGGGCCGCAACCTCAACGAGCTGTTTCGCCCCTTCGTCAATCTGCTGGGGGAGCGGGGCAGCTACCATACCCTGTCACCCGGCGAGGACTGGCAGCAGGCTTGGCTTGCGGTGGATGACAGCGCCAGCGCCAGGCTGGGGCTGATGTCCTGCGTAGCCTTCGACCGAGGCGCCGATGCGTCCCTGGACGCCGGCACCGATCCGCTGATGTGGCTGGTCACCTTCGTCGATCTCGACGCCGACGCCGACGCGGTACTGGATCGCCGCCATGCCGATATCGGCAACGTGGCCAGTACCTGGATCTTCGAGGACCGCCTGTCCCACGCTTTCGATCGCGCCGACCGTCTTGGTCAGCGCCTCGGCGTGATGCTGGTCGAGCTGCACGGCCTGTCGCGCATCCTGGTGGACCATGGTGGCGAGATGGCGTCGCGGGTGTCGCGCCGGGCCGGACGCCGACTGGTCAACGTGCTGCGCCGGGAAGACAGCGTGGTGCAGATCGATCGCGAACGCTGGGGGGTGCTGCTCGAGCATCCGGTCACGCCGGAGACCATGCAACTGGTGGCCGACCGCTGCCTCGAAGCGCTGGAACCGCCCTTTACCCTACCCGGCTATCAGCCCGCCTTGATCGAGCCGCGCATCGGCATCGTCCTGTGTCCGGAAGACGGCGAGGAAACCGGCGAGCTGCTGGCCCACGCCGAAAAGGCGCTGGAAGAGGCCGTGCCCGGAGGTTTCGCCTTCTACGACGGCAGCCTGCAGCGTCTGATGGAGCGCCAGCAGCGCTTCCGTCACGAGCTGCAGGAAGCGCTGATGTTCCCCGATCAGCAGCTCTATCTGGTGTATCAGCCCCAGTTCGATCTGCTCACCCGGCGCTGCTGCGGGCTCGAGGCGCTGGTGCGCTGGCGCCATCCCCAGCGTGGCGAGGTCGCGCCGGGGGAATTTGTCGCACTCGCCGCCGAAATGCAGCTGGTCGACCGGCTAGATCGCTGGGTGCTCAAGGAAGTCATGGCCCAGCGCAGGCGCTGGCGCGAGGCCGGCTCCGAGCTGGGTGACTGGGATATCTCGGTGAACATTCACCATTGCCTGCTGGATCAGGACGGCTTCGATGGCCGCGCCCTGGATCTCTACCTGCGCCAGCTATGCGAGTCTGGCGCGAAGGGGGAGGCGGGTGCCCAGGAAGAGGCGGGCGGCCACTATCGCCACGAGTGCCTCGACTGGTTGTGCCTGGAGGTGGATGGCGCGGGGTTGTTCGAGGTGGGCCACCGCCAGTCCCACCTGTTAAGGCGTATCGTCGCTTTGGGCGTGCGGCTCGGCGTCGATGGGCTGGGCCGCTCCCCGGTGGACCTGTTCGGCATGGCCTCGCTGCCGGTGACCCTGGGCAAGCTGGGGCCGGAGACCCTCAAGACCCTGGCCGATCCCTCCACCAGCATGCGCCAGAGCGTGGCGGCGCTGATGCGCTGCCTCGAGGCGCTGGAGTTCGTCGCGGTGGCGGTGGGGGTCGAGACCGCCGAACAGCTCGATACCGTCAAGGCGCTGGGGCTTGTCCGGATTCAGGGGCGTCTTGTCGGTGCGCCGCTGGAAAGCGAGGCCCTGGTGGGCTGGGCGGCCTCCGGCGCGCATCCCGCGATAGCGATCTGAGCCAGGCATTGATGCCGGCAAGGTGGCAGAGCCGGGCAGGTGTTTCCGAGAGGAGGCGTCAGGCCCGATGTCGAGAGTCCAAGCGGCGAGCCAAGACCTTGAACCAGGAAATCAGGCCGAGACGTTGAGCCGAGAGGGCTGCAGCCGGGTGCGGCCGTCGGGCTGGTAGACGCTGGCGTTGGCGATGCGGTGGATCTGGTCGAGCATGCGCTGGTTGTGCTCCATGCGCAGGGCCAGCAGTTCGCCACAGCGCAGATTGGCGCGGGAGACTTCCCTGGCGAGTGCCATGGTGGCCTGCCAGGCGGCTTCGCAGCCGGCGTCACGGGCGGCTTGCAGGGTGCCCTCGCGGTCATCGGGGTAGCCCAGTCGGCACTGCACCTGATGGCGGCGCGCTTCCGTCTCGGCAAGCCTTTGCTGGATCTCGGACTTCTGGCCGGCGAGCGCCACCAGCGCCTCGCTGTCGACCTGGCCCTGAACCAGGCACTCCTGTTCCTCGCCCAGCAGGGCCAGCAGCTCGGCGAGTCGCTCACGCTGCTGGTCGAGCAGTCGGGCAAGACTCACGACTGCGAGCCCTCTGAGCCATCGCCGAGCATGTCGCGGACGCTGTCGATCAGGCCGTCGGCGATGCGTTCGGGATGGATTTCCAGGCGTCCCTCGCGGATGGCGTCACGAATCTGTTCGACCCGGGCGCTGTCGATGTCCTGGCTGGTGTCCGCCGCCGGGCGGCTCAGGTGGGCCTGGGCACCGGCTTCGACACCGGCGCCAGCGGCTTGTTGCGTCTCGCTTTGCTGGAGCTTGTCGCTCTGCTGCGGCCCCTCGCTTTGGGCGGGGCGGGTCAGAGGATGTTGCGAATCGATCTTCACGGGCAAGGCCTCACGAGAATGGCGATGGGACCAGGCGCTGGCTGTCGCCGTTGATCCGAATGTCTGCGTCTATGTACATCATCGGCCGCAAGAACAAGAACTTTAGGTCTGGCGCACCAGCCAAATTTTTAACACCGTATTGCCGAGCGCAGCCGCTTCGTGGACATGTCCTGAGCGTTTTACGAAAAGTCGCCGAGCGAAGGTTAGACAAGGCAAAAATCGGAGAGACAGCGCAGTTTACTAGCAGTAAATGAGTATGTTGACCGGGCTGGCGCACCAGCCGGTTTTTAACGCCGTATTACCGAGCGCAGGCACTTTTCATCAACGTCCTAGTAGGTTACCGCCAGCCGGCCGTGTTCGACCACCCGGGCGTCGAGGATCTGGCGCCGATCCACCCTTACCCGCACGACATCGCCGAGGCCGCCGGCCTCCAGCGCCTCGCCCTGGCGGCTGATGCGAAAGCCCCGGCCACTGGCTTCCACCGCGACCTGCTCGCCGCGTCGCACCAGCTTGGGTGATGTCAGCTGATGGGCCGACAGCGCCTGACCCTGGCGAATCCCGCGTCGTGCGATCTGACCGATGGCCGCCTGTGGATCGGTCAGCGCCTGGGACGGCAGACGGCTTACGTCGAAGCGCTCGCTGGTCAGCATGTCCGCGCTCAGGCGCTCGCCGGGGGCGATGTCCCGCGCCGCCACCAGTCGCTCGCCCAGCCGGGTGATTTCTGCCTGCAGATAGCGGCTGCGATGGCGCTCTCCCTCGCAGCGAAGCCCCACCGAGACGCGTCCGGCCAGCCGACTCCCCGCCCGGGGCAGGAAGGGCTCGGGCTGGCGGCAGTCGGCCAGGCTCGCCGCCGGCGGGAATACCTGGATCTCCAGATCGCCCGGACGGGCGCCGTCGGCCAGGGCCTGCTCGAACAGAAAGCTCTCCACCCGTGTCAGCGCTTCGCCGGTGCCCGCATCGACACCGCCGTCATCGACCGCCTGGCCGCTGGCCTGGGCGACGCTGGCGGCAAAGCCTGAGCTTACACACAGCACCAGCGCCGCCCGGGCGATGACCCAGGACAGGGAAGCAGTGGCTTGTACAAGAGATGAGGATCGAGACATCGGGATACCGGTGGTCGGTGCGATCTTTAGCGCCCGGGGCCGTTTGAAGGGCACTTTCCTGGCCATTCAAGGGCGCTTGCCTGGCCATTCAAGGGCCATGGCACACCAGTGTAGAGAAGCCGGCATCGACGCATGGTCTGAAATGGGCGTGGTAATGGGGGCTGTTCACGGCTTTGTGCAGACAGGGGCCTGGGTATTCTTCATCGTCGAACCCCTTGTCTCTTTGTTCCCTTGCTTACGGAGCGCACCGGGATGATCGATCAGCTCGAGGCCTCGCTCGCTTTTCACCAGCAGGCCCTGTCGCTTAGACAGGAACGCCAGAAGGTCCTGGCCAGCAATATCGCCAATGCCGATACCCCCGGCTACAAGGCACGCGACATGGACTTTTCCCAGGCCCTGGAAGCCGCGACCAAGGGGGCGAATCAGCCTGGTCTGGCCCTGGCGCGGACGTCCAGCCACCACCTGTCGGGTCATGGCCAGGCGATGTCGCTTGGCGGCAGCGAGCTCAAGTACCGCGTACCGGAGCAGGCCAGCCTCGACGGCAACACCGTGGACATGGACCGCGAGCGGGCCGCCTTCACCGACAACTCGGTGCGTTACCAGGCCGCGCTGACGATCCTCAACAGTCGCATCCAGGGCCTCAAGCAGGCCATGCAGCCCGAGCAGTAAGCCCGGTCCATCTCAGTTTCCAAGCAGGGAGAGCGCCCCATGTCGATGTTTTCGATCTTCGATATCTCCGCCTCGGCGATGTCTGCCCAGGCCCAGCGCATGAACGTCACCGCCAGCAATATGGCCAACGCCGACAGCGTGGCCGGCCCCGACGGCGAGGCCTACCGCGCCCGCCAGGCGGTGTTCGAGTCCCGTGCCGCCAGTGACGGCATCGGTGGTGTCGGTGTGCGCGAGGTGGTCGAGGACCCCTCGCCGCTGCGCCAGGAGTATCGTCCCGAGCACCCGCTGGCCGATGACGCCGGCTACGTGGCGATGCCCAACGTCGACCCGGTGGGCGAGATGGTCAACATGATCTCCGCCTCCCGCTCCTATCAAGCCAACGTCGAGGTCATGAACACCAGCAAGCAGCTGATGCTTAAGACCCTGACCCTGGGCGAGGGCTGATCCCATGGCCAACACCATCGATGCAAGCGTTTACCAATCGGTCAACGCCGCCACCGCTCAGGCCAGCTCCAAGCAGGCGTCCGACGAGCTCGGCGACAACTTCATGACCATGCTGGTGACCCAGCTGCAGAACCAGGATCCGCTCAATCCCATGGACAACAGCGAGATGACCTCGCAGTTGGCCCAGATCAACACGGTTTCGGGCATCGAGTCTCTCAACGAGACCATGTCGTCGATCACCGGCCAGATCAACGCCGGCCAGGCGCTGCAGGCCACCGGGCTGATCGGCAAGGGCGTGCTGGTGCCGGGGGATCGCATCGTCATGGCCCACAACGATGAAGGCGCGCCGGTCTCCACGCCCTTTGGCGTCGAGCTGGAAAGCCCCGCCGCCGAGGTCAAGGTGACCATCACCAACGAGTCCGGCGAGGTCATCAACAGCTACAACCTGGGCCCGGCCTCCGCCGGGACCGAGTCGTTCCAGTGGGACGGCATGACAGGTGAAGGCGTGGCGGCCCCCGAAGGTGCCTATCACGTCAGCATCGAGGCCACCGGTGTCGAGGGCGAGGAGCTTGCGGTGACCGCGCTCAACTACGCCCAGGTCGGCGGGGTGTCCCCGGCGGATGACAGCGGCCAGGTGCAACTCGATCTGGGTGCCGTCTACGGGCAGGTGGCGCTGAGCGATATCCGCCAGATTCTGTAGCGAACGCAGGATGACCGTCGGGTCATCGACGCAGGGAAACGTATAAGGAGAGTGACATGGGTTTTTCACAAGCGCTGAGTGGTCTGAACGCCGCCGCCGACAGCCTGGACGTGCTGGGCAACAATATCGCCAACTCCCAGACCGTGGGCTACAAGAGCGGTAGTGCGCAGTTCGCCGACGTCTTCGCCAACTCCCAGATCGGCCTGGGTACCAAGGTCTCCACCGTGCTGCAGGACTTCAGCGGCGGCAACCTGGAGTCCACCAACCGGCCGCTGGATCTGGGCATCAGCGGTGACGGCTTCTTCCGCATGGAACAGAACGGCCAGGTGGTGTACAGCCGCAACGGCCAGTTGACCATGACCCCGGACGGCTACCTGCAGAACGCCCAGGGCGCGCGCATCATGGGTTACGGCGTCAACGCCGCCGGTGCGGTCCAGGTGGGCGGCCAGCCCGAGGTGCTGCAGATCGAGGCCGACGAGATGCCGGCCAGCGCCACCACCGAGGTGTCCACCACTTTCAACCTCGATTCACGCAAGGTCGTCGGCGAAGACCTCAACAGCGTCACCCTGGCGGGCTCCGACGGCTCCGCCAGTGTCCCGGTCGATTACCACTACTCCAACAACTTTACCGCCTACGACTCGCTGGGTAACCCGCGCAATGTCACCGTCTACTACGAGAAGACGGGCGCGAAGACCTGGACCGGCACCATGGCGATGGATGGCAAGGTGTTGATGGACGAGACCGCGACACCTGTCGCAGCGCAGACCCTCTCCATGGAGTTTGACACCAATGGTCAACTGGTCACCCCTGCTGATGGCAAGTTTCCGGTCACCTTTGCCTCGGCCGACTACTTCAATGGCGCTGCCAATGACATGACGCTGGACTTCGATATCTCCGGCTCCACCCAGTTCGGCAACAACGCCAGCACCACCTCGCTCAACCAGAACGGCTACACCTCCGGCGCCCTGGTCGGTATCAGCATCGACAGTGACGGCACCGTGGTGCGCAGCTACTCCAACGAGCAGACCCGCCCGGCCGGCCAGATCGCCCTGGCCAGCTTCCGCAACCCCGAGGGCCTGTCACCCGCCGGTGACAACACCTGGGCCGCCACCGACGCCTCCGGCCAGGAGCTGGTCGGTGCCCCGGGTACCGGCCTGCTGGGCGGCATCCAGTCCGGCGCCATCGAGACCTCCAACGTCGACATGGCCAAGGAGCTGGTCAGCATGATCGTCACCCAGCGCGCCTACCAGGCCAATTCGCAGACCATCAAGACTCAGGACGAAGTGCTGCAGACCGCCATCAACCTGCGCTGATGACCACGCCGGCCGCTGCCCCGGGCAGCGGTCCTTCACACCTTTCAGGGGAGTCGTAGATGGATCGCATGCTCTACACCGCCATGAGCGGCGCACGCCAGACCATGGAGCAGCAGTCGGTGGTCAGCCACAACCTGGCCAACGCCTCGACCACCGGCTTTCGCGCCCAGCTTCACGCCATGCGCGCGGTGCCGGTCGAGGGCGAGGCGCGTCTCGACACCCGGGTGTCCACCGCCGCCTCGACCCCGGGGGCGGACTTTTCCCCGGGGGCCATCACCCGCACCGGTCGCACCCTGGACGTGGCCATCGACGGTGACGGCTTCTTCGCGGTGGAAAGCGATGACGGCAGCGAGGCCTACACCCGACGCGGTGACCTGCAGGTGGATGGCAACGGCCTGCTGACCTCGGTGGGGCGCCCGGTGATCGGCGAGGGTGGGCCGATCCAGGTGCCGCTGGAGGCCGAGCTGTTCCTCGGTGCCGACGGCACCATCAGTGCGATCGGCATGGGCCAGGACCCCGACGCCCTGGCCGAGATCGGCCGGCTCAAGCTGGTCGAGCCGCAGCCCGGCGAGCTGACCCGTGGCGGCGACGGTCTATTTCGCTCCATCGGTGAGAATGGCGAGCCTGCTGCGCTGGCGGCCTCCGACCAGGTACGGGTGGTCAGCGGGGCGCTGGAGGGCAGCAACGTCAATCCGGTGGAGTCCATGGTGGCGATGATCGATGTGGCGCGGCGCTACGAGCTGCAGACCAAGATGATCAGCACCGCCGACGAGAACGCCCAGAAGGCCAACAGCCTGCTGTCGTTGAACGGCTGACCCCTTCAACCGACGGCCAGGGCCGAATTATTGAGCGGTCAGGGGAGCCTCCTGACCGAGGGAGAGAAGAACGATGATCAAGTCGCTGTGGACGGCCAAGACCGGACTCGAATCCCAGCAGGTCCAGCTGGACGTGATTTCCAACAACCTGGCCAACGTCTCGACCAACGGCTTCAAACAGTCCCGGGCGGTGTTCGAGGACCTTCTGTACCAGAACATGCGCCAGCCCGGCGCCCAGAACAACGTCCAGGACCGCCTGCCCTCGGGCATGCAGATCGGTTCCGGCGTGCGTCCGGTGGCCACCGAGCGCCTGCACACCCAGGGTGGGCTCGAGGCCACCGAGAACTCGCGTGATCTGGCGATCAACGGCAAGGGCTTCTTCCAGGTGCTGATGCCCGACGGTACCACCGCCTTCACCCGTGACGGCAGCTTCCAGCTCGACGAGAACGGCCAGATGGTCACCGCCAACGGCTACCCGCTGGAGCCGGCCATCATCATCCCCGACAACGCCCTGTCGGTGGACATCGGCGAGGACGGCGTGGTCTCGGTGACCCAGCCCGGTACCAGCGAGTCCGACGAGGTGGGCCAGATCACCATTTCCACCTTCGTCAACGCCACCGGCCTTCAGTCCATCGGCGGCAACCTGTACCTCGAGACCAGCTCGTCCGGGCCGCGCAACGAACTGATGCCGGGCATGAACGGTGCCGGCCGACTGCTGCAGGGCTATGTGGAGACCTCCAACGTCAACGTGGTGGAGGAGATGGTCAGCATGATCCAGACCCAGCGCGCCTACGAGATCAACTCCAAGGCGGTGCAGACCAGTGATGAGATGCTGGCACGCCTGGCACAACTCTAGGGCTTGTCTGAAAAGTGCCTGCGCTCATCGACCCTTTTCGGATAGCGCCTAGTCACGACTCTGATAATAAATTCTGCGGTGGCACTGGAGACGGCCATGCACCCTGACACGACCTCATCATCTGGCGCGCCACACGGTGGGGCTCATGCTGTTCTGCGCCTGGCGACGCTGACGCTGGCCCTGGTGCTGCTGACGCTTGCCGGCTGCGCCCAGATTCCCCACGCCTCGGTGGTGGGCGAGCAGGAGCAGATCGAGATCCCCGATCGGCCGCTGCCGGTGGCCAATGGTTCGATCTTCCAGAAGGCCCGGGGCTACCAGCCGCTGTTCGAGGATCGTCGTCCGCGCAGCGTCGGCGACATCCTGACCATCGTGCTGGACGAAGAGGTCAGCGCCAGCAAGAACTCCCGCTCCAACGCCGACCGTGACGGCGGCTCCAGCCTGACCTTCTCCCAGGTGCCGGAAGGCCTGGAGGAACTGATGGACTACGGCTTCGAGATCGACGGCGATACAGATTTCGAGGGCGGCGGTGGCTCCGAGGCCAATAACTCCTTTACCGGCACCATTACCGTCTCGGTGATCGAGGTGATGAACAACGGCAACCTCAGGGTGCGCGGCGAGAAGCAGATCGCGATCAACCAGGGCACCGAGTTCATCCGCTTCGGCGGGGTGGTCAATCCGCGTTTCATCACCACCCAGAACACCGTGCCGTCCACGGCGGTGGCCGATGCGCGCATCGAGTACGTGGGCAACGGCTACATCAACGAGGCGCAGCACATGGGCTGGATGCAGCGGTTCTTCCTGAACGTTTCCCCCTTCTAGGCCGAGCATGATGAGAAACCCTGTCTCCCGTCGCCCCACCCTGACCCTCGGCAGCCTGATGCTGGTGCTGCTGATCGCGCTGTTGGCCTTCTCCCACCTGGCTCGCGCCGAGAAGGTCCGCGACCTGGCCAGCTTCGCCGGGGTGCGCGACAACCAGTTGGTGGGCTACGGCCTGGTGGTGGGCCTGGACGGCTCCGGTGACCAGACCATGCAGGCGCCGTTTACCGGCCAGAGCCTCAACAACATGCTGTCCCAGCTCGGCATCACCGTGCCGCCGGGCACCAACATGCAGTTGCGCAACGTGGCGGCGGTGATGGTCACAGCGGACCTTCCGCCGTTCGCCCAGCCCGGCCAGCGCCTCGACGTGGTGGTGTCTTCCATCGGTAATGCCCGCAGCCTGCGCGGCGGCACCCTGTTGATGACGCCATTGAAGGGCGCCGACGGCGACGTCTACGCCCTGGCCCAGGGCAACCTGTTGATCAACGGTGCCGGCGCCGAGTCCGCCGGCTCCAGCGTGCAGATCAGCCACCAGGCGGCCGGGCGCATCGCCGGTGGCGCCATGGTCGAGCAGACGGTACCGCTGGCGTTGGGCAGCCGTGACGGCGTGCTGGAGCTGCAGCTCAACCAGGCCGACTTCGGTACCGCCGAGCGCGTGGTCCGGGCGATCAACGACACCTTCGACTACCCGGTGGCCTCGGCCAGAAACGGCGGGGTCATCGCCCTGAACGGGCCGACCAACGCCAACTCCCGGGTCAACTTCATGGCCCGTGTCGAGAACGTCGACGTCACCCCGATGCCGGCCCGGGCCAAGGTGGTGCTGAACTCGCGCACCGGCTCCATCGTGCTCAACGGCAGCGTGACGCTCAAGCGCGCCGCCGTGGCCCACGGCAACCTGTCCATCGTCATCGACACCGCCTTCGGCGTCAGCCAGCCGGCGCCCTTCAGCCGTGGCGGCGAGACCACGGTGGTGCCGGACTCCGATATCACCATCGACGAGGGCCAGGGCACCCTGCAGGTGGTCGAAGGCGCCAATCTGCTCGACGTGGTGGACGCCCTCAACGCCCTCGGCGCGACCCCCAACGACCTGATGTCGATCCTCGAGGCGCTCAAGGCCGCGGGATCGCTCAGAGCCGAGCTGGAGATCATCTGATGGCTATCTCTGATCTTTCATCTGGGCCCATGACAGGGCTGGCTTCGGGGCCCACAACAGGACTCTCGGGTTCTGCCCTGTCCGGCGCCAGCCGGGCCACCGGCAGCGTCGGCCAGGCCGGCTTCGCCTTGGACATGCAGGGGCTGGCGCGACTCAAGACCAGCGCCCGCCAGCAGGACCCGGCGGCGGCGGCGGAGGCGGCGCGCCAGTTCGAGGCGATGTTCATCAACATGATGATGAAGAGCATGCGCGACGCCGTGCCGTCTTCTGGCCTGACCGACTCGAAGCAGACCCAGTTCTACCAGACGCTGCTCGACCAGCAGTGGTCCCAGACCATGGCCAGCCGCGGCATCGGCCTGGCCGACCAGCTCATGGCCCAGCTACGTGGCCCCGAGGCCAGCCAGGCCAAGGATGTCGAGGCACTGATTGCGGGCATTCCCCGTGGCACGCCGCGTCCGCTGTCCAACGCCCTGAGAGCGGACGCGCCGGCAGACAGCGAGGTCGAGGCGCCGACCAACTTCCTCGACGAGCTGGGCGCCGTCAGCCAGGGCATGACCACCGCCCAGGCCGAGGAGCGCATCAGCGGGCGCGAGGCCCGCGACACCCCGGCCCACGTCCAGGCCTTCCTCGACAAGCTGGCCGCCCCGGCCCAGGCCGCCAGCCGCGCCTCCGGCGTGCCGGCAGAATTGATCCTGGCCCAGGCGGCACTGGAGACCGGCTGGGGCCGCCACGAGATCGCCACCGCCGACGGCAACAACAGTCACAACCTGTTCGGCATCAAGGCCGGCAGCAGTTGGGACGGCCCCACCACCCGTATTACCACCCATGAGGTGGAAGACGGCCAGCGCCAGCGTATTCGCGATGACTTCCGGGTCTACGGCTCGTTCGAGGAAGCCTTCACCGACTACGCCAGGCTGATCAGCAACAACGCCCGCTACGCCGAGGTCACCACCGCGCCGGACGCCGAGGCCGCGGCCCACGCGCTGCAGCGGGGCGGCTACGCCACCGACCCGGCCTACGCCGCCAAGCTGATCGCGGTGATGCACACCTTCGGCCCGATCGATGACGGCGCAGGCGCCACCCGCGTGGCGGCCGGCGAGGCTCGACCCGCGAATGTCGGAGCATCGCCAGCAGAAGCCGCCAAGAAGGTGGGTGCGGGTGCCACCGCGGGTGAGCGTGGCAGCGACTGGCTGGCCAGGGCGGATATAAGCGCCAACCCCACCCAGGTCTTCTAGGGCTTGTCTGAAAAGTGCCTGCGCTCGGTAATACGGCGTTAAAAATCGGATCAAAATGCTCATTTACACCCCGTAAACTGCGCTTTCTCACCGATTTTTGCCTTGTCTAACCTTCGCTCGTCGACTTTTCGGACAGCGCCTAGTCGCCCGGAAAATTAATGGTTTTTGCGACACCGAGGCTCTCAAGCCAGCGGCCATTCGGCCGATAAACAGGCTATCGGCGAAAGGAATTCCACCATGAGCATGTTCTCCATCGGCTTGAGCGGCCTGAATGCCGCCCAGAACGCCCTGACCACCACCAGCAACAACATCAGCAACGTCTATACACCGGGCTACAACCGCGAGATCACGGTGCTGGGCGAGGGCAGCGGCGGGACCCAGGGCGTCCAGGTCAACGACATCGAGCGTCAGTTCAACCAGTACGTGGCCGACCAGCTCAATGGTGCGGTGAGCTCAAGCTCGGCGCTGGACGCCTACCAGACCCAGGTCAACCAGATCGACAGCCTGCTGGCCGATCAGGACGCGGGGCTGGCGCCGCTGATGCAGAACTTCTTCTCGTCGCTGGAAGACCTGGCCTCGGCTCCCTCGGACCCTGCCGCCCGCCAGGGCGTGCTAGGCGCGGCGGACACCCTGAGCGCCCAGTTCCGTGCCTTCGACAGCTACCTGCAGGATATGCAGGACGGCATCAACAGCCAGATCCGCGACGAGATCACCCAGATCAACAACCAGAGCGAGCAGCTGGCCTCGCTCAACCGCGAGATTTCCCTGGCCAAGGCCAAGACCGGCGAGGCCCCCAATGCGCTGCTCAACCAGCGTGACCAGCTGGTCACCGAGATGAGCGAGCGTATCGGGGTGGAGCTGACGGTGCAGGACGGTTCTTCCTATCGGGTCAGCCTGCCCGGCGGACAGCCGCTGGTGGCCGGCACCGGGTTCTACCAGTTGAAGGCGGTGGCCTCGGCCAATGATCCCCAGCGGGTGGTGGTGGGCTACCAGGACCCCGGCGGCGGCCTGCAGCGACTCGACGAGGACAGCCTGCAGGGCGGCTCGCTCGGTGGGCTGATCCAGTTCCGTTCCGAGACCCTGGATCGCACCCAGAACCAGATCGGCCAGCTGGCGGTGTCCATGGCGGTCGCCTTCAATACCCAGCACGCCGAGGGCTACGATCTGGATGGCAAGAGCGGTGGCGACATGTTCGACATCGGCAAACCGCGGGTCTTTGCCAACGACGCCAACAGCGGCGGCGCCACGGTCACCGCGAGCTTCAACATCGACAAGATCGAAGACCTCGAGGCGGCCGACTACGAGGTCAAGGTCAGCGACGCTTCGGCCTCGCCGCCGACCTTCGAGGTCACCCGCAAGGACACCGGCGAGGCGGTGGACGCGAGCTTCGACGCCACCGAGAACACCCTGACCTTTGGCGGCGTGACGCTCGGCATCGATGACCCCAGCGCCCTGGCCGACGGTGATCGCTTCGAGGTGCAGCCGGTGCGCCGCGCCGCGGGTGGCTTCGACACCGCCATCAGCGATCCCGACAAGATCGCCGCCGCCGGGGAAACCGGCGCCAGCGGCGACAACGAGAACGCCCTGGCCCTGCAGGGGCTACAGGACAAGATGAGCGTGGGCGGCAGCGCCACCCTGAGCCAGGCCTACGCCTCGCTGGTCGGAGACGTGGGTAACCGTACCAACGTGGTGCAGGTCAATCTGGCGGCCCAGCAGGGGCTGACCGAGCAGTTGAGCGCGGTGAAGCTGTCCGAGTCCGGGGTCAACCTGGATGAGGAAGCGGCCAACCTGATCCGCTATCAGCAGTACTACCAGGCCAACGCCAAGGTCATCGACACCGCCACCTCGGTGGTCGACACCATCCTCGGACTGCGCGGCTAAGGAGAGCAGAGCATGCGTATCAGCACCGTCACCATGTACGACCAGAGCGTCAGCTCGCTCAACCGTCAGCAGTCCGACTTCCTTCACCTGAGCCAGCAGCTCGCCAGCGGCAAGCGGGTGGTCAATCCCTCCGACGACCCCCAGGCGGCGTCCCGGGCGGTGGCGGTCAGCCAGGCCCAGGCGGTGACCCAGCAGTACACCGATGCCCGGGTCAGCGCGCGCAACGCCCTGTCCCAGGAAGAAAGCGTGCTCAACAGCGCAAGCGACGCCCTGGCCAGCGCCAAGGCGCTGGTGATCCAGGCCTCCAACGACACCCTGAGCGACGCCGACCGGCAGTCCATCGCCAGTGAACTGCGCGGCGTCTACGAGACGCTGATCGGTCAGGCCAACGCCACCGACGGCAACGGTCGCTACCTGTTCGGTGGCTACGCCGATGGCGCCGAGCCCTTCACCGACAGCGGTAACGGCATCGAGTACGTGGGCGGTGACAAGGTGCGCGAGCAGCAGGTGGATGCCTCGCGACTGATGTCGGTGGGGGATACCGGCGCCGACATCTTCACCAGCGTGCCCAGCGGTGCGGGTTACGTGGCCGAGCAGGGTGACAACAGCGGCAGTGTGACCTTTGCCGGCCCCGATGTGGTCGACAACAGCGACGCCGGCTACGGCAAGCGTTACCAGGTGGAGTTCGGTGGCACCGACGACGCTCCGACCTACAGCGTCAAGGTCGAGGTCGAGAACAATAGCGGCAATTGGGTCAGCGCCGGTGCAGCCCTGGAAGATCAGCCCTACGACCCTGAAGGCACCAGCGTCGAGGTGGGTGGCCTGCGCCTGGAGCTTGAAGGCGCGCCTGCGACCGATGACAGCGTGACCTTCGGCCCCGCCGACACCATGAACACCAACGTCTTCACCACCTTCGAGAAGGTGCTGGCGGTGCTGGAAGCCCCCGCCGACACCCCCGCAAAGCAGGCGACGCTGCATAACACCCTGAACGGCGCCATGCGCGAGCTGGACGCCAGTCTCGACAACGTGTTGACCAAGCGGGCCTCGGTCGGCGCGCGGCTCAACGAGCTCGACGTCATCGACTCGGTGAGCGGCAACCGCGAGCTCAACTACGCCCAGACCATGTCGGATCTGGTCGATCTGGACTACAACCAGGCAATCTCCGAGTACAGCATGCGTCAGGTGGGCATGCAGGCCGCCCAGCAGGCCTTTATCGGCATCCGCGACCTGTCGCTGTTCAACTATATGTAGGGTCGATGTAGCGCTGGTATAGCGCGCAGGTAGCACGACTCGACCGTCGTCGTGTGACAGCCCCCTCAACCAAAAAGCGGCGCGTCCTTGCTGGACGTCGCCGCTTTGTCGTTCTTGGCCAGGGTGACGGCAAGCGAGATGCCCTGGATCAAGAAGTACTTGACCCGCACATCAATATGTCCATAATTCCGGACATATGGACAAAGACGATCTGCAACCGACCCTCGACACCTTCGCTGCGCTGTCTCAGCCCACCCGGCTCGCTGCCTTTCGCCTGCTGGTGCGCCACGAGCCCGAAGGCCTGCCTGCCGGCGAGCTGGCCCGCCGCCTGGAGGTGCCCCACAACACCCTGTCGGCCCACCTTGGCGTGCTCAGCCGGGCGGGGCTGGTCAGCCAGCGCCGGGAAAGCCGCTCCATCGTCTATCGGGCGGACCTGGCGCACATGGTGGCCACCCTCGACTTTCTGGTGCGCGACTGCTGCGCCAGCCGGCCGGAGGTGTGCAACCCCCTGGCCGACCTGCTGGGCCCCGCCACCGGTGACGACACCAGGACCCGCTGAGCCACGGTAACCTCGATAGTGACGACAGCCTCGATAGCCAAGAGCGCCTCCCGGAGACCCCATGACGCTGATCTACCACAACCCGGCCTGCGGCACCTCGCGCAACGTGCTGGCCATGCTCGAGGCCTCCGGCGAATCGCCCGAGGTCATCGAATACCTGAAGACGCCGCCCAGCCGTGAGCGCCTGGTCGAGCTGATCGAGGCCATGGGCATCACGCCCAGGGCACTGCTGCGCCAGAAGGGCACGCCCTACGACGAGCTGGGCCTCGGCGATGACCGCCTCGACGACGAGGCCTTGATCGACGCCATGATGGCTCACCCCATCCTGATCAACCGACCCATCGTGGTGACCGCCAGGGGCGCCGCGCTGTGCCGTCCCTCCGAGCGGGTACTGGCGCTGGTCGAGGCGCCGCTGTCGGCCATCGAGGGCGACAGCTTCACCAAGGAAGACGGCGAAACCGTCACGCTGGAGGCAAACCGCACATGACCCCCGATACCCTGCTCAAGGACCTGCCCAACATCGACCCGGAGCTGTGGCTGCCCATCGCCGTGGACGAGCTGGCCCCGCCCAGCGCGCCACGCCATGCGCCTCGCATCCTGGTGCTGTACGGCTCGCTGCGCGAACGTTCCTACTCGCGGCTCTTGGCCGAGGAGGCCGGGCGCTTGCTCGCGGCCTTCGGCGCCGAGGTGCGTACCTTCTCGCCTCAGGGGCTGCCGCTGCCCGATGGCGCCGAGGCCGACCACCCCAAGGTCGCCGAGCTGCGCGATCTGGCGAGCTGGGCCGAGGGCATGCTGTGGGTCAGCCCCGAGCGCCACGGTGCGATGACGGCGGTGATGAAGGCCCAGATCGACTGGATTCCGCTGTCACTCGGCGGGGTTCGCCCGACCCAGGGCAAGACCCTGGCGCTGATGCAGGTGTGTGGTGGCAGCCAGAGCTTCAACACGGTGAACCAGATGCGCCAGCTGGGACGCTGGATGCGCATGCTGACCATCCCCAATCAATCGTCGGTGCCCAAGGCCTTCAACGAGTTCAACGAGGCGGGCCGGATGCGCTTGTCCCCGCTGTATCTGCGCGTGGTCGACGTGTGCGAGGAGCTGATGAAGTTCACCTGGCTCAACCGTGGCCGTGACGGTTACCTGACCCAGCGCTACTCCGAGCGGGTCGAAAGCGCCGAGCAGGTGTCTTCGCGGGTCAATCAGGACAGTCTCTGACAGGGAGTTTTCCATGCTGGCATTCGCCATCTTCGTCGTGACCCTGGTGCTGGTGATCTGGCAGCCAAAGGGCCTAGGTATCGGTACCAGCGCCTTGGGGGGCGCTGCGGTGGCCCTGGCCGTCGGGGTGGTGCAATTGCCCGATGTGCTGGTGGTGTGGGACATCGTGTGGGACGCGACCTTCACCTTCGTCGCCCTGATCCTGATCTCCTTGATCCTCGACGAGGCCGGGTTCTTCTCCTGGGCGGCGCTGCATGTGGCGCGCTGGGGCGGTGGCAACGGACGCCGCCTGTTTCCGCTGATCGTGCTGCTGGGGGCGGTGATCGCGGCCTTCTTCGCCAATGACGGGGCTGCGCTGCTGCTGACCCCCATCGTCATGGCGATCCTGCTGCGCCTGAAGTTCTCGCCCCAGTCGTCGCTGGCCTTCATCATCGCCACCGGCTTCGTCGCCGACTCCACCAGCCTGCCGCTGATCATCTCCAACCTGGTCAATATCGTCAGCGCGAACTTCTTCGATATTTCGTTCAACCACTACGCCATGGTGATGGTGCCGGTGGATCTGGTCTCGCTGGGGGCGACCCTGCTGGTGCTGACCTGGATGTTCCGCAGCGATATACCCGAGCAGTACGACGTCGAACGCCTAGAGGCGCCAAGCCACGCCATCCGCGACCCGCTGGTGTTCCGCGCCGCCTTCCCGGTGCTGGCGACGCTGCTGGTGGCGTTCTTCGTCACCGCGCCGCTGGGCGTGCCGGTGGCGCTGGTGACCGGCAGCGCGGCGCTGGTGCTGGTCGCCCTGGCCGGCCGCTGGCACCAGGCCGGGGGCAGCACGGTGATCTCGCTGTCGCGGGTGTTCAAGGGCGCGCCCTGGCAGATCGTGCTGTTCTCGGTAGGCATGTACCTGGTGGTCTACGGGCTCGGCAACGCCTGGCTGACCGAAGACGCCAGCGCCCTGCTGACCTGGCTGGGCCAGCAGGGCACCCTGGTGGCGACGCTGGGTACCGGTGTGGCCTCGGCGCTGCTGGCCTCTATCATGAACAACATGCCCTCCACCCTGGTGGGGGCACTCGCCATCGACCAGGCCCAGGTCGGCGACCTGACCCGGGAGCTGATGATCTACGCCAACGTCATCGGCAACGACCTGGGGCCCAAGTTCACCCCCATCGGTAGCCTGGCCACCCTGCTGTGGTTGCACGTGCTGGCGGAAAAGGGCACCCACATCAGCTGGGGCCAGTACATGAAGGTCGGGCTCAAGCTGACCCCGCCGGTACTGCTGGCCGCGCTGCTGGCGCTATGGTTGTGGCTGCCGCTGGTATCGTCCTGAGGGTGCGGCGTCGGACCCGTGCCGATCCGCTTGCAGCCCTGCGCTCGATACGCCACTCACGCTAAGCTTGGCACCATCGATTTCCGGGAAGACCTGGCCTTCCCGGTACTGTGTATCGGCCCGTCGTGTCGACTCCGATCGGGCCTTATATCAAGGAGTCTTGCGTGCCCGTTTCTCTGAGCAGTGAACACAAGGATGCCCTGGTCGCCGGCGTGGAAGAGGCCGGTCGACTGGTGCTCGAGATCTATCAGCGCGACTTCGAGGTCGAGCACAAGGACGACGATAGCCCATTGACCGAGGCCGATCTGGCCGCCCACCACGCCCTGGTGGCGCTGCTGGGACGACTGACGCCGGAGGTGCCGGTGCTGTCCGAGGAATCCGGGGAGATCGCCACCGAGACACGTCTCGGCTGGTCGTGCTATTGGCTGGTGGACCCGCTGGATGGCACTAAGGAGTTCGTCAATCGCAACGGTGAATTCACCCTCAATGTGGCGCTGATCGAGCATGGCGTCCCGGTGCTCGGGGTGGTCCATGCGCCGGTGCTGGGGGTGACCTGGTTCGGTGAACAGGACAATGGCGCCTGGCGATCCGAGGGCGAGTCGCGCCAGCCGATCCATGCGCGTGAACTGCCGGACCCTGCCGAGGCCCCCTGGGTGGTGGTGGGCAGCCGCCGCCACGGTGCCGAGGCCTTCGAGGCTTTCTGTGCACGCTTGCCGGCCACCGAGTGCACCTCGATGGGTAGCTCGCTGAAGCTGTGCCTGGTGGCGGAGGGCAAGGCCGATCTGTACCCGCGCCTGGCGCCGACCTGCGAGTGGGACACCGCCGCCGCCCAGGCGGTGGTCACCGCCGCCGGTGGACTGGTGCTGGACGCAGAGACCCTTGAGCCGCTGCGCTGCAATCGTGGTGAGTCGCTGCTCAATCCGTTCTTTGTCGTGTGTGGCCAGCGCGACGCGCGCTGGGAGCAGGCATTGGTTGCCGCCCTGGCACAGTAGCGCTTGAATTCTAGAAATTTATGCCGATCCGTGCTGTGGCTCGGATCGGCTTTTTTTGCCATATCGAGCGTTTTCTTTCTGCGGTTTCAGGTGTCCTGAGGGCTGCGGCCCTTGGCGGTGCGCTATCCCTGGCTGTCCTGGCCCCATAGGTTTCTCACTCATTTTTCTGAGTTTTTGCTTGCTGGATGCGCGGCCGTTGGTCCGCCTGAAGGCTGGCTCTGGCGTGGCTGGACTTGGGAAGTGACGAGGAATCAGGCAATTGTCGCAAGGCGCGTTGAGAGATCGCTTGCTGCGGTAGCGGCACAAAAGTGGTAGTAATATGCCTCTTTGGTCGACATGTGCTTCTTTGGTTGAAGCATCTTTCCCGCATTCTCTCTTGCCGGTGCCGTGACGGACCAGGCATGGGAGATGCGTGCCTTGGCCCGTTGGAGACGGAAGATGAGTGCCTCGGACGATATCCAGGATTTCCTGCGCAAGACCGGTTCCGATACCGCAGGCTACCAGGCGTTTGGTCGCACCAATGAGGAGTCGGGACAGCCACGCTGGGGGCTGCTTGGCCAGCTCTCGGGCCACGACGTCGATCCTGGTGACAGGCCGTCACGCGCCGAGCCAGGTGCTCGCCCAGAGCCCTTGCAAACGGCAGCCGAGGTGGCCCCTGCGCGCAAGGGGAAGGCCTGGGCGACGCTGGAAAAGCTTCCCGCAGCCCCGGCCCCCGAGCCTGCCTCTGGTCCTGCCGCCCGGCCCGCCCCCTCGGCCGTCGCTGAGCGCAGCGAACCTCCCGCTGGGCGGCGGGTCGAGCACCAGGCGCCTGCCACCAACGCCTTGAGCGTGGGCGAGGCCTCGCCTCCGGGGGAGGCTCGTGTGCCGCCTGCCGGGCGCTTTGGCCATCTGTTTCGCAGTGCCTCGGACAAGGCGTCGTCCGAGGCCGCTATCGGCAAGGAAACGCCGCTGAAACCTCTGCTCAAACGAATCTCTCAATGAATCTGGTTTCCCTGTCGTCGCCCAAGGGCGGCGTCGGCAAGACAACGCTGACCGCCAATCTGGCTCACGCCCTCAAGCGCCTCGGGCACCGGGTGGTGGTCATCGACTTCGACGTGCAGAACGCTCTGCGACTGCACTTCGGGCTGGGATTCGGCGAGGGGCGAGGTTTTGTCGCCCAGGCCGTGGAGATCGATGACTGGCGACGCCTGCTGGTGCCCAGTGCCAGCGGTATCGAGCTGTTGCCCTATGGTGAGGTCAGCGACGCCCAGCGCCTGGCGTTCGAGTCCTGGCTCAGCGCGCACCCCGAAGCGGTGGCCCAGCGTCTGGGGCCTCTGCTGAACGAGCCACGCTGTGTGGTGCTGGCGGATCTACCGCCTGGGCCGTCGCCGAGCCTAACCGCCATGGGCGCTGCTGATGCCATCCAGGTGGCGGTGCTGCTGGCCGACAGTGCCTCGCTGTCGGTGTTGCCGCGCATCGAAGGCGGCGACTTCATGGGGCCTGGTGTCAGGCCCTACTACATCATCAATCAGGTGGATCGACGCCGCAGGCTTTCCAGCGACGTGGCCGACTTCCTGCAGGATCGCCTGGGCAGTCCGTTGCTCGGAAACGTGCATCGTGACGAGGCGATTCCCGAGGCGCTGGCCTGTGAGCAGTCGATCTTCGACTACGCGCCAGCCTCGGCGGCGGCCCACGATATCGACACCCTGGCCCGCAGCGTCAGTCGTCTGCTCCCCTCACTCCAGTCCCATGGGGTGGTCGCCCCGGCGCTATAGGATGCCCATGAACGTCTCTTCCTCTGCGTCACTGGGCGCGCGTCTGCTGGCGCTGATCCTGGGGGCGCCCCTGGCTGCTCTGCTTGTCACCACGCCGTTGACCCTGGAGCGCCAGCTGGTGTTCGCCGGTGTTGGCATGCTGGCGTTGCTGGTGCTGGCTCGCCTTCGTGGTGGCTGGGTACGCCAGGCGATGATGCTGCTGTCGGTGCTGGTCTCTACCCGCTACCTGTATTGGCGTCTGAGCGAAACGCTGGTGTTCGATACCCAGGTCGAGGCGGTATTCGGCTACGGTCTGCTGGCCGCCGAGTGTTACGCCTGGGTGATCCTGGTGCTGGGGTACTTCCAGATCGCCTGGCCGCTGGAGCGCACGATCCGGCCGATGCCGCCGGATGCGACGCGCTGGCCGACGGTGGACATCTATATCCCCACCTATAACGAGAGTCTCGAGGTGGTGCGGGACACGGTGCTGGCCGCCCAGAACATCGATTACCCGGCGGATCGCATGCGTATCTATGTGCTGGACGATGGCAAGCGACCCGAGTTCGGCGCCTTCGCCGCGGCGGTGGGGGTCGGCTACATCACCCGGGAAGACAACAGCCACGCCAAGGCGGGCAACCTCAATCACGCCATGGGGCTGACAGACGGCGAGCTGATCTGCGTATTCGACTGCGACCATGTGGCGACCCGGGCCTTTCTGCAGGCCACGGTGGGGGAGTTTGTCGCCGACGAGCGGTTGGCACTGCTGCAGACGCCTCACCACTTCTATTCCCCGGATCCGTTCGAGCGCAACCTCGTCGCCGGGGCGGACATCCCCAACGAAGGGGAGCTGTTCTATGGGCCGGTGCAGAAGGGCAACGACTACTGGAATGCGGCCTTCTTCTGCGGTTCCTGTGCACTGATGCGGCGTAGCGCGCTGGAAGAGATCGGCGGCTTCGCGGTGGAAACCGTGACCGAGGATGCCCATACCGCCCTCAAGCTGCAGCGGCGTGGCTGGAACACGGCCTTCCTGGGGGTGCGCCTGGCCGCTGGCCTGGCCACCGAGCGACTGTCTCTGCACATCGGCCAGCGGGCCCGCTGGGCCAGGGGCATGACCCAGATCTTCCGGCTGGACAATCCGTTGTGGGGACGTGGCCTGCGCCTGCCGCAGCGGCTTTGCTACCTCAACGCCATGCTGCATTTCCAGTTCGCCATGCCTCGCCTGGTGTTCCTGACCGCACCCCTGGCCTACCTGTTGTTTGATCTGCACGTCATTGCCTCGTCGCCGCAGATGATTGCCGTCTACGCTTTGCCGCATCTGTTTCACGCGATCTACACCAACTCGCGGCTGGTGGGGCGCTTCCGCTACTCCTTCTGGGGCGAGATCTACGAAAGCGTGCTGGCCTTTCACTTGCTCAAGCCGACCCTGGTGACTCTGCTCAGCCCGCGTCGGGGCAAGTTCAATGTCACCGAGAAGGGTGGACTGCTGGAGGAGGGCTACTTCGACGGTGAGGCGGTGCGTCCCCATCTGTTCGTGCTTGGCCTGTTGGTGGCGGCGGTGGTGTGGGGGCTGGTGCGGGTCTTCTGGAATGATCTGTTCGATGTCCAGACCAGCGTCATGCTGTTCAACGTGATGTGGGCCTCCGTCAGCATTCTGGTGCTGCTGGCGGCCATTGCGGTGGCACGGGAAACGCGCCAGCTGCGGCGCTCAGTGCGGGTCGAGGCGCGTCTTCCGGTGGTGTTGCACCTGGCCAGTGGCCATGCGGTGCAGAGCTGGACCGCCAACCTGTCCATGGGGGGCGCCCTGGTGGAGGGCAAGCGCTCAGCCCTGGGCAGCGAGGTGGAGTGCCTGGAGATCACCTTCAATCGACGGGGGCTGATGTTCCCCGTGTGTTCGGTCAATGCTTCCGGTACCGATGACTCACTGCGCTTTCGTTTTGATGAGTTGCCGCTGCGCCAGCGCAGAGAACTGGTGCGGGTGGTCATGGGGCGTGCCGATGCCTGGATTCCCGAGGCACCGCATCCCCAGGACCGGCCATTGGCGTCACTGTGGCATGTGGTGCGCTCGGTGGTGGGACTGTTCTTCCACCAGTGGCAGCAGAAGGGGCTGCACTTCCGTAGCCCGGTGCGGGGGCTGACCCAGGGGCGCTTTAGCCGAGGTTGGCTGGCGCCGGTGATGCTGGTGGCCACCATCGTGCTCGGGGTATTGATGGTCTCGCACCGGGTCTGGGCCCAGGTCCCGGCGCCGACGATCGGCGTGACGCACGAGGCCGGCGGTTTTGGTGACGTGCCGGGTGACACCTCGGTACCGGGCGAGACGTTGCCTCCGCTGCGTTTCGGCGAGGACGGCCGGCTGGATCTGGACAGCGTCAGCCAGCCGTTGCAACCGACCCGGCGCGAGCTGTCGATCCCGTTGCTGGCCTCCGATCAGACCTTGCGCCTGACCCCGAACACCCGGCTTTCGGGCACTGCGTTCTCGCTGCGCGATGATGAGGTGGCGGTGGCTGCGTCGCTGTCGCTGTCGTTGTCACACAGTGACCTGCCGGCCGACAGCCAACTCGGGGTGCTGCTCAACGGCGAGACGCTTCAGACCATCGACCTTGACCAGTTCAACGCCGGCGGCATGACCCAGCGCCTGGATATCCCTTCGGCGCTGATCCTGCCCTTCAATCGCCTGGAGTTTCGCCTGCTGGGGCAGGCGACCCAGCAGTGCCACGGTGATGACCAGGCCGTTGGCAGGGTGGAGATCGCCCCCGAATCCAGGCTGGCCTTGACCCTGCAGCGGCTGCCGACCCCCGACGAGCTGGCCCGCCTGCCGAGGCCCTTCATCGATGCCGCGACGGCGGATGTCAGTCGGGTGGCGATGGTGATGGCCAGCGATGCGTCTGAGGCCCAGTTGCGCGGGGCGGCCATCATTGCCTCGCACTTCGGACGCTACGCCGAGGCCGGGCAGCTACAGGTCGATGCACTTTACGATCGCCTGCCGCTGGACAACGCCGTGGTGATCGGGCGCTCGGGGCAACGTCTGGCGGGCTTGACCCTGCCGCAGGTCGAGGGGCCGACCCTGTTGATGCGTCCCAATCCGCGCAACCCGCTGTTCAAGCTGCTGCTGGTGGTGGGCAACAGTGACGTCGAGGTGGCCCGGGCCGCCCGCGGTCTGGCGCTGTCGGGACTCGGGGAGAGTCTCGATAGCGCAGCGCCGGCGACGCTGAACGGCGAACGGCTGCGCCTTGATGACGAACGACTGAGCCCGCCAGCCCCTCGCGAGCCCTATGACGCGCCGCGCTGGGTCGATGTCGAAACCCCGGCCAGCCTGGCCTCGTTGGGCGAACCCGAGGGCTTCGTGGCACGCGGGCTGTCCGCCCGGGAGCACGCCCTGAGCCTGAGGGTGCCGCCGGATCTGTTCCTGTGGCCCGGTCAGAACTATCGGCTGAGGGTCGACTATCGTTTTCCCGACGAGCCCTGGCTCGATCCCATCGCCTCGAGCCTCGATGTCAGCCTCAACGGCGAATATCTCGCGGCCTTGCCGGTGGAGTCGGGCAAGGCGCTGGAGCGTCTGTGGCAACGTCTGGTCGGCGCCGGCCGGGAGCAGAGTGCCGAGGTCCTGCTGCCCAGGGACCTGCTCTACGGCAACAATCGCCTGCAGTTCTACTTTCACCTGGCGGTGGCAGACGGGGTCGACTGCGCGCCCGGGCTGGGTGAGGACGCCATCAGTCGAATCCTGCCCACCACCACGCTGGACCTGCGGCGGGCAGAGCACTTCAGCGTCATGCCGTCGCTGTCGTCCTTCGTCAGCGCGGGGTTTCCGTTCTCGCGTCAGGCGGATCTTGGCGCCAGCGTGGCGCTGGTGCCCGAGGCCCCCGACGAGAGCGAGCTGTCGGCGCTGTTGACCAGCGTGGGCCGTATCGCCGGCGCTACTGGCTATCCCGCCCTTGGCATCGAGGTGCGTCGAGGGCTTTCCCTCACCGGCGATTTGACCGACAAGGATCTGCTGGTGGTCGCCGACCTCGACAGTCTGGCGCAGACGTCGCTGTTCGACGCCGGCGTTTACCGGGCCGACGAAGGGCGTCTGGCGGTGGCCGAGGTGCCCTGGATGGAGCGCTGGCGCTACTGGCTGTTGGGTGACTGGCGGCCGCTGTGGCGAGAGGTGGCCCAGGCGCTGCAGGACAGCGAGGTGTCCCAGGGGCTGGTCAGCCTGCCGTCACCCTTGAACCGTTCGCGCTTCTTGGTCGCGGCGGTCGCCGACGACACCGAGGCGCTGCCGTCGCTGGTGGCGCGACTGGGCGACGATGAGGTAAGCCGCTCGGTGTATGGCGATCTGGCGCTGATTCCTGTCGAGGGCAGTGCCGAGAGCTTTCGCGCAGGGCCGCGTCAGGGCGTCGGTGAGATGCCCTGGCACATGAGGTTGCGCTGGATGCTGGGCCAGAACCTGGTGGCCATGGCGGTTCTGCTGCTGGTGGTGGTGACACTGCTGGGGCTGGTCTGCCACCGGGGACTGGCTCGCCGTGCTGCACGGCGCCTGCAGGGGGGCCAGGCCGACGCTCCTGAAGCCCAGGCCGACGCTCCTGAAGCCCAGGCCGACGCTCCTGGAGGCCGCGTCGACACCCCGGTGGCCGACGGCAAGGGACAGAGTGACAACACCAGGGGAGCGCCACGCCGATGAAACGCTTGCGTTTGTTCAAGGTTCGCCGCGCCGGTGCGGCAGGACTGCTGTCGTGCTCCCTGCTGTCATTGACGCTGTCTTCTGTTCCGGTGCTGGCGCAGGACCAGAGTCCGGCCCAGGCCCAGGGGACCGATCAGGCCCTGGCGCCGCTGTTCGAGCAGGCTCGCTTCTGGCGGGATCGGCAGCGCGCCGATCTGGCCGAGCAGTCCCTCGAGCGGGTGCTCGATGCTGACCCGGGCAACCGGCGTGCCCTCTACCTGCTCGCGGAATATGCGCTGACCGATGGCGATATGGAAAAGGCCAGCCGCTGGCAGGCGCGGTTGGCCGAGGTGGCCCCGGAGGATGACCGGGTCGAGGCGCTGGCGCAGGAACAGAAACTGCGGCGTGCCGACGGCCAGCGGCTGGCCGAGGCCCGCTCCCAGGCGGCGGCGGGCGACTACGCCGAAGCCATGGCCAGCTATCGGGCGGTGCTCGAGGACGACGCGGTTCCGCCGAGGCTGGCGCCGGAGGTCTACCTGACCCTGGCCGGTACCGACAATGGCTGGAGCGAGGCTCGCGACCGCCTGGCGGCGATGGCGCGTGAACATCCCGACGAGCCGGCGCTGGCCACCGCGCTGGGCCAGGTGCTGAGCTATCGTGAAGCCACGCGTCGCCAGGGTATCGAGCGCCTGGCCGAGCGCGCTGCGACCGGCGATGCGGCCGCCGATCGCGCCTGGCGTCAGGCGCTGGAGTGGCTCGAGGCGACCCCCGCAGACGAACATCTGTATGCCGCCTATCAGCAGGCGCACCCTGAGGATAGCCAGATCGCCGAGCTGTTCGCCGACAAGATGACCCTGCCGCCGGAACGTGAGGCGGCCCAGGCCAGGGCTCAGGGGTACGACAGCCTGGAGCAGCAGCGGCTGGACCAGGCCGAGGCGCAGTTCCAGCAGGTGCTCGAGCAGACCCCGGACGACGCCGACGCCCAGGGCGGACTGGGGCTGACCCTGCTGCGCCAGCAACGTTTCGCCGAGGCGCGAGACGTGCTGCAGCAGGCGATCCGGCTGGCACCCGAGCGACGCGACCAATGGCAGGCCGCCTACGAAAGTGCGGCCTTCTATGCTCGACTGGAGGAGGCGCGGGCCCAGGCCAGGGCGGGACGACTGGATCGTGCGCTCGAACTGGTGACGCCGCTGACCCGCGGTGGTGGCGACGGGGCGCGGGCGGCGACCTTGCTGCAGGCCGATCTGTTCAAGCGTCAGGGACGTCTCGATCAGGCCGAACAACGTTACCTCAGCCTGGGCAATGACACCTCGGCAAAGCTCGGTCTGGTCGACGTCTATCGACGCCAGCAGCGCTGGTCCGAGGCCGAGGCGCTGGCCGCCAGTCTGCCGGCCAGCGCTCGTGCCCAGCTTGGCGACCTGGGCGCCGCCCGGGCCCAGGCGCTGCGGCAGCAGGCCGCCGGTCAGAGCGCCAGCGAGGCGGAAGCGACCCTTCGCGAAGCGTTGGCGCTGGCACCCGCGGATCCCTGGGTGCGCCTGGATCTGGCTCGGTTGCTGGACCGCCAGGGGCGCGTCGAAGAGGCTGGCCACCTGGTTCGCCCGCTCAACCTGAGCGAGGCCAGCGCGCCCCAGCTTCAGGCCGCGGCGCTGTATGCCAGTGAACAGGGCGACTGGGACCAGACCCGACGCTATCTGGCGGCGATCCCGCTGGCACTGCGCGACGAGGACATCCAGCGACTGGCCGATCAGGCCGAGGCTCAGTCGGCGTTGGCGGCCGCCGAAGCGGCCTGGGACAGGGGGGATCGCGCCTCGGCGCTGGAGCGTCTCGATGAGGTACTGACCAGCACCAGCGATCCGGGAGTCCGCGCCCAGGTGGCCCAGCGCTATCAGCAGATGGGCCTGACCAGCCGGGCCCTCGAGCTGGTCGAGGCCGATACCGCTGGCGAGCTGGACGCGCCGGTGGAAGCCTACACCGGCTACGTGGCAGTGCTGGCGAGCGCCGGCCGCGACCGCCAGGCCAAGGCGCTGGTGCAGCGACTCGAGGCGCGCGACGACTTTGGCCTGGCGGCGCGTGCGGCGCTGGATGAAGCGATGATCGGCGCCCGTGTCGCCCAGGCGGACCGGCTGCGCCAGCAGGGCCAGCTGGCCAGCGCCTATGATGTGCTGGCCAGCGCCCTGCGCGAGCGCCCCGAGGATCAGGCGCTACTGCTGGCGATGGCGCGGCTGTATCAGGACGGGGGGCGCCAGCGTCAGGCGGGGCAGCTCTACGACTACACGCTGAGCCGTTTTCCCGAGAGCGATGACGCCCGCCTGGGGGCCGCGGATGCGGCCCTGGCCCAGGGCGATAGCGTGCGAGCGTCGCGGCTTTTGGTGGCGCCGCCGGCCAACGCTCAGGATCGGCCTCGCTGGCTGCTGTCGCGGGCAGGGCTGGCCCGGGCCCAGGGCCAGGACCGCCAGGCCCTGGCGCTATTGCGTGAGGCGCGCAGCGAGCTGCGCGCCGATCCGCAGCAGTCGCTGGCGCTGGCCTCGGCCACCGGCGACAACCCCTTCGAGAACGCCAGCGGTGGCGCTGGTGGCGGACGGCCCGCCTGGCTGCCTGGCGGCTCGTTGTCCGCGGGCGCTGGCTCAGTGACGGGATCAGGGGCTGGGGCCTCGGACGATGAGGCAGCTCCTCAGGCTTCGCCGCTGATCGATGAGGTCGAGCGGATGATGGCCGAGGTGCGCCGCGCGGTATCGCCCAAGGCACAGGGCGGGCTTGCCCTGGTGGTGCGCAGTGGCGAGGAAGGCCTGAGCCAGTTCGATCGGGTGGAAACGCCTACCACCTTCACCTCCGGCGATTTTTCATCGGTCTTTGGTCGCTCCCGCGCCGAGCTGACGCTGACCCCGGCCTACGGTTCCGCCGGTACGCCCTCCGGCGACGCCGAGCGTCGCTTCGGCCGCATGGCGATCGTCGAGGCCATCGGTGAGCTGGCAAGCGATGACGATGTCAGCGCCGCGGTCACCGGCGACTACCTGGCCCGGCTGGGGCAGTTGGGGGGCGACGGCCTGGACGTGTCGGCGGATTCCCAGAGCGACGCCGGGGTGGGTCTGTCGCTGGGCTTTCGCAGCGATCTGCTGGACGTGGACGTCGGCACCACTCCGCTGGGCTTCGACCAGTCCCAGCTGGTCGGGGGCCTGCGCCTGCACCCGAAGGTAGGCGATTCCGGGGAGTTCACCCTGACCGCGGAACGCCGCGCGGTGAAGGATAGCCTGTTGTCCTACGCCGGCACCCGTGATCCGGTCAGCGGCGAGCATTGGGGCGGCGTGGTCAAGACCGGGGGAGCGCTGGGTTACAGCTTCGACAATGGCGACAGTGGTGCCTACGTCAGCTTGGGCGGCTATCGCTACACCGGTGACAACGTGGCCGACAACGACTCGCTGGAGGCGGGCATGGGGGCTTACCTGCGGCCGATCAACGAGCGTGACCGCGAGCTCAAGGCCGGGGTGCACGTCAACTACCTCGACTTCGATCGCAACCTGAGTCGCTACTCGTTCGGGCATGGGGGCTACTTCAGCCCGCAGGACCATATCAGCGTGGCCTTCCCGTTCAGCTTCAGCGAGCAGCGTGGGCGTTGGTCCTACTCCGCCAGGGTGTCGCCGGGCTTCCAGAGCTACTCCGAGGCGGCGGAGGACTTCTTCCCCACCGACGGCGAATCCCAGGCGTTGCTCGATGACCTGGCCGATGCCGACGCGGCGGTGGAGTCGCGCTACAGCGCCTCCAGCGAAAGCGGCTTTGGCCTGACCCTGGGAGGCGATGCCTCCTACCAGCTGACCAATGACATGAAGGTGGGCGGACGCCTGGGCTACGACACCTTCGGCGACTACGACGAGACCTCGGCATGGCTGTACCTGGACTACACCCTTGGGGGAGCAGATGAGTGACCTTGACGCGGCCCGGCGCCGTTCGCTTGCGTACTTCGACAGCACCCACTGTGCGTCACAGTGGAACGATGTGCTGCGCTTCCTGCTGGAAGAGCTGTATGTCTCCGGCGGCGAGCAGGATGCAGGCGCTTTTCTGCGCCATATCGGGGCCAGAATGGCCAGTGAACTGACGCTGCCCGACCAGCAGACCCTGGAGGGGCTCGAGCGCACCCTCAACGAGCTTTGGCGTGCGCGCGATTGGGGCTGGGTGTCATTGACCGCCGGGGAAACTCGGCTGACCATCGAGCATGGTGCCTACCCCGTTGCCGGTCACAGCGAGGCCGAGCGAGCCCGCGGCGCCCGTGCCGCCAGTGCGCTACTGGCCGGGGCCTATGGTGTATGGCTGGAACGCCAGGGGGGCGATAGCACGGTGCCCCTTCGGGTGGTGACGGCAGAGGCGGGAAAACCTCTGGAGTTCGTCTATGCAAGGGAAGAAGTTGCCGGCCACTGATGCCGGCCTGTGTTGGCGCCGATTGACGGCGATGTTGCTGGTCGCCGTGGCCTCCTTGACCTTTGCCCTCGCGGCGCCGGCCGACGAGAGCTGGGAGCGTTACAAGAGCCGCTTCATGAGCGCCGACGGTCGCATTCTCGACAGCGGCAACGGCGACGTTAGCCACTCGGAGGGGCAGGGCTTCGGCATGCTGCTGGCGGAGGCCCAGGGCGATCGCGAGGCCTTCGATCGGCTGTGGCAGTGGACCCGACTGCATCTGGCGCGGACCGATGTGGCGCTGTTTTCCTGGCGCTACGACCCCACCAACGTGCCACCGGTGGCGGACCCCAACAATGCCAGTGATGGCGACATCCTGATCGCCTGGGCGCTGCAGCGCGCCGCCAGTCGTTGGCAGGAACCCCGCTACGCCCAGGCGGCCGCCATGATCCGCGAGGCCATCGCCGAGTATCTGGTGGTGCAGCGCGGCGGCTACCGGGTGCTGCTGCCGGGGGTGCAGGGGTTTCGTGGCGAGGATTACGTCGACCTCAACCTGTCCTACTGGGTGATGCCGGCGTTGCTCGAGTTTGCGCAGGCGGAGCCGGATGCGGGCTGGGAAACGCTGGTGGAAGACGGCTTGAGGTTGCTCGAGCAAGGCCGCTTCGGTCGCTATCGATTGCCCACCGACTGGCTGCGGCTTGACGCCGACGGCAGCCTGACTCCGGCGCCGGGCTGGCCGCCCCGCTTCGGCTTTGATGCGGTGCGTATCCCGCTCTACCTGGCCTGGGCAGACCAGCTCGATCGTCCGGGTGTCTCGCCGATCCTGGCCTTGTGGAACGATCCCGCTCGCCAGCCACCGCCGGCCTGGATCGACGTCTACAGCGAGGCCCGAGCGGAGTACGCCGCCTCCCGCGGGGTGCTGGCGATTCGCGTGCTGGCCGGTCGCGACCGCCGGGCGATGCCTGCGGGCCTGGCCCCCGGCGACGACTACTATTCGGCCTCGCTGCTGCTGCTGGCGAGACTGGCCCAGCGCGAGTCCGTCCCCGCACCGGACTAGGGCTTGTCTGAAAAGTGCCTGCGCTCGGTAATACGGCGTTAAAAATCGGATCAAAATGCTCATTTACACCCCGTAAACTGCGCTGTCTCACCGATTTTTGCCTTGTCTCACCTTCGCTCGTCGACTTTTCGGACAGCGCCTAGTCTTCGTTGAGGGACTAATGCTCGAGCACAAGCCTGTTCCCTCAGGCGGTCCTGGAAGGCCTAGAAGTCGTAGGACAGCGAGGCGCTGATCACGTCGTATTCGGTAGCGCTGCTGCCCAGTGTCGTCTGGCCCGCGAGGGTAACGTCCACGCCGCGGCCTAGTCGCTGGGTGGCACCGAGCTCCAGCACGGTACGATCGTCATCGCTCCCTTCGAGAAAGTCGGCGTCGTCGTCCACGTCGCTGGACACGTCGTAGTGGTAGAGCAGGCCACCGAACAGGCGGCCGGTGAAGACGTCGGCACCCAGTCGAACGCCGGCAAAGACTTCGCCGGTTTCTTCGCCGTAGTCGGTTTCCGCCTGCAGGTAGTCGCCATCCACATCGTCATCCAGATAGGTCCCGCCCAGGGTCAGGCTTGAGTCGATCCGGTGCTGGCTCGTCAGCTGATAGCTCGGCAGGTGGTAGGTGGCGGCGCCGCGCGCTCCCCAGCGTTCGCCGTCGAGATCGATGCCCTCGACCAGATAGTCGCGTCGTGCGCTGCCGTCCAGGTCCTGAAACAGCAAGGTGGCGTCGAGTACCAGGCGGTCGTTCAGCAGGGCGATGGCGGCGTAGGGCGCGATCATCTCGCCGCCCAGGTCGGTGTTCCCGCCACTTCTTCCATCCAGGTACATCTCGCTCTTGCCGGCGGCCACGCCGACCAGCAGGTTGCGGTAGCGGTAGTCGATGCCCAGCAGGGCGACCTTGCCATCGCCGGAGTAGTCCGAACTTCGGGTATCGCCGTCGAGATCACCGATCTCGGCGGTGCTCCAGACACTTATCCCCGGTGGACGCTGATAGGGACCGTCGCCGAGTGGCGCCATGGTGGCGTCGATGCGCTGGGTGACCGGCCGGAAGTTCTGGGCCATAGCCTGTTTCTGGGCGCCGTACAGGGTCTGGTCGAGTTCCAGCAGGCCCAGTGCATCGGCCAGGGCGAGGGTGCGATCACGGCCGAGCGCATCGAGGCGCCCGGCGAGCAGCACCTTGCCTTCGCCGTCGCTGAGCACCACCGGGGTCTGACCATCGACCTCTGCCAGGGTGATGCCCGCAGGTAGCCTCAGGGTGACGGGTCTGTCATTGATGCTCACGAACACGCGGCTTCCTCCTGTCACCGCCTGCTGACCGAGCAACTCCAGGGTCAGGGGGCGATCTTCCAGGGTGCCGACGAAGGTGGTGGGGTTCTGGTCGAGTGGCGCGAGGTCGACGTCAAGTGCAAGGGCACTCGACGAGGCGCTGCCAAGGATCAGGGCGAGGGGAAGGGATCGCCAGGCACACAGCATCGAGGCGGCATGGCAGGGAGTCCTGCGGTGCGGGGAGAACTGTGGCTTGTGCATGGGATCATCCTTGATGGGCGAAGCCGGCTTCCTGCCAGGATGTCTGGCGTAGCGTCTGACGCTGGCGGGGCGATCGTGCAGATCAGCGGTCGATGACGTCGACTTCAGGAGTTGGCATGAGTGACGGCCATTGTTAAGCATCAAGGGGCGTGGCGTGCGAAATCCTGTGCAGATAATGCCTGTGCGAGGGAAAGTTGGCGTTCTATCGGCAAGTTTTGGTGTCAAAACCGACGTGATTGATGAAATTCGGGCGTCAGCAGCAGGGGCCTATGTGGCCACTGCTTCCCTGGTGTCTTGCGCAGACGACATCAGGGCACGCCGTAGCCGAACCATCGCATCAAGGCCTGTGCCAGCCTCGGCGGCAACAGGGTCAGTCCCTGGGTGGCGAGGCACAGTGGCAGCGGGAAGCTGACCCTGGGACGATTGGCATCGATGGCCGTGGCAATGCGCCGGGCCGCCCTTTCGGGCGACCAGGTGAACGGCTTGGGGCCGGGCATCGCCCGGGCCATGGCCGAATCCACGTAGCCTGGCATCACCAGGGTGACGCCGACGCCATCGCTGGCGAGCCCTCCGCGCAGAGCCTCGGCGTAGGCCTTGATGCCAGCCTTGCTGGCGCTGTAGCTGGGGGTGACCGGCAGCCCGTGCCAGGCGGCCAGCGAGCTGATGAAGACCAGCTGGCCACGGCCTCGACGCTGCATGGCAGGGGCAAGCTGGCGCGCCATTTCCATCGGCACGCGTAGATTGATCTCCATCAGCTGACGTCCCGCCTGAAGCGATTCGCCGTCGCGACGATCGACCACGCCGGTGTTGATGCCGGCGCACATGATCACGATATCCGGTGTCCGTGACAGCCCCCCAAGCCAGGCCTGTCGGGCGTCGTTGTCTTCCAGGGGGCCGCTCGCCAGGCTGACCTCGGCGCCTTGGTCGCGACAGCGCTGCCCTATCTCTGCCAGCGTGTCCTGGCGACGCCCATGAAGCACCAGATGATGCCCTGGCCTGGCGTAGTGGCGCGCCAGGGCGCCGCCGATGGCGCCGGTGGCACCGGTAATCAGGATCAGGCGCTGGGGGGCCGTCATCTGTCGTGTTCTCCTGTGGTGGAAAAGGGGCAAGGGGCAAGGGGCAAGGGGCAAGGACTGGCGCGCCGTCTCAATAGCGCCCGTACAGATAGCGCCGGACGTGTCGGTAGAGGCGTTGCCACAGCCTCAGCCTTGGCCCTTGCTGGCGTTGGCGTTCGAGCAAGGTGATCGCGGTCTCGACGTTGATCGGCTGGCGGGTAGCGGGGTCCACGTACCCGGGGTAGTGGATCAGTGCCGCTGCGACCAGTACTTCCAGGGTGGCGCGCCGACATCGCCGAGGGGGCGTCGCTGCCTTATCCCGGGTCAGTCCCCAGCCGGCGTAGAAAGGCAGGCCATAGGTAATCACCGGGCGATTGCGGAGTAGCGCCTCGAAGCCCGCCAGGGAGGTCAGGGTGTGAACCTCGTCGACCTGATCGATCAGGGCAGTGATGTTGCCCTCTGCTGCCAGCACATCGTAGGCCTCGGCGGGAACCTGCTCGCCCTGGCGTACGCCGGCGACCACGTCCGGATGGGGACGATAGAGCAGGAAGGCGTTGGGGTGGCGGCGGCGCACCTCTGCAAGCAGGGCGCGATTGGTGCGGATCTCGCAGGCACCGTGACGTACCGAAGCGTCACTTTCCACCTGGCCGATCACCAGCAGCCGGGGACGATCGCTGGGCAGCGCCGGCAAACCGGGCTTGGGCGAGGCGTCGTGGCCGTCGTTGTACTTGGACAGACCCCGTTGTACCAGCCGCGAGATCAGCCTGCGTGCGCGCAGGTGGTCCCGCGGGTTGAACTCGCCATTCTCGATCAGTTCCTCGAGCTCGCTGGGACGGGTGGGGTCGTAGTGGATGCCGGCCCCGTCGATGACCAGCGACAGCGGCCGAGTGAGATCGATGCCGAGGCCCACCGAGCGCAGGAAACCGTCTTCCATGCGATGGACATCGTCTCTTCGGGGATATTGGCTGCCCCACACCAGATGATTCACTGGCGTGGGTGCTGGGTCGGATGCCGTTTCAGACGATGAATCGGTCGATTTCAGCGAGCTCAGTGGCAGCTGTTCGACCTGCGACAGGGGGCCGAGGAAGTCCGTCACGAAGCCGCGCTTCCATCGCGACAGACCGTAGCATCGCCAGTGCCCGGCACCGCGCTGTATCTGACGGCGCTGATCCTCCAGCAGGTCCAGGGTGTCGTCCAGCGTCGCTGGCTCGCCGGTATAGGGGTTGGCGTAGCGTGTGTAGCGCAGGTAGGCGGCGGCGAATACCCGGGCCAGGGATGCCGGTCGCTGACGCCGCGCACAGCGTTGTCGGTCCTGGGTGAGGCCCCAGCCGGCATAGAACGGCTGGCCGTGACAGGTGACCGGCAGGCCCGCCAGCAGCGCCTCGAAGCCGAGTTGACTGGTGACCACATGGACCGCATCGACCACGTCGAACAGGGCCCAGGGATTGATGTCGTCGGTGATCAGGCGGCAGCGGGGACGGCCGGCGGCCCCCAGCAGGTGGCCCTGGCGTCGCCCGGCGATCACCTCTGGATGGATCTTGATCAGGATTTCGGCCTCGGGATGGCTTTCCAGGGCCTGTTCAAGCATACGAACAAAGGTGGCCTCCGAGGCCCCGCCGCCAACAATGGAAGCGTCGTCCCGGGTCTGGTCCACCACCAGTACCCGGGAGCGGGACGAATCTTCCAGTCGAATGTCAGGGGCGTGGTTGTACTTGGACAGTCGGGCGAGCCGCAGGCGCGCCATCAAGGCGTTGGCCCGTGCCTCTTCGGTGGCGTCGATGTCGGCGTGGTTGATCAGGGTCTCGAGATCGGAGGGCCGGGAGGCGTCGTAGTGGATGCCGCTATGATCCACCACCAGGGAGAGGCTGGCGAAGCCTTCATCGGCGGGCCCCCAGGAGCGCAGGAAACCGTCTTCCAGGGCGACGAAGGGCAGGCCCTTGTCCGTCGCCAGGCGCCTGGCGCGACGGGTGGTCCCCCGGTTGCCCCAGCCGAGCACCGCGGCGGGGCGGCAACGGTGGCGCTGACGCCAGGGCCGTATGCGGGAAAATTCCGGCAGGCAAGGGGCGAGTATCGGCAGCCGGGCCAGGGCATCGGTCGCCGTCAGGGCCTGGTTGTCTGTCGGGGCCTGGTTGTCTGTCGAGGCCTGGTTGTCTGTCGGAGCATTCGCCGTCAGGGCGGTGGGCTGCCTGTCCTGCTCGTCCGTGTGTGGTGAAGCGCCCATGCGTGCCTGCATCTCGCCGATGATCGGGTATCTATCGTATCAGCGTGGCGCTAGCCGCCCTGGTCTCGGGTGTGCCGCTGCCTGCAGCCCGATGGGTCACGGCTTGATCGGAGTCGTTCGCGAGTCTGATATCGCGCCTGGCTGCAGGTCGCTTCCCGTCGCTTCAGCTCGCCAGGGGCGCCAGGGTGTCGAGCAGCGACTGCAGGAAATCCAGACCCTGGTGGAAGTGGCGCTGCAGAAAGCGACCGAGGTCGGTCATCAGGACCATCAGCAGTGCCAGGCCGACGCTGAGAGAAGTGGGGAAGCCGATATTGAATACGGTCAGCTGGGGTGCTGCGCGATTGAGGATGCCGAGTGCCAGGTTGATGGTCAGCAGCGGGGCGACCAGCGGCAGCGCCAGCAGCAGGCCGGTGGCAAAGATGGTGCCGCCGTAGCGGGCCAGCAGAATGAAGGCTTCAGGGTTGAAGCGCTGGATGCCGATGGGCAGGGTCTCGAAGCTGGTGATCAACAGTTCCAGCACGATCAGGTGGCCATTCACCGCCAGGAACATCAGTAGCGTGATCATGTACAGAAAGCGCGAGATCACGACCATGTTGGTACCGCTGGAAGGATCGAAGAAGGTGGCGAAGGCCAGGCCCATCTGCAGTCCGATAAATTCACCGGTGGCCTGTACCACCACCAGAATGACCCGCACGCACAGGCCCATGGCCACGCCTATGATCAGCTGTTCGACCACCAGGCCGAAGCCCGCCCAGGAGGCCACCGGGACATCGGGCAGCGGTGGCAGCATCGGCGAGATGACCACACTGATGGCACCGGCCAGCCCGATCTTGGCCTGGGTAGGCACCGCGCTGTGGCCCCACAGGGGGGCGCTCAGCATCAGCGCGGTGATGCGCATGAACGGCCACAGGAACAGGCTGAGCCAGGCATGCAGCTGGGTGAAGGTGATCTCGACCATCAGGACGCGGGCGCCTCGGGGATAGGGCCGGTGGCTTCAGCGCAGGTGGCCCGGCTCAGGACACCAGCGCCGGGATACTGGTAAACAGCTCCCGGGTGAAGGTGATGATCAGCTGCAGCAGCCAGGGACCGGCCAGCACCAGCACGGCAAACACGGCCAGGATCTTGGGAATGAACGACAGCGTCATCTCGTTGATCTGGGTAGCGGCCTGGAACAGGCTGACCAGCAGGCCGGTGAACAGCGCGGTAAGCAGCAGCGGCGCACCCAGCAGCAGGGTCACGCGCATGCCCTGGTAGGCCAAACTCATGACGGTTTCGGGATGCATGACGAGTCTCCTTGCTGGCGCCGCCTTGTCTGGGCCCGTAGGCCTTCGCCGGGGCCCTGTCGTCGGGGGCCTATAAATAGAAGCTTTCCGCCATCGAGCCGATGATCAGCTGCCAGCCGTCCACCAGCACGAACAGCATCAGCTTGAACGGCATCGAAATGGTCACCGGCGGGACCATCATCATGCCCAGTGACATCAGCACGCTGGCGACCACCAGGTCGATGATCAGAAAGGGGATGAAGATGGTGAAGCCGATCTGGAAGGCGGTCTTCAGTTCGCTGGTGACGAAGGCCGGTACCAGCACCTGCAATGGCACGTCCTCGGGACCGGCCAGGGAGCCGACCTCGGACAGGCGGGCAAACATGGCGAGGTCCGGTTCTCGGGTCTGGCCCAGCATGAACTCGCGAAAGGGCTGCTGGGCGAGCTCGATGAACTGGCCAAAATCGATGGCGTCGGTGGACAGCGGCAGCCAGGCGTCCTGGTAGACGTCGCTGAGCACCGGAGACATGATGAAGGCGGTCAGAAACAGCGCCAGGCCCAGCAGCACCTGGTTGGGCGGCGTCGAGGCGGTGCCCATGGCGGTACGCAGCAGGCTCAGCACGATGATGATGCGGGTAAAGCTGGTCATCATCAGCAGCGCCGTGGGCAGAAAGGCCATGGCGCTGAGCAGCAGCAGGGTCTGCAGCGACAGCGACCATTTCTGCCCGCCGTCGGCCATGGGTTCACTGATCAGGCCCGGGATCTGCTGGGCCTGGGCCGGGCCGGCAGCCAGCAGACAGACAACCAGGGCCAGTCCGAGGCTGGCCACAAGTGGCGTCCAGGGACGGGAGGAGAGGTTGCGCTGAAGAAGTATCAACTGTCGCATCACCGCTCTCGCCGACCAAGGTTGGCCTTGAGAGCCTGGCCCAGGCGCTCGCCAAAGCTGTCACCCTGCGGCGCGTCCGGCTGGGCGGGCGTCGCCTCGTCGGTCGGGGCGGGCAGGCTGTCCAGCCGATTGACCTGACCGCCGCCGACGCCGAGCACCAGCCAGCGATCCTGGACCTGAACCACCACCACGCGCTCGCGCTGACCGACGGCGGTGGAGCCGACCACCTTGAGTCGGGACTGCTGGCCGTGAAAGCCGCCGCCCCGCCGCTTCAGCCAGGCAGAAAGGCCCAGCAGGATGGCGATGATCAGTGCCAGGGCGGCGGCGGTCTTGCCCAGCATGGCCAGCCCCAGCAGGCTGTCGCCTCCCTGGGCCAGTCCGTCGACGGCGGCGCTGGAGGTGGTCTCGTTCATCGGTTGAGCTTCTGCACCCGCTCTGAGGGGGTGATGATCTCGGTGATACGGATGCCGTAGCGGTCTTCGACCACCACGACTTCGCCCTGGGCGATCAGGTAGCCGTTGATCAGGATGTCCATCGGCTCACCGGCCAGCCCCTCCAGTTCCACCACCGAGCCCTGGGCCAGTTCCAGCAACTGCTTGATGGTCAGGCGGGTGCGACCAAGCTCCACGGTCAGCTTGACCGGGATGTCCATGATCATGTCGAGCTCGCGGGCAGCGCTGGAGGAGGTGCTTTCACCGAGCGGGCGGAACACGCTGTCTCCTGCGGCGCGCGCTGCGGCAGGGGTATCGCTTGAGGCCTGCTCGCCCGGGTTTTCCTCGGCGGCCTGCTGTTCGGCCATGGCATCGGCCCAGGGGTCGTCCTCGCCAGCGCCATCGCTGGTGGCATCGTCCTTTTGTTCGGACATGGCGGCGGCCCAGTCGTCGTCGCCGACAGGGGAGTCGGGTTTATTGGGGTCAGTCATGGTGCGATTCCTTGGAAGGAGGCCGAGAGCCTTTGACGAAGGCGTTGCTGGGCTGGTGACCGGCGGCGTGGTCGAACATCCGCAGGACTCGGAGGGCGCGCTGGTCGCGCTGGCTGCCGTATTCGCATTCCATCACCGGCACCTCGTCGACCTGGGCGGTGACGGTATCGGGCAGTTCGAGCGGCAGGATGTCACCGACCTTCAGCGCCATCACCTCGGCGATGCGCGAGTCGATGGTGGCGAAGTTGGCCACCAGCTCTACCTCTGGATGACGCAGCTCGCCGGCCATACGCCGGTGGAAGGCGCCGTCCTTGTCGCGACTGTTCTCGCTCAACGGGTTGGTCAGCAGGTCCTTGAGCGGTTCGATCATGCTGTAGGGCATGCAGATCTGGAAGCTGGACGAGAGGTTGCCGACCTCCAGATGAAAGCTGGTACTGACCACGATCTCGTTGGGCGAGTTGGTGATGTTGGCGAACTTGGACTGCATCTCCGAGCGCAGGTAGCTGATGTCCAGCGGGTAGACGGACTTCCAGGCCTCGCTGTAGCCATCGATGGCCATGTTCAGCACGCGCTGGATGATGCGCTGTTCGGTATTGGTGAACTCGCGCCCTTCGGACTTGGTGACGAAGCGGCCGTCACCGCCGAACAGGTTGTCCACCACCATGAACACCAGGCTCGGGGGAAACACGATCAGGGCCGAGCCCTTGAGCGGTTTCATGGCGATGATGTTGATGTTGGTGGGCACCGGCACGTTGCGCGAGAACTCGCTGTAGCTGAGGTAGCGCACGGCGTCGACGCTGATGTCGGCGCTGCGCCGCAGCAGGTTGAACATGCCGGTGCGGAAGTGGCGGGCGAAGCGCTCGTTGATGATGTCCAGAGCCTGCAGACGCTCGCGGATGATGCGCTGCTGATTGGCCGGATCGAAGGGGCGCAAGCGCCCTCGAGCTGCGTTGTCTTCGCCCTCGGCATCGTCGTCGCCGCTGACGCCCTTGAGCAGTGCGTCGATTTCTTCCTGGGACAGGAGATCGTCTTGAGACATGGGGGCGACCTATTGGACGATGAACTCGGTGAACAGCACATCATCGATATGGATGCGCGGACGCTCGGGGCCGAGCACGTCTTCCAGGGTGGCGACGATATCCTCGGCCAGGGCCTTCTTGCCCGATGCGCTGACCAGTGTCTCGGCCTCGCGGTCCGACAGCAGCAACAACAGCTGGTTACGCACCTGGGGACGGTGCTGTTCCAGCGTCTCGAGGCTAGCGTCATCGCTGAGCTTGAGGGTCAGGCCGGCGTACAACAGGCGCGGTCCGGCGTTGTCTTCGGCCAGGTTGACGGTGAAGGGCTCCAGTTTTAGGTAGATGGGCGCCGTCTCTTCAACCGCGCCGGTGCTGGCCTGGGCCATATGCTCGCCGAAGGTGTCTGCTGATTCTGCGTGCGCCTTTTCCTGGTACAGCAGGTAGAACCCGGCCGCGGCACCGAAGGATGCGAGGATGACCAGGATTATCAGACACCAGATGAGCCGTCGAGATTTCGCCATGTCCTGAAGTCCTGAGCCTGTGGCCCCTCGAGGGGCGGTAATGTACTAGCGTGCGGGCGTGCCACATCTTTAGTATGCCGTCAGGCATCGGCGATCGATGGCGAGAACAGGCACCGAGTTCGTGCCTATCTTGGGTATTTGTGGGGTGAGCCCCGCCGCTCACGCTGTGTAGCGGCAGGGGGAGCCTGGAAGGGCGTGGGTCAGGCACAGGTCAGGCAGAGGTCAGGCGCGTATCCAGCCCTGTGCGTCAGGCGTAGATGTCCACGCGGCCATCGTCTGAGTCGTGGCGCTGGTCAGGGGCAGAGCTTGCCGTGGTGGCCGGCTCCATCGACTCGCCCTTGCCCTGGCCGGAGGCTGCCAGCGATGGCTGGCCGCGTGAGTCCGAGGGTTGCTGACCACCAAACTGCGCGCCCTGGTCGCTCACCGAGGCGTCACCGAGCTGGATGCCCTGTTCGGCCAGGGCTTCGCGAAGCTGGGGAATGGCCTGCTCAAGGGCCTGGCGCACCTGGGCGTGGGCCGAGAAGAACTGGGCCTGGGCACCGTGCTCGCCCAGCTTGAGGGTCACCCCCAGCGAGCCGAGTTCGGCAGGGTGCAGGCGTAACTCGACCTGCTGCTCGCCCGCACCGCCCTGGCTGGTCAGTCTTGCCAGGGTCTGGCCGAGCTGCTGCGGCCAGGCGGCCTGGTTGAATGACAGTGAGGCATTGGTACCCGGGGGCATGGCGGCGGCCAGGGAGGAGCCAAAGGGCGACGCGCCCCGTACCTGTGAGGCGGTGGGCGAGAGCACAGCATCCAGCGAAGCGTCGGCCTCGCCTCGGGCAGCGCCAGCAAGGATCTCGCCGGGACGCAGTTCCGCAGCGCCTGACCCTGTGCCCTGGGCCATCCAGCCGGCCGTGTCTGGAGCCAGGGCGCCGGGTGCGAGGCCCGCCGGGGCAACGGGTGCCTGTCCTTGTAAATTACCCTGCGCATTGCTGCCGGCGGCCATGGCTGCCTGCTGCGCCGCCGAGGGAGCGCGATCCACCGGATGCTCGGCCCTGGGGAGTCGATGCAGCGCCGGGAGCGCGTCCTGTGCCAGGCGTGACTGGGCGGGCGCCTTTTCCGTGGCGGCGGTGGCGTCGAGGGCGGCGCTCTGCAGCGCAGGGGGCTGATTCTGGACCTGGGCCTGAACCTGGGGCTGGACCTGGGACAGGGCCCGAACCAGGGGCGAAAGCTGAGCCTGCGCCGACGGCCCTGATAGCGGTGACGTCAAGAGCGCCGGCTTGGCCTGGGCTGCGACGTCCAGCGGCAGTGCCTGCTGACTTGCGGCGCCGCCTTGTGTCAGCAGTGCATGCGCCTCGCCGGGCAGCTGCCCGGCAAGCGCTGCGCCTGTAGCGTCCCGTGGTACGCCGTTCAAGCCTGGTGCGCCGAGCCCTGCTGACGACAGCTGGCCTGCGTCAGCAGCGGGCTGCCCGTGGGGGCCCTGGGCGGATGAGGCAACGGCCAGCAGTGCCAGTGTCCAGTCCTGGGGCTCGCTATGGTCCTGATCACTGAGCGCCGTGTCGCTGGCCTGGCCATTGGCGGGGCGCCCGGTATTGTCGAGGGGGGCCGCCTGGCCGCCGAGTGCGGCCAGGCGCTGGGCGAAGTCGCCACCGATCGGCGCGGCGGCGCCCTTGCTGCCACTGGCCTGGGAAGAAACGGGGCCTGCCAGGCCCAACAAGGTGAGGTCCATGGTGAGCTCCTTTGAGGTCAGTAGCCGCCGGGCATGGCGCTGCCGCGCTGCAGTCGGCTGTTGATCAGGTCGTCGCTGGAGCGCTGTTCCTGGCGGGCCTGCTGGCGCAGGCCTTCCTGGGCACGGCGTTCGGCCAGGGTGTCGTAGGCGCTGAGGCGCTGCTGTTCGTGCTGCCACTCGCGCTGGCTGTCGCTGACCTTCTGGCGCTGCTGCTGTAGCGCCCGTCGCGCGGTGGCCAGGGCATCGTCAAGCGACAGCAGGAAGCGCTGAGTATTGTGCAGGGTGGCCGGATCGATGCCACTGCGCATGTTCTGATGCAGACGCTCGGCGTATTCCTGTCGGTAGTGTTCCAGCGACGACAGCTGATCGGCGACCTGACGCTCGTCTCGGCGGGCGCTGGCAAGGTGCTGCATCGCCTGGTCGCGGGCCTCCCGGGCCAGCTCGGTCAAGGTGTCCAGAGGGGTTCTCATGAGGTTCCTCCCAGGGTGGACGAGAGCGCCTGACGCGAGGCCTCGAGGGTGGCGCATTCGTCGATTCGCTGTTGCAGAAAGGCTTCCAGATCTGGATAGCGGCGCACGGCTTCGTCCAGGCGAGGGTCGTGGCCGGGCTGGTAGGCGCCCACGCTGATCAGGTCACGGTTGCGCTGGTAGCGCGAGAACATGGCCTTGAAGCCCTGGGCCTGGCGGCGCTGGCCGTCGTCGACGATGGCGTTCATGGCTCGGCTGATCGAGGCTTCGATGTCGATGGCGGGGTAGTGGCCGGATTCCGCCAGGCTGCGCGACAGCACCACGTGGCCATCGAGGATGGCGCGGGCGGAGTCGGCGATGGGGTCCTGCTGGTCGTCGCCTTCGGTCAGCACGGTATAGAAGGCGGTGATGGATCCCCCACCGGGCTCGGCGTTGCCGGCGCGCTCCACCAGCCCCGGCAGTTTGGCGAACACCGAGGGCGGATAGCCCTTTGTTGCCGGGGGTTCGCCGATGGCCAGGGCGATCTCGCGCTGGGCCATGGCGTAGCGGGTCAGCGAGTCCATGATCAGCAGCACGTTCTTGCCGTCGTCGCGAAAACCTTCCGCCAGGCGGGTGGCGTAGGCGGCGCCCTTGAGTCGTTGCAGTGGCGAGGTGTCGGCGGGGGCCGCCACTACCACGGCACGGCGCCGGCCCTCGGGTCCGAGGATGTTGTCGATGAAGTCCTGGACCTCGCGGCCACGTTCGCCGATCAGTCCGACCACGATGACGTCGGCTCGGGTGTAGCGCGCCATCATGCCGAGCAGCACCGACTTGCCGACGCCGGAGCCGGCGAACAGGCCCATGCGCTGGCCGCGGCCGACGCTGAGCAGAGCGTTGATGGCGCGGATGCCGACGTCGATCTGTTCCTCGATGGGAGCACGAGACAGGGGGTTGAGCGGCGGTGTGGCCAATGGCGCACGGGGGGCGTCATCCAGCTCACCGAGACCGTCCAGCGGTGCCCCGGTGCCGTCAACGACCCTGCCCAGCAGGCTCTCGCCCAGCGGAAAGCGCCGCGAGGCATTGACGCTACCGTCGCCCAGGGGCAGCACCCGGGCGCCGGGCATCAGTCCACTGATCTCGCCAAGCGGCATCAGGAACAGGCGATCGCCGGCGAAGCCGACGACCTCGGCCTCGGCGTAGTCGTGCGCTGAGCCGGCAGCGGTATGATCTGCCGTGCCGGGGAGCTCGATGCGACAGCTGTCACCCAGCGCCACCTGCAGGCCGACGGCTTCGATGACCATGCCGGTGGCGCGCACGACGCGGCCTGTGGCCCTGGTCATGGGCAGGGGGTCGACGCGATGGGCGACGGCCTTGAGGGCGTGCTGCCAGCGCTGCTGGTGGATCTGGGGGCCGTTCATGGCGCATAGTCCTCGTGGGCGACGCCATGATCCTCTGGTTCGGGGGTGTGGCGCGGGGCCCTTCTGCGCACCTGGCGATTCACCGCCTGCCAGCGACGCTCCCAGGTGGCGTCGATATCGCCCTGTTCGCCGCTGACCCGGCAGCCTCCACGGTGCAGACGCTCGTCGGCGCGCAGGGTCCAGCCGGCGGCCTCGAGCTGCTCGCCCAGGTGGCGCTCCACCAGGCGCAGATCGAGCGGGTGCAGCCACAGGCGCTGGCGTCCCACCAGTGGCGGATCGGTGTGCAAAAGCCGTTGGACCAGCTCCACCACCTGGCGTGGCCGGGCCTTGAGGGCGTCATCCGCCAGCTGCCGGCCGGTGGCCAGGGCCAGATCGGTCAGATCCTCGGCCACCGCATCGTCCAGCTCGGACAGTGCCGTGCGGAACTCGTCGACGAGTCGGCCAAGCGGTGCCAGGGCCTCTTCACAGCGTCTGTTCAGGGCGTCGGCGATCTCCTGCTCGGCGCGGGCGCGGCCCTCGGCCAGGCCCTGCTCGAGGCCCTGGGCCAGTCCTTTCTGGTAGCCCTCGTCGTAGCCCTTCTGGTGGCCCTGGGCATGGCCCTCGCGGTGGCCCGTCTCGCGGGCCCGGCGGCGTTCGTCATCGAGTTCCTGGCGAGTGGGCGGGCGCGGGGTCGCTGCGGCCTCGGTGGTGCCGTCGTCGCCTTCCTCGGGCAGCTCGCCCATGTTCCAGCGGCGCCATTGGCTCATGCCGAGACCCTCCTCGCCGGCGTGCCAGGTTCACTGAATCGAGGTGTCCTAGACATAGGCTTCGTCGCCTCCGCTGAGCACGATTTCGCCGTTGTCGGCCAGGCGACGCACCACCTGCAGGATGGCCTTCTGCTCGGTCTCCACCTGGGAGATACGAATGGGCCCTCTGGCGTCCATGTCTTCCTGCAGCAGGTCGGCGGCGCGCTGGGACATGTTGACCAGGAACTTGGCCTTGAGCGTTTCCGGGGCTCCCTTGAGCGCGATGACCAGGCTGTTGGTCTCGATCTCCTTGAGCAACAGCTGGATGCTGCGGTCGTCCAGGTCGCCGATGTTCTCGAACAGGAACATCTCGTCGATGATCTTCTGAGCCAGGTCCTCGCTGTGGGCGCGCACGGTGTCGATGGCGGCCTCTTCCTGGGTGGTGTTCATCAGGTTGAGGATCTCCGCCGCGGTACGTACACCACCCATCTTGCTGCGTTTGAGGTTCTGGCCGTCGAGCATGCTGGTGAGCACTTCGGTGAGTTCCTGCAGTGCCGCCGGCTGGACGCCGCTGAAGGTGGCGATGCGCAGCACCACATCGTTGCGCTGCTTGTCGTCGAACAGCTCGAGCACGTCGGCCGCCTGGTGGCGCTCGAGGTGCACAAGCACGGTGGCGATGATCTGTGGATGCTCGTCACGGATCAGCTCCGCCACCATGGACGGCTCCATCAGGTTGAGGGCGTCGATGCCGCTGCTGGTGCCGGCGGTTTCGAGGACGTCCTCGATCAGGCTGGAGGCCCGTTCGGTGCCGAGCGCCTTGGTCAGCACCGAGCGGATGTGCTCGCTGGAGTTCATGTTGAGACCGATGAACTCCTCGGTCTCGGTGTGGAAGTCGTGCAGCACGCGACGCATCTCTTCGTGGGAGATCTGCCCGAGCTGGGTCATCTCCCTTGATAGCTGCTGGATTTCCTTGGCATTGAGAAACTTGAACACTTCCGCCGCGCTGTCCTCGTCCAGGGCCAGCAGCAGTACGGCGCTGCGGCGGATGCCGCTCGAGGCTTCGATGTTAGTCATTGGCGTTCATCCAGCTGCGTACGATCATGGCGACCATGCGGGGATCTTCCTGGGCCAGCTCGCGCAGGTCGTTGAGGTTCTGTTCGTAGGCGCTGGCCTTGCGCCGGCGGCGGTTGTCGCGGCCGTAGGTGGCGTCCTCACCGTCGGTCGTCTCGCTGTCACCCTCGGACGCCTCTTCGTCGTCGCTCTCGTCGTCGCCGACCCGTGCCGAGAAGGCGCTGGGCATGGGGGCCGGGGCCACCGGAGCCTCGGTATAACGACGGATCAGCGGACGCAGCACGAGCAGGTAGAGCAGAGCGACGGCCAGGATGATCAGCAGATAGCGACCGAGTTCCTTGGCCAGTTGATGGACCATCGGGTCCTGCCACCAGGTGGGGGCTGCGACCTCGGGTGCCTGGGCGAAAGCACTGTTGACCACCGACAGGGCGTCGCCGCGGCTTTCCGAGAAGCCCATGGCCTGACGCACCAGTGCCTCGATCTCGGCGAGTTGTTCCGCTGACAGGGGGGTGAGAGTGGCTTCGCCTTGCTCATCGACGCCGTCCTGGTAGTTCACCACCACCGCGGCGGACAGGCGTTCGATGCCTCCCTTCTGGTACTGCACATGTGATACCTGTCGATCCAGCTCGTAGTTGGTGACGTCATCGCGCCGCAGGCGTTGCGGTGACGCCTCTTCCTGTTCGGCGGTATCGGCGGCGGCCTCGTCGTTGTCCTGCTGCGCGGCATCACCGTTGTCGATGGGTGACGCGGCGGTACCTGGCGCGGTGTTGCTCAGGGCGCCGGGAATGCCGCTGGCCAGGTCACCCTGGCCATTGATGTCCAGGCTGGTCTGGCGACTGCGGACCGCCGCCTGTGCGGGCGGCTGGTTCGGGGTATAGCGCTCCTGGGTCTCTTCACGCTGGGAGAAGTCGATCTGGGCGGTGACCTGGGCACGCACGTTGGCATGGCCGACCAGCGGCGCCAGGATGTCCTCGATGCGCCGCTGGTAGGAACGCTCGATTTCGGCGACGTAGTCCAGCTGTGAGCCGTCCAGCCCCAGCCCACCAGCGTCGGCAGATGACAGCAGGCGCCCGTTCTGGTCGATCACGGTGACGTCTTCACCGGCCAGGTCGGGCACGCTGGAAGAGACCAGGTGGACCATGGCGGCCACCTGACCCTCGCCGACACGTCGGCCAGGCTCGAGTGTCAGCACCACCGAAGCCTTGGCCGGCTGACGCTCGCGTACGAACACCGAGTCCTTGGCCAGGGCCAGATGGACACGGGCGTTGGCCACCGGACCCAACGAGGCGATGGATCTGGCCAGCTCGCCTTCCAGGCCGCGCTGGTAGTTGATCTGCTCGGCGAACTGACTGATACCGAAGGCCTGATCCTGCATCAGTTCGAGGCCGACGTTGCCGCCGTGGGGCAGGCCCTGTTCGGCAAGCTGCAGGCGCAGGGTGTGCAGCTGGTCGTCCGGCACCATCAAGGCGTGGCCGCCGGCGGAAAAGCGATAAGGCACCCCGCGGCTATCGAGTTCGGTGATGATGGCGCCGCCGTCGGCTTCGCTGAGATTGCTGAACAGGACTCGATACTGTGGGCGCGAGGCCCACATCACCAGGGCAATGATCAGAGCAATCGCGGCGGCGCCCCCGATCATCAAGGGAATCAGGGGTTTGCCGCGTAAGCGGGACGTTAGCCCGGACAGGGGGCCGGAGCTTGAGGCGGAGGCCGCTGAGCTCATGGACGACTCCCGTCGGGGGACGGCAAATGGGGGCTGTTCATTGGCATGACCGGTGGTCCGTGGGTCGGGTGGCCGCGGGCGGTGCCCGGTTCTGTGTTGATGCCCATTATCCCGGGGCTGTGGCCAGCCAATGATCGAAATAGCCCATGTTTTGACGGCCATTTGCTTCGATGACGGTGCGCTCGCTCTTGTTAGGCTTGCTGTCGTGGAGGCGATGCGCCTCCGTCACCGGCCAACGAGACACAGGACCCGTCATGTCGACTCCCGCGATGCAATCGGCCCTTGCCCAGATGACCACCATGGCCCGCGAGGCCAGCCAGGTGTCGTCCCCGACACTGGGGGGCAACACCGAGGCGGCCCAGGCCGACGCCGGCTTCGCCGACGCCTTGAAGTCGTCGATCCAGCGCATCAACGAGCTCAAGGCCACCGCCGATTCGCAGGCCAAGGCCTTCCAGGCCGGGGTGCCGGGGGTCGAACTCAACGACGTCATGGTCGACATGCAGAAGGCCAGCGTGGCCTTTCAGATGGGCCAGCAGGTGCGCAATCGCCTGGTATCGGCCTACAGGGATGTGATGAACATGCAGGTGTAGGTGCCGCGCTCGGCTACCCCCTCGGCTACCCCCTCGGCTACCGCCTCGGCTACCCCCTCGGCTACCGCCTCGGCTACCCCCTCGGCTACCGCCTCGGCTACCGCCTCGGAGATCCCCCCATCGGCTGCCGACATCATTATGTAATGTTTTGCTGATATTCCTTCGGCACCCGCTCGCCCGAGAAGCGGGGCAACCAGGGATATTCGCTCCATGACGTCTTTTCGAACGCTCTCCATACGTGCCAGCGGGCTGCTGGCGTTGTCTCTCTTTCTGATATTGATGGTCGGACTGGGTGGGCTGGGCCTTTACGCCAACCAGCAAGGACGAGAGGCTTTCGATGTAATGCGCGACGAGCACGTCGGTCAGTTCCGTCTGCTTAATCTTGCCCAGACCAGGGTCTTTCGTTCACGCGTCGAGATGGATCGGGCGGCCAGGCTGACGCGGGTGCCGTCTTTCGATCGACCGGGTCCGGTGATCGCTTCTGCCGAGACGCTGCTGAGCGAGGCCAGGGAGGCCTTCGAGGCCTTCATGGCGATCGATGTCGGCGAGGCCCAGGCAGACAACAAGGCGACGCTCGAGCGCCACTTCCGCTCGCTGGTATCCACCGGCCTGGAACTGCAGCTGATGTTGCTCAAGGAGGAAGACCTTGGCGCCTATGATTCGGGCCAGGCTCGACTGACCAGCATGAGCCAGGCCTTTGTCGATAGCGTGGAGGCCTTTTCCACCCTGGCGCTGGAGCAGGAAGAGGGACTGGCTGCCGGCTTCAGGCACCTGGCAGACAGCATGAACCTGGCCCTGGCGGCGGCGCTCACCCTGGCCCTGGTGTTGGCCATGGCAATGGCTCTGACGGTTCGACGCTACCTGCTGGTCCCGTTGAAGCAGCTGCTGGAACACTTCGAGGCGATGGCCCAGGGCCGACTCGAGCGTCGCTTGCCCGATATGGGCAGCAGCGAAGTGGGCCAGCTGTATCGGGGCGTGGAGTCACTGCGACGGGCGTTGGTGAAGAACATTCGCGGGATTCGCGAGACCAGCGATGACCTGCGTCACAATGCCGAACGCATGCTCGATGATGGTCGCGAACTGGCCACCCGCACCCAGCGCCAGGCGTCGGCCCTGGAGCAGACGGTCGCCAGCCTCGAGCAATTGACGGCGACGGTGGCCCAGACGGTGCAGCATCTGGGGGACGCCAACCGCCTGGCGGGCGATGTGGGCAAGCGTGCCAGCAAGGGCAGTGAGGGCGTTGCCGCGGTGGCGGCGGCCATGGACGAGATCCAGCGCCATGCCGACCAGGTGCAGGCGATGGTCAAGTTGATCGATGATATTGCCTTTCAGACCAACCTGCTGGCCCTCAATGCCTCGGTGGAGGCTGCCCGTGCTGGCGAGCACGGCAGAGGCTTCGCGGTGGTAGCGGCGGAGGTGCGCGGCCTGGCGGCGCGCAGCGCCGAAGCGGCCGGCGAGATTCGCAGCCTGACCGGTGCTTCCAGCAAGAGCGTGGCCGATGGCGCGAGGCAGTCCCGCGCCGCCGATCTGTCGATCCAGGGGATAGCGGCGGCAGTCGGGCAGTTGGGGGGCCGAATCGCAGAACTGGAACAGGCCGCCGGAGAGCAGCATCAGGGCCTCGATCAGATTCATCGGGCGATGGCCGAGATCGATGCTGTCACCCAGCGCAACGCCCAGATGGTCGAGCGCTCACGGGAGGAAGCCGAACGTCTGACCGGCACCGCCCTGGCGCTGGGGCAGTCCAGCGCGCACATGCAGCTGTCCGACGAAGACGACGACACCTGCATCGGCGAGATGACGCTAAAAACGCGGCGCTCGTGGTGGCGGGGGCTGCAGGCCTGGCGCGAGCGCCGGCAGGCCAGACGATTCGCGCAGGGTGTCAGTGCCTGACGGGCGCGGCCCGTTTCCCTATCGTCGATGAGTCGCTCGGGAGCCATTCGGGAGCCGTCCGGGAGCCATTCGGAAGGCGAAAGGGGGTAATCGTCAAACTTGGGCTAAAGAGGCATTCTCGATGGCCGATAGTCGCTTGTGTCGACCTTGCAGCCGCAAGGCGTAACCCTTGACAGAGAGCGACATGATTCATTCCTTGAGATTTCGGCTCCTGCTGACCACCGTGGCCGTCATAGTGGTGGCCCTGGCCATCAATGGAGCGGTCAACCTCAGCATTCTGCATCACCATCAGGAGCGCCAGGATGCGCAGCAGCTGGCCTCGGTCGCCGAAGGCAATCGGGTGGCCATCGATGAGTGGGTGTCGAGCCACGCACGCCAGCTCGAGGCACTGGCGCCGGCAGTGTCCGATGCCGAACCCCTGGCGGCGCTGCTGCAGTTGCAGGCCGGTGGCGGCTTTCTCACCACCTATCTGGCCGAGGCCGCGAGCGGAGATGTGATCTTCTCCGACGGCTGGGATGCCCCCGCAGACTATGATCCGCGTCAGCGCCCCTGGTATCAGCAGGCCGTTGAGGCTGAAGCGACCGTGGTGACCCCTCCCTACAAGGATGCCAACACGGGGGGGCTGGTGGTGACCTTCGCCACGCCCTTCTTTAATGAGGGCAGGCTCGAGGCGGTGGCGGGTGGCGATATCACCATCGACGGTGTGATCGATGTGGTGGCCGACATCGCGCCGACGCCGAGCAGTTTTGCCTTCCTCGTCGATGGTGAGGGAGCCCTAGTGGCGCATCCTGATGCCACGCTGAGCCTGGCGCCGGCGACCGAGCTGTCTGCGCGTCTGACGCCGGATTTCCTGACGCAGCTGGGTGACCAGGCACGCCCTGTCACCGTAGACATCGGCGGACGGCAGCGCGAGCTTCTCGCCACGCCCATCAGCGGTACCGACTGGCGACTGGTGATTGCCCTGGACAGCCGGGAGGCCGGTGCCAGCCTTCAGCAGGTGACACAGGCAGCGCTCTGGACTCTGGTGATCGTCGGCCTGGTGGCACTGCTGCTGCTGAGCGTGCTGCTGACCCTCGCGCTCAAGCGACTGTCGATTGCGCGGGATGCCATGGCCGACGTCGCCAGTGGCAACGGAGACCTGACCCGCCGCCTGCCGGAGGACGGCAAGGATGAAGTGGCCCAGATCGCGAGTGCGTTCAATCGCTTCGTGTCGCGCATGGAGGCGGTGATGATCACCATCCGGGACAGCAGCGAGTCGGTGCGGGTCGCCGCCGGCGAGATCGCACTGGGAGGGCAGGACCTGTCGCGACGCAGCGAAACGACCGCATCGAGCCTGCAGCAGACCTCGGCATCGATCGAGGAGATCACCAGCACCGTGGCGCATACGGCGGCGGCCTCGCGCGATGCCAGGCGGCAGTCGGGGGAGGCCACCGACGTCGCCGAGCGAGGCGGTGAGGTGGTGGACCAGGTGGTGGACACCATGGAGTCGATCACCGAGTCCTCTGTGCAGATCGGCGCCATTGTCAAGGTGATGGATGGTATCGCCTTCCAGACCAACCTGCTGGCGCTCAATGCTTCGGTGGAGGCGGCCAGGGCCGGGGAGCATGGCCGTGGCTTCGCCGTGGTGGCCAGTGAGGTACGCCAACTGGCCACCCGGTCCGCCGAGGCTTCCCGTGAAATTCGTAGCTTGATCGAGACCTCCGGCGAGCGCGTGGCCAGCGGTACCGAGCTGGTGCGCCGTGCGGGCGAGACCATGGGCGAGATCGTTCAACAGGTCGGGCGCGTCACGTTGAGTCTGGACGAGATCAGCGTGGCGGCGGAAGAGCAGAGCGAAGGTATCGCACAGGTCAATATCGCGGTGGCGGAGCTGGACCGCATGTCGCAGCAGAACGCGAGTCTGGTCGAAGAGTCCTCTGCTGCCACCGAGCACCTGCTGGAACAGGCCGACCGACTGGGGCGGATGGTGGCAGGATTTACCCTGAGTGAGGCTGCCAGCTCTGCCTCAGCGCCGGCCAATCACCCCGAGCGGGTTGCCGCGCCAACCCCCGCTTGATGTCCTGATAGTGAGCCGGGGCCGGGTCTTTCCGGCCCCCGTTTCAATCCTCCTCTTCAACCTTCCACTTCAACCCTCCAGCTCCAGCCCAGGTTCTGCCCCCTGGCGGCGCAGAGCCTGAGTGGTTGCCCCGCCATGCTTGTTACCCCAGGCCAGCACGCCTCTCCATCTTGGGGCTTCTCGACGTGGGATGCCGGGGAGCGCGGTTTCCCTTGGTGGTCTCTCCCATGACCGGCCCCCCGCTATCTACTTTCTACCTTTCTCTGCCTCTACCTTTCTCTGTCCCTCTGTCCCTCTGTCCCTCTGTCCCTCTGTCCCTTTGGCCCTCCTGCCACTTTGGCCCTCTCTGCCTCTCTGTCCCTCTGTCCCTCCCCCTGTCCCTCTCTGCCTTCTGATTCTTGTGTTCCTCCGCGCCCTGCAGGGCGCCCGTCATCACGTGCCCGGTGATGGCGGAACGTCGATTGGGGGCCAGGAGGGCCTCCTTGAGAAGGATCAGACTGGAGGAAGCGCGCGCCTGGAGCGGCCTGGGAGCTAAAGTTCGGCACAGTTAATTGCCCTGCTCAATGGCAACTCCCTCATAAAAGCGGGCCTCCGGGCGCCCCCTTATGGCCTTGGCGCCGAGGCGGGGCGTTAGAAGCTTACATTTGTTGGATGCTGGCACTTCTGACGATCAAGAAATGTTCTGCGCCAAGATGGTGAAGTTTTAATGAAAAACAATACCGTCGAAGTTGATTAATAAAGTCTATGCCGGCCGTGCCTCACACCTAACCTAAATTCTCCAATGTTTACTTTAATTATTGTACCGAAGAACTAGGCACGAAGCTTTTAAATGTGCCGTAACGGAATTATTGCAACGAGCATGCTTTTTTCGGTCTTAGCTTTTTTATCATGTCTTTGATTTTTTTGACCTTTTGATGATTTTTTTGGCGTGTGTAGATTATGGCCTTTTAGATGTTTTTTTGTATTGCAGCATAGTTAAAGGGAGGCGGATTACTCTCTATGCAGTAACCGTTTATTGCCCGCCAATAACCTCGCCCGTGTCTGGATGGAGAAGTACAAAAACATTAGTATCGATGATTGTGATCAAGTGTTAATGAACCGTTATCAATGTTACTCGTCTGTTTGCTACCACGGTCGAGGGCAAAATTCGTTGAAGCAGGGCATGGGAAGGCGTCCGTGACATCCCGGGGCGGTAGCGTGCTTCATCGCCATCAGGTCCAGTGCCCCTCTCCTGCACCAACTCGCGGATCACATGCCGCGCCCACTCTCCGGTGCCTGGAGCCTTGGTGCTGCTGTGGGCGAATCGGGCCAACGGCTGCGGCTACGTCACGCGGGTCGAGTCGGCCGAGTCCACGCATTCAGCCGGCGAGTGTTTCCCTTTCCGAGGACTTCGATCCGTCATGGAACTACTACCCGATCGCCAGACACACCTCCGACAGCTGGAGGCCGAATCGATCCATATCATCAGAGAAGTCGCAGCCGAGTTCCGTTCTCCGGTCATGATGTACTCGATCGGCAAAGATTCATCGGTGATGCTGCATCTGGCGCGCAAGGCTTTCTTTCCCGGCACGCCCCCCTTTCCGTTGATGCACGTGAACACCACCTGGAAGTTCCGCGAGATGATCGCCTTTCGCGATCTCATGGCGAAGCAGTCCGGCATGGAGCTGATCGAGCATATCAATCAGGAGGGGGTCGCGGCCGATATCAATCCCTTTGATCACGGTAGCGCCAAGTATACCGACGTGATGAAGACCGCCGCTCTCAAGCAGGCACTTGATCACCATGGATTCGACGCAGCCTTTGGGGGTGCCCGCAGGGATGAGGAGGCGAGTCGTGCCAAGGAGCGCATCTTCTCCTTCCGTGACAGGCATCATCGGTGGGAGCCGAAGAGCCAGCGTCCCGAGTTGTGGAGCCTGTATAACGCCAAGGTGAACAAGGGGGAGTCGATTCGCGTCTTTCCTCTCTCCAACTGGACGGAACTGGATATCTGGCAATACATCTATCTCGAGGGAATCCCCATTGTGCCGTTGTACTACGCCGCACCGCGGCCAGTGGTGGAGCGGGATGGCATGACGATCATGGTCGACGACGACCGGCTACCGCTGCGGAAGGGCGAAACGCCCCAGGAGCGCTGGGTAAGATTCCGTACCCTCGGCTGTTATCCCCTGACCGGTGCGGTGGAATCTCGAGCCGCGACTCTCCCCGAAATCATCCAGGAAATGCTGCTGACGCGGACCAGCGAGCGCAGCGGTCGAGCCATCGATCATGATCAGGCGGGGTCGATGGAAAAGAAGAAGCGCGAGGGGTATTTCTAAATTAGTTGGAATAGATGTTCGCCTGCCGTCTTGTACTGAACTCGTGGATTGCCGATGGGGGGTGTTCCCGGGAAGGCGGCTACACCCATCGCTTCACCAGACGGCAAAGGCCGCGACTGCGTGGCTCGCCGCATTCCTCCACGCTCCGCTCTTCCAGTCTCCAGATTGCACTCCGGTTCAGCCCTAGTCTCCTCGGCATCCTTGTCCGGGTGCTGTGGCTTGCGCCTCTACCAGGAATTCGTCATGTCCCATCAATCCGAGCTGATCGCCAGCGACATCGAACGCTACCTGAAGGAACACGAGAACAAGGACCTGCTGCGCTTTATTACCTGCGGCAGTGTCGATGATGGCAAGTCCACTCTGATCGGGCGCCTGCTGCATGACTCCAAGATGATCTACGAGGATCAGCTGGCCGCCATCACCCAGGCATCTCGCACCAGCGGCACCACCGGTGACGAGGTGGATCTCGCGCTACTGGTGGATGGCCTGCAATCAGAGCGTGAGCAGGGGATCACCATCGATGTGGCCTATCGGTTCTTCTCCACCGAGAGACGCAAGTTCATCATTGCCGACACGCCGGGGCATGAGCAGTACACCCGCAACATGGCGACCGGCGCTTCCACGGCCAGTCTTGCGATCATACTGATTGATGCTCGACACGGTGTGCAGACCCAGACGCGTCGCCATAGCTTCATCTGCGACCTGCTGGGCATAGAGCACCTTGTGGTAGCGGTCAACAAGATGGATCTCGTGGCGTATGACGAAGATCGTTATCTGCAGATCGTCGACGAGTATCGGCACGTCATGGATCGACTCGAGGCCCGGGATATACATTTTGTCCCGCTGTCTGCGCTGAAAGGCGACAACGTGGTCGAGCCCAGCAGCGAGATGCCCTGGTATGACGGCCCCAGCCTGCTCACGCTGCTGGAAGAGGTCGAGATCAGGCACGACCAGAATCTGCGAGATGTGCGCTTGCCGGTTCAGTTCGTCAACCGCCCCAATCTGGATTTCCGGGGATACGCGGGCACCCTCAGCTCCGGTGTCTTGACTCCCGGACTGGCGGTCAAGGTGCTGCCGAGCGGTACCACCAGTCAGGTGAAGCGCATCGTTACCATGGATGGTGATCTCGATGCGGCATTTCCCGGGCAAGCGGTGACCATCACCTTGTGTGACGAGATCGATGCATCGCGCGGAGACTGGATCGTCGGGGTCGATGATCAGGTGCCGCTTCGGTCGGAATTCGTGGCCGATATTGTGTGGATGCACGAGTCCCCGTTGGAACCCGGGAAATTGTATGACATCAAGCTGGCCACTCGGGACCTTGCGGGAAAGGTTGTCGCCATCGACTACCTGGTGGACGTCAACACCCTGGAGCAACGGCATGGGGAGCAGCTGGATCTCAATGCTATCGCGCGTTGCCGTGTCGAGCTCACCACCGCGATACCTGTCGACGACTATCGTACCCACCCTGGCACGGGCTGCTTCATTCTGATCGACCGATTGAGCAATCTTACCGTCGGTGCCGGGATGATCCACAGTCCGTCGGATGCGGAGCTGCCCTACGAATTCCGCAAACACGACAGCAAGGCCAGCGTGGTGTGGAACCGCACCACGGTAACCCAGACCATGCGAGAGCGGATCAATGGCCACCGTGGCTGCTGCGTCTGGTTTACCGGGTTATCGGGCTCCGGCAAGTCGACCCTCGCCAATGCTCTGGAGGTGGAGCTCAATCGACGCGGGTATCACACCATGCTGCTGGATGGCGACAATGTCCGGCATGGGCTATGCAAGGACCTTGGCATGGGGGAGCAGGACAGGGCGGAGAATATTCGGCGAGTCGGTGAGGTTGCTCGGCTTTTCGCAGAGGCTGGGGTGATCGTTATTACCGCATTTATTTCGCCGTTTCGAGCAGATAGAGAGGCGGCCAGGGCGCTGTTTCTTAGCGATGATTTTGTCGAGGTGTTTGTCGATACGCCCCTGGATGTCTGTGAAGAGAGAGACCCTAAGGGACTGTATCAGAAGGCGAGGGAAGGCAAGATTCTGGATTTCACTGGCATCAATAGTCCTTATGAGGCGCCTGTGAAGCCAGAGGTTTCCGTCAACACCGAGATAATGAGCGAGCAAGATATTATTGCGAAATTGCTAAAACATCTGTAACAGTTATTCGTCGTTTATCGCATGACGACGTCGGGAATTTCGCTATGATTATGCTTCGATATTGCACGTTTTTAAGGTCGATTCCAGCCGATGGAAGGGCGCCTGAAAGGGCCTCGGGTTTTTCGAGGAAAAGCGTCTTTCGCCGGGGGGCCACGGTCACGCTTCTTCTTGCTACGGTGCTGATCACTGGCTGTGTTCAGCGTCCGCTTACCCAGCCGAACAGTGCCCAGGGGATCATGAGCGAGCCTTCCGGGATCCCTGCCTCCAGCGACTTGTCGCGGTTTCTTGCCCAAACCCCCGCCGGGAGCGCCACCACACTATCGAGTAGCCCCTGGGGAGCGAATGTGGAGGTGGTGGCTGACTCCCCCTACTTCTCTGCCAGCAGGCGCATATGTCGTCACTTGACAGTGACTCGCCGGAGCAACGGGGATCGACTGGCGGCCGTTGCCTGCAAGTCGGGAGAAGGCGCCTGGTTTACCAGTCGCCTGGTAACGGCGCTGTACAACGGAGCGGAGACCTGGTGATGACGATCATGGATGAACGGCTCGGCAGGGCGGTGCTGTATCTGGCAAGACGGCTGTCGTTGCCTGTGTTGTTACTGATGGTGAGCTGGTCGATGGCGAACTCGGTCGCTGCGCAGGGTATTGCCCTGCCGGACGATATCTTGCCTCAGGCCCGGGAGCAGACGGATGAAGGGACGATCAATGACTCGCCTCGCGCCAACTGGAGCAACGATCGCTATGGGCCGCCCTCCATACCGTCACCGATCGATGTGGAACTGCTTCCTCCCTTTGGCGCCAACCTCTTTACCGGTGGGTTTCGAGGCACCATGGCCGATGGGCTCAACCGTGACTATCGCATCAAACCTGGCGATCAGGTCACCCTGAGAGCATGGGGGGCGGTGGAATTCGATCGAGTGGTGCCCGTGGATGCCCAGGGCAATATCTTTCTCCCGTCGATCGGCCCCCTCGCCGTGCAGGGAATGAGCCATGGCCAGTTGGATGCTCGGGTTCGAGAAGCGATCCAGAGCATCTATCCCGAGAACGTGCAGGTGTACACCAACCTGCAAGGCGTTCAGCCCGTCGGTATCTATGTCACCGGCTATGTCCACAGCCCTGGACGTTACGCGGGCACCCCCTCGGATTCGATTCTGTACTTTCTCGATCAGGCCGGGGGGATCGACAACGCCCTTGGCAGCTATCGCAGCATCAGCCTGATGCGTCAGGGGCAACGCCTGGCCAGCTTCGATCTCTACGACTTTTTGCTGGATGGCAGGATCGCTCGGCCTCAGTTGCGCGACGGCGATACTATCGTGGTGGGAGAACGAGGCCCCTCCATCGCGGTGACCGGTGATGTGGAACGCGCCTACCGATACGAACTACAGTCTGGCCAGTTGAGTGGCAGTGATCTGGTAAGCCTGGCCCGCCTGAAGAGTGGCGTATCTCACGTATTGCTGCGCGGAGAGCGTGCAACAGGCCCGGTTGCCACCTACCTGACGCTCGACGAATTTCTCACGCGCCAGGTCCAGCCTGGTGATGAGGTGATCTTCAATGCAGATCATCAGGAAGGCACCATCGTGGTTGCCCTCGAGGGGAGTTTTCTGGGCCCATCGAGGTTTGCCCTGCCGCGAGATGCCCGGCTCGGAGAGTTGCTGGATGCCGTCGCCATCCTGTCCGACATGTCGGCCAGCCACAATGTTTCGATTCGCCGAGAAAGCGTAGCACGGCAGCAGAAAGAGGCGCTCGAGGATAGTCTCCGTCGTCTGGAGACGACCTATCTGGGAACATCGTCATCCACCGATGAGGAGGCCAGAATCAGGATTCGCGAGGCCGAGCTGATTCAGATGTTTGTGGCGCGGGCGCGACAGCTAGAACCCAGCGGTCGACTGGTGGTCGCCAGTGATCAAGGGGTTGCCGACATTCGGTTGCAGGACGGTGATGTCATTACGTTGCCGGAGGCCATGGATTCGGTGCTCATCAGCGGAGAGGTGGTCGTGCCACAGGCGGTGGTCTATCAGCCGGGTTCTGGTCTCGACCACTATCTTGATGCCGCTGGTGGTCTTACCCAGCGTGGCGATGAGGACAACATATTGGTGGTTCGCCAGAACGGCGCGGTGCGGAGTGCCGACGATATCACCCTGCGTGCAGGAGACGAGATTCTGGTGATGCCGGCTGTCCCCACCAAGAATCTTCAGTTGGCAACCAGCCTGACCCAGATCCTTTATCAGATTGCCGTGGCCACCAAGGTGGCGATCGATCTCTAGAGGGGGGCAGCATGTCGATGATTGGCAACTCCGTGCAACGCCACCCCTGGGTGGTGACGCGTAGCGTCTGGTACGCCATGTTCCTGCGAGAGGCCATTGCGCGCACCATGTCGGATCGCCTGGGCTGGTTCTGGATGGTCGCGGAACCTGTGTTCTTCACACTGATCATGGTGGCCATCCGCAGTCTCATCCGCGGAGACGCCCTTATCGTGGGAGCCCCTTTCATCCCGTGGATGGTGGTCGGACTCATGGGATTTTTTCTGGTTCGCGAAGGGATGATTAGAGGGCTGGGAGCCATCAAGGCCAACCAGGCGCTGTTCGCCTATCGGCAGGTCAGGCCCGTGGACCCGGTGTTGGTGCGCAACGCCCTGGAGGGGCTTCTGCGATCACTGATATTTCTCTTGTTCATCTTCGGCGGCATGTTGCTCAAGGTCGAGGCGCTGGCACCTGACGACGCCCTGTTGGCACTGGCGTGGTGGCTCTCGCTCTGGCTGCTGGGCCTGGCGCTTGGGCTAATTGTCTCCGTGCTTGCCACCCTCATCGCCGAGGTGGCGATCGTGCTACGGATGATGATCATGCCATTGTTGATCCTATCCGGTGTCATTTTCCCGATCCATCACATGCCCCACTGGATGCGTGAGTACCTGTTGCTCAACCCGATTGTTCATGGTCTGGAGCGACTACGTGGCGGTTTTTTTGAAGGGTATTGGCAGGTCCCTGGTACCAGTGCCCCCTATTACTGGATGGTGACACTGGCACTGCTGTCACTAGGATTGATGCTACACCTTCGGTTTCGACATCGGCTGATGGCGCAATGATCCAGATAGAACACCTCTACAAGCGCTATCACCATCACAAGGTCAGGGACTGGGTGTTGAAGGATATCAACCTGACCATCCCCCACGGCGTAAGCGTTGGAGTGTTGGGGAGAAATGGCGCGGGAAAGTCGACCCTGCTGCGATTGATTGCCGGCATGGATACGGCTGAAAGGGGCTCTATCCGGCGCGATGCTCGGGTCTCCTGGCCGATGGGACTGGCCGGAGGTTTTCAGGGGGCCTTGAGTGGCCGTCAGAACGTCAAGTTTGTTGCCCGTGTCCATGGTGGTGGTCGTGACGTCGGAGCCATCATCGACAAGGTGCAGGAATTTGCAGAGCTCGGGCCGGCCTTCGATGACCCGATTCGTACTTACTCCTCCGGGATGCGTGCGCGACTCAATTTTGGTCTGTCGCTGGCGTTTGATTTCGATGTCTATCTGTCTGACGAGGCGACCTCGGTGGGCGATCGGGTATTCAAGGCCAAGGCGACCCGTGCCTTCAAGGACAGGGTCAATCGCGCAAGCCTGGTCATGGTCTCCCACAGCGAAGGCATACTGCGCGAACTGTGCCAGGCAGGCATCTATCTGAAGCATGGCGAGGCGTTCTGGTTTGACGATATCAGAGACGCCATTCGCAGCTATCACCAGGACAGTGACAGCAAGGCCAAGGCCACCGGCGGCCCCGGCAATGGGCCACGCCACGATGGCAAGCCGCAAGCACCCCGGTATCCGTCACCTGCGCCGACACCGGGTATCGACACAATGTCCCTGGATACGCTCAAGGCATTGCTGGGCAAGCGCAGACAGCAGCTGGAGCGTATCCAGAAGCGCCTCGATGCTCTGGAGATGGGGCGTGAGAACGCAGACGAACTGGTCGACCCGAGGGTCCGTCAGGAGCTCATCGCTCGCCTTCACCTGGCGAAGCAGCGCTTGCATGAGGTTCGTCGCGCGGTACAGACGAAAAAGCGGGCCGCACCCGCGAGCAGCAAGGACGATTCGGGGAAGGATTCGCGGAAGGATTCGGAGAAGGGGTCCGAGAAGAAAGAACGGTAGCCACCAGGCGATGGCAAGGCGTCGCTCACTGAGGACTAGATCCCGACGGTGGTGCTCGTATTCAGAGGCGTCCGGATGCCCCGCGACGTCGCTCCAGCAAGGAAGCCAAGATAATGTTGCGATGGATTGCTCGGCAGCCCCATTGGGCATTTGCCTGCCTGTCGATATTGGCCATGTCCTTCTACTGGCTAGTCTGGGCAGAGGATCGGTACGTATCCGAGGCCGTCGTGGTACTGGAAAGCCCACAGATCGCTGCCCCAACCTTCGACTTTTCGAGCCTGCTTTCCGGTGCCAGCGTCGACAGCGATATGTTGCTTTTGCGGGAGTATCTGCTTTCTGTGGATATGCTCAAGAAGGCTGATGAACGGCTCGACCTGAGGTCTCATTACAGTGAGAACGGTGACTTTCCTGCTCGTCTGTGGGACGCCGAGGCTCCCATCGAAGACCTTCACGAGTATTACCTGAGTCGCGTTGAGGTGACGCTCGATGACTACGCAGGGGTCCTGAAGCTGGAGGTCCAGGGCTTCTCTCCCGAGTTTGCCCAGCAACTGACCTCGCTTTTACTGGCGGAAGGTGAAGCTCACATGAATGCCATGGGGCAGCGCCTGGCTCAGGATCAGGTACGGTTCCTCGAGCTTCAGGTAGAGCGCCTGTCCGATCGGTTGGATCAGACACGCACGGATCTCCTGGACTATCAGAACGAGCATGGTCTGGTGTCTCCTACCTCGACCGTGGACAGCCTCAACCAGGTGGTGGCCAGTCTGGAAGGTGAGCTGGCAAGACTGGAAGCCCGGCGTAGTGCCTTGGCCAGCTTTTCCAGCCAGCGTTCATCGGACATGGTGAGAGTCGAGAGCGAAATCACTGCGCTGCGTCGTCAGATCGATCAGGAGCGTGAGCGACTGGCAAAGGCCACAGGAGACTCCCTCAACCGCCTGTCCTCCGAGTATCAGCGGCTCGAGCTGCGGGCTCGCTTTGCCCAAGAGACCTATGCCAGCGCTCTCGGTGCATTGGAGGGCACGCGCATCGAGGCTGCTCGCAAGCTTAAGCAGATCAGTATCTTGCAGAGCCCTCTATTGCCCGAGTACGCCACGCGTCCAGAGCGCCTCTACAACCTGACCATCTTTGTGATCGTCACTCTGTTCCTTTCCTTCATTGCCAGCATGCTGTGGCTGATCGTCCAGGACCACAGAGACTGACGCTCTTCCTGATGGAACTACCGATAGCTGTCGTCGGACGGCTGCCGCAATGAAGCCCTTCATGTTGAAGAGCTCAGGGCTCACGCTTCCTGTCATCCTCTCTTCCTTCCCGCCCGTACGCCATTTCTAGCGTCCTCCCTGGCGGGGCGGGCAGAATTTCCAGTCCTCTCGGGGTTCTTTCATGATCAAGACGTTTCTCGTGACCGGTGGTGCCGGTTTTATCGGCTCGGCCGTGGTGAGGGAGTTGATTACCCACACCCCTCATCGTGTCGTCAATGTGGACAAGCTGACCTATGCCGGCAATCTGGCATCCGTAGCGTCTGTCGCCTCCGATCCTCGCTATATCTTCGAGAGAGCGGACATCTGTGATGGCGCGGCAATGAGCAGAATTCTGGACAAGTACCGCCCCGATGTGGTGATGCATCTGGCCGCAGAAAGCCACGTTGATCGCTCCATCGACGGGCCTCGCGCCTTTATTCAGACCAATGTGGTGGGCACTCTGGTATTGCTCGAGGCGGTACGTGGGTACTGGGAAGGAATCAGGCAACAGGACAGCGACAAGGCCGATGGTTTTCGGTTTCACCACATCTCCACCGACGAAGTCTACGGAGACCTCGAGAATGATGGCAGCCTGTTCACCGAACAGACCCCCTACGCGCCTAGTTCGCCCTACTCGGCCAGCAAGGCGGGATCGGATCACCTGGTGCGGGCGTGGACGCGCACCTATGGCTTGCCTTGCCTGGTGACCAATTGTTCAAACAACTATGGTCCGTTTCACTTTCCTGAAAAACTGATTCCTCTGATGATCCTCAATGCGCTGCATGGAGAGGCTCTTCCTGTCTACGGTGATGGTGGACAGGTACGAGACTGGCTCTTTGTCGAGGACCATGCGCGCGCCCTCGTGCTGGTTGCCAGCGAGGGAAAGGTTGGAGATACCTACAACATTGGTGGCCATAACGAGAAAACCAACCTCGAAGTGGTACACACAATCTGTGACCTGTTGACGGAAATGGCTCCGGACAAGGGCGAATATCGTGATCTGATCACCTACGTCGCCGACAGGCCTGGCCACGACCGGCGCTATGCCATCGATGCATCCTACATTCAGCACACGTTGGCCTGGGAGCCACGAGAGACTTTCGAGTCTGGCCTTCGCAAGACAGTGTCCTGGTATCTGGCCAACGAGTCGTGGTGGAAGGCGGTGCAGGATGGTAGCTACCGGGCCGAGCGCCTGGGGGTGTTGTCATGAGTGGGCTCTTGCTTGGTGCCTCGGGCCAGGTGGGCCATGAGCTTCACAAGGCGCTAGCCATCCATCTGGATCTTCATGCGCCTGACCGCAGGACCCTGGATCTGACCGACCTTGATGCGGTGAAACGCTGTCTGGACCACTATCGCCCCCAGTGGGTGATCAATGCTGCTGCCTACACCGCGGTGGACCAGGCAGAGACCGATACGGCGACTGCCTTTCGACTCAATGCAGAGCTGCCTGGCTGTCTCGCACGCTATTGTGCCGATCACGGGGCACTGTTGACGCACTATTCCAGCGACTACGTCTATCCAGGCGATGCCATTCGGCCCTGGACGGAAGATAGTCCAACCGACCCTTTATCTTGCTACGGCCAGTCCAAGCTTGCCGGCGACGAGGCGGTGCTCGCCAGTAGATGCGACGCACAAATCTTCCGGACAAGTTGGGTTTACAGCGCCAGGGGCAACAACTTCATGAAGACCATGCTGCGTCTGGGGCGGGAGCGGGCGTCCCTGGCAATTGTCGACGATCAGGTGGGGGCCCCTACGCCCGCACGCCTGATTGCTGACGTGACCTTGCATGGGTGGCAAGTCTACCGCTCTCGTCCCGAACTGACCGGGCTCTACCATCTGGCACCACGGGGCTTCGTGTCCTGGTATGACTTTGCCCGAGAGATTTTTCGTCTCGCCCGTCTGCACGGCCTTCCTCTCATGCTCTGCGACGACCAGCTGTCTCGACTGGCGACGAAGGACTATCCCACACCAGCAAAGCGTCCACCCAACTCCCGGCTGTCGGTCTCTCGTCTTGAGAACGCCTTCGACATCTCGCTCCCTGACTGGAGGGGACAGTTGTCTCTCACCATGAAGGACTACCTAAGGTAGGCCTGCCGCCGCAAGGCGTTGTCCGAAAACTAGAGGTTACCGCCATGAATCGGAAGGGAATCATCCTTGCCGGAGGCTCCGGTACGAGACTTCACCCCATTACCCATGGGGTCTCAAAACAGCTTCTCCCTGTCTACGACAAGCCGATGATCTACTATCCGCTCTCGGTGCTAATGTTGGCAGGAATAAGAGAAATACTGGTGATATCTACACCGGATGATCTACCAGTCTACCGTCAGCTGCTCGGTACCGGTGACCAATTTGGTGTTTCCTTGTCCTACGAAGAGCAGCCAAAGCCAGAGGGACTGGCCCAGGCTTTTATTATCGGCGAGAAGTTTATTGGTGATTCTCCTGTCTGTCTCGTCCTTGGCGATAATATCTTCCACGGACAACACTTTTCCGAGCAACTTCTGAGAGCCTCCGACCAGGCTCGAGGTGCCACAGTGTTCGGTTATTTCGTCAAAGACCCGGAACGCTTTGGTGTTGTCGAGTTTGATGAGAAAGGGCGTGCGGTCTCTATTGAGGAAAAGCCCAAAAAACCAAAGTCATCCTATGCGGTGACGGGCTTGTACTTTTATGACAACTCCGTGGTGGACATCGCGCGGAGCGTCAAGCCATCGGCTCGGGGAGAGTTGGAGATAACCTCGATCAACAATGAATATCTACACCGTGGTGAACTTCACGTAGAGCGTTTGGGGAGAGGATTTGCCTGGTTGGATACAGGTACTCATGACAGTTTACTTGAGGCAGCGCAGTACGTGCAGACAGTCGAACATCGACAGGGGCTGAAGATAGCCTGTCTGGAAGAGATTGCCTGGACTCAAGGCTGGATCAGTGACGAGTTCCTGCTTTCACAGGCAAACAGCCTTTCCAAAACAGGATACGGGGAATACCTGCTACAGCTTCTGGCCGCGAAGGCTGTTGGTCAGTGACAAGGCTACCTGATGGTGGAGGTGACGTGCATGAAAGTTGAAAGGCTGGCTATTCCTGATGTCGTGCTATTTACGCCAAAAGTGTTCGGTGACGAAAGAGGTTTCTTTATGGAAACCTTTCGCCAGGAAACATTTGATGAAGTCTGTGGTGAACACAAGTTTGTTCAGGACAACCATAGTAGGTCGAGTCGATCGATACTCAGGGGACTGCATTATCAGCTGAAGCATCCCCAGGGAAAGCTGGTGAGAGTAGTCAGGGGAGAGGTATTCGACGTAGCCGTTGATATGCGAACGTCCAGTGCCACCTATGGTAAGTGGGTAGGCGTTTTCTTGAACGAAGACAACCGGCAGATGCTCTGGGTACCACCTGGTTTTGCACATGGTTTCTACGTTACCAGTGATGATGCCGAGTTTGTATACAAGTGTACTGACTATTACGCGCCTTCAGACGAAATGTCGGTGCACTGGGCAGATACTATCCTGTCAATCGACTGGCCATTGGACAACATTGAGCCACGAGTTTCCGATAAGGATGCTCGAGGGATGTCGTTTGTCGAGGCTCCTGGCTACTAGTAATTGCCTGAGGAAGTAGACGTGGTAGAACATGAACCAAGAAGCGGCCCTCCCTCTTCGCAATCACCACACTTGGCTACACTGGCGTTGTCGGCACGCCTGAGGCGAATGCAGACTTCCTTCAGTTGGCGAGCGACCAAACCGCTGCGAGATCTCGGTGGGTTGTATCACAAGTACATCAAAAAATGCTCCCGCATGGACTTGTTGCCGATCTATGAACTGGAGCTGATGACCCGCAATAACAAGGTGGTCTGGGTATCTCGCGGTGGAGATCCACAGTTCCTGCTCACCCCGATCAATCCCGCTGTGCTTCGCCAAGGTGGATGGTTCAGTCTCGAATACGACTTTTCGGCGACTCAGGCAGTGGATCAGTGTCTCTATATTGATTATGGCGATGGTTTCCAGGCAGATATCGTGTGGGCCCGTCATGTGGAAAAGAGCGGCCACCAGAGCCTGGTCATTTACTTGCCGATGGGAACACAGGCATTGCGGCTGGACCCGATGACTCGACCTGGAGAGTTCCGGTTGGAGGATCCGGTGCTGAAAAAGATCGAGACGCCACAGATCCCGCACCCTTGGTCGGGGCTGGATGGATATCTGAAGTGCTGCGAAGGCTGTGAATTTACGCTTGCCGCTGCCCAGCAGCTCGAGCGCCGCCTGGAAGGGGAATTCCATTGGCGTTCCCACGGCACCGATCCGGCCTTCGTCGTTCGTCATCGCCGAGGTCGAGTCATCGAGCCTGGGTGGTGTCGTATCGAATTCGTTCTCAGTGGCGAGTATCAGCACCAGGTCGCCAAGCTATATATCGATCATGGAGAGGGCTTCAGTGAAACTCACGCCTATCCCATACCCTTCCAGTCAGGGAAACTGGCGACAAGGGTGATTCAGCTTGAGCGAAGTATTGTCAACATACGCTTTGACCCATGGGAGCGGGAAGGAAGCTTCCGGCTGGAGCGACTATGCATCGACAATGTCGATGCCGAAGAGGCTTGGGATGCGATTGCCGGGCGTCTTGTCGAGACTGCTCCTGAGTACACGCACTTGAAAAAGGCCGAGGTCCTTGCGGGAGTGGGTAGGTCTACTCCGGAAACGGATGAAGGTGGCGGGTCGGCAAAGAAAGCCGAGTTGGCGGATGCCGAGGACGACGCCGCACGCGAGGCCCGTCTTCTCGAAGAGTACGCGGAAACCTTTATCGTCAACGAGGCCGAACTCTCCTACCAGAAATGGATAGATGAGGTAGAAGTCAATGGCCTGCCGAGCTCTGAAACCATCCGCAGCTATCTTGAGGGCCTTGAGAGTCCTGCATTAATTTCGGTGTTGGTGCCGGTTTACAATACCGATGAAACGCTTCTGAAAGCTTGCATCGACTCGGTCATCGCACAGTCTTATCCCCACTGGGAGCTTTGCCTTGTGGATGATGCCTCTCCATCACCACATGTCGAAAAAGTCCTCAGGCACTATGCCAGCAAGGATAAACGCGTAAAAATACATTTTCGGCCGGATAATGGGCATATTTCCAAGACAACTAATGACGCCCTGTCGATGGCCACTGGTGACTATCTGGCATTGCTCGATCACGATGATGAATTGGCCAAAGATGCGTTGTACTTTATTGCAAAAGAGCTGGAAAAGAATCCCGATGCCCAGTTGATCTACAGTGATGAAGACAAGATCGATGTTCAGGGCATGCGCTGCGAGCCTCACTTCAAGCCAGACTGGAACATCGACCTTCTCTATTCGCAAAACTATGTTTCTCATCTTGGCGTATACCGACGTTCGTTGATCGAGAAAATTGGGGGTTTTCGAGTCGGGGTAGAGGGATCGCAAGACTATGATCTGGTGCTGCGTTGCATACCACACCTGACCGCTGGCTCAATTTCCCACGTTCCCAGAGTTCTCTATCACTGGCGCGCTATCGAGGGTTCGACAGCACTGGCTGAAGAGGGCAAGGATTACACGACCTCAGCTGGTGTAAAGGCGCTGAAAGACCATATTGAAGGAATAGCAGATGGGCGTGCGATTGTAGAGCAGGGGATTGTGGGAAATACCTATCGTGTGCGTTGGCCTATTCCTGAGCCGGCACCGTTGGTGAGCATGTTGATTCCTACGAGAGACAAGAAGGACGTCACAGAACTGGCAGTGCGCAGCATCCTGGAGAAGTCACGTTATACAGACTACGAGATTATTCTCCTTGATAATGGCAGTGTCGAGCCAGAGACGCATGAATTTTTTGAAAAAATTCAGGTTGAAGACTCCAGGGTAAGCGTTCTCAGGTACGACCACCCCTTCAACTACTCAGCTATCAATAATTTTGGTGCAGAGCATGCCAAGGGAAGCATCATTGGTTTGGTAAATAATGATGTTGAAGTGATCAATGGAAACTGGCTCGGGGAGATGGTTTCTCATGCCTGTCGCGAGGATGTCGGCTGTGTCGGCGCAAAACTATACTATGGGAATGACACCATTCAGCACGCAGGCGTCATCGTTGGGCTTGGCGGAGTAGCAGGGCACTCTCACAAGCACTTTCCTCGAGAGTCCGGCGGTTATTTCAACCGTTTGAAGGTGGTCCAGTCTGTATCTGCCGTGACAGCGGCGTGTCTGCTCGTGAGAAAGTCGGTGTATGAGGAAGTCGGAGGCCTGAACGAACAGGACCTCAAGGTCGCATTCAATGACGTTGATTTCTGCCTGAAGGTGCTCGATGCCGGGTATCGTAATATCTGGACCCCATACGCTGAATTGTATCACCACGAATCCATCAGTCGTGGAGCAGAAGATAACCCAGAAAAAGTTGCCAGATTCAACACCGAGATAGATTACATGCAGAAGGCCTGGGGAAAAATAATCGAACACGACCCCAGCTACAGCCCATGCCTCACAAGAAGCCGAGAAGACTTCTCCATCGGAGGTCGTTGATGGCTTTCTTGATGGGTCGTCGTATTCGGAGAAACTACGTATCCCAGGAGGGGACATGCCCAAGAATGATGCCTTGATCAACAAGGGAGTCGTGGTCATAGGGGACCAGGATGACAAGATGCCATCTCCTATCATCGTCATTGGAACCGCGCGAGGCGGGACCTCGATGGTCGCTGGCGTGTTGGCCAAGCTTGGCGTCTTCATGGGCGACCGTGCCTCACACCCTGTGTACGAAGACGTCAGACTTTCCGAGGCTTTCGAAAAGCAGGACATGGCTCAGACAGCTTTGATTGTGAAGGAGTACCAGACCAGGTACACCCGCTGGGGCTGGAAGCGACCTTCCATCATCGACCATCTGGATGAAGTAGACGCTCTATTGCCGAATGCCAGGTATGTGTTTATCTACAAGGATATTCTTTCAATAGCGCAGCGGAATTCTATTTCCATGTTGGCCGAAATTACCGAGGGCATGGACAGAGCGCTGTCACAATATAGAAAGACGCTTCGCTTTGTCAGGCAGAAGTCTCCGCGTGCCATGCTCGTCTCCTACGAAAAGGCCAGTGCTTATCCCGAAGCCTTTCTTTCCACTCTCGAGTCCTTTTGCGGAATTTCTCCCTCGCAGGAGGAACACCAGACGGCACTGGCCTTTATTGATCCTGAACCAGAAGACTATATAGAGGCAACCCGGATCACCAAGTCACAGGGAAAACTTCTTTCATGTGATTCACGACGTGTCAGCGGTTGGGCGCGCTATGTACACAAGAAACAGCATGCTGAGGTAGAAGTTTTTGTTGATGACCGGTCCGTGGGTGTGGTGGTGGCGAACGAACCGAACCCCGGTGGCGGTGCTCCCGCGAACGAGCCATGTGGCTTCACCTTCACCCTTCCTGCCGGTGAAAGCTTGAGCGAGGACGCCAGTGTCAGAGCCAGAGTGGTGAACGACGTTGTCGATCTTGGCAACTCTCCGGTCAGGGTGGGCTAGAGATGGCGAAGTTCTGTGTTGCCGGTATCGTCCGCAATGAGGTGGATTACCTTGTCGAGTGGGTAGCTTGGCATCGGCTGGCAGGGTTTGGGCATGTCATTCTGGCCGACAACGGTTCCGACGACGGCACCCGCTCTTTGCTCGAAGCGCTGGCAGATCTGGGAGAGGTCAGCCTGCTGTACCAGCCGGTGCTTGAGCGCAGGTCGCAGCAGTTGGCCTATCGTCGCATCCTTGGGCTGGCTCTGGGAAAGCATGACTACGTCATGTTTCTCGATGCCGATGAGTTTCTTGTGCACGAAAGCCAGCGTCACGGTGAGGAATGTCGCGAGCTGGAAAGGCTGGTGGCGTCGGGTGATGTCGGCAGCGTCAGCGTGAACTGGAAATGCTTCGGCTCCTCGGGGCTTGAAGAGGCGCGATCTGAACCGGTACTGCAACGTTTCACCCGTTGTGGCACTGCACCAGGCGCGAGCGCAGATTGTCACACCAAGAGCCTGGTACGCGTCGACCATGTCAAGGCGCCCTATTGTCATTCCTCTACCCTGGTATCGGCCTGGAAATATGTCGATGCCACAGGGGACGTGATCGAGGACTTCGTTGGCTCGCCGGACGGCAGTGGTGAGTCGGACCCACGTGGTGGGCGTACGCGGTCGATCCATCAGGGACCGCTTCGGGTTCACCATTACGCGGTGAAGTCGCGTGAGGAGTTCTCGCGCAAGCGATTGAGGGGGAGTGCTACGCGAGGCGCCAACTTCGACAAGGGCGAGGCATATTTCGGACGTTACGACATCAACGACGTTGCTCATGAGTTCCAGGCCGGCAAGCTTGCCCGCCTGGCTCGGGAGATGTCGGCGCTGAAACAGCGTCTGGCAGAGCACACCGTGCTAGATCGCCCTTTGGTGGGAGCCATCGATCATTTTGACGCCAACGCAGTCTGTGGTTGGGTGACGGACCGCAACGGCAAGGCCAGTGGTCTGGCAGTGAACATCTTCGTCAATGGTGTTCACGCGGGGCGTGCAAGGGTGGGGTTCTATCGACCCGATCTACGACGTTCCGGCAAATCCGTGGATGGTTATTGCGGGTTTCGCTGGCTGCATCCGGCGCCTTTGAAAGAAGGCGATCATGTGACCGTTTCTCTCCATGCCAATGCTTCAGTGCTGGTGGGGGGGAGTGATCTTGTTGTCGGCACATCGTGACGCGTCTGGAGTGTGGAGGTGGCTCCGCCACCGGATCCCGTGTCGTCTTCCCCTATCCCTTTTGCCACGCCGCGCCGCAGGACTGATTCCTGCGGCGCTTTTGTCAGGAGACTCCACCATGAAACCCTTGTTTTTCGTACATATACCCAAGACGGCGGGAACCAGTTTTCGTCACGGTGCTGAGCGCGCCTTTGGCTTCGACAAGATCGTCTATGACTACGGCCAGGATGCATCTCAGACCAGCGTCCTGACACGCGAGTGCATGTATGGCGAGTCCCCCGATCCTTGGCGCCTGTATCGCAGGAGCCTGGACAACCAGGCGATGATGCTGGCAGGACACGTCACCGCGGCCAAGTATGTCCCGCTGTGCGGCGTCGATCGCGCGGTGACCTTTGTTCGCGAACCGTTGCAGCGGGCGGCTTCCGAGTATTCGCACTTTCAGCGGATTCATCAGTACAAGGGCAGCTTCCGCGACTTCATGAAGATTCCTCTGATGCTTGATCGCCAGTCGAGCATCTTCAAGGGGGTCGATGTCGAGGCGATCGGGATGGTCGGCTTGACCGAACGTTACTCGGAGAGCCTGGAGTTGATCAATGCTCGCTTTGGCATCGATATCGCCCAGCGTGAGGACAACCGGGGGAAGCCGCAGGTGGGCGAATTGCATGACATCGCGCCGGAGGATGAACAGGAGTTCCGCAAACTCAACCCGCTGGATCTGGCGCTCTACGAGCGTTGTCGCAAGCTATTCGAATCGCGCATCCAGCTCTATCGCGACAATCTCCCCTTTGCTCACGCTCGACTGACGCAGTTCGATGCCGAGCGGGTGGGGGGGTGGGCCTGGTGGGAAGGTGGTGCTGATACCCCGGTGGACGTCGAAGTCTGGGTCAATGACGAACATCGCGACACTGTGTCGGCCACCCAGCTCCGTCCGTCCATGGCTCGCTTGAAGCTTCCCCGTGGTGGCTACGTCGGCTTCCAGCTGAAGGTGAATCTGTCTGCGGGTGACAGGGTCCAGTGTCGTGTTGCCGAGACCGGACAATGGTTCCCGCCGGGGCCGCGTCGAGTCGCTGTGGCCAGCAACTGAGCGGCGGGTATGGAAGGTGCCAATCGAGGTGGCGGAACACGGTCGTGGCTGAAAGGTCTTCTCGATCTGTGCCACCTGGTCGTTCAGCCTCAGCGACACTGGCAGCCTCATCATGGCCTGAGACAGCAGGCGAGTGGAGGGGACTGGGAGTGGGAGTCGCTGGATGAAGACCCTCAGTTCCTGCTGTGTCGGCACCTACCGTTGCCTGGCTGGCATATGGTGGAGCTGGACCTGGACCACGACCAGCATAGCGTTGCTGTCAGGCTTTACTTCGATACGGGGGAAGGCTTCAGTGAAGACGAGTCGTTGACCCTTCCGCTCAAGGGTGGACGTATTACCAAGCGGTTGATCTACGTGAAGCGGCGACTGCGCCGGTTGAGATTCGACCCGATGGAGTCGCCGGGATACTTTGCGATTCGCCACTTTCGCGTCGTCTGGCTCTCCCCCTGGTTCGCGCATGATCGCCTGAGCCAGCGTCTGGTCAATATGCACCATCGCTGGCGTGATGTGTCGAAGCAGGAAGTGCTGGGAGTGCTTCGCCACCGCGCCCTCCAGGACGGTACCTGTTGGCGCGACCTTGCCCTGTCGGACTACGAGGAAACGTTCGAACGATTCTGCTCGGGTCGAAGCTATGTGCAATGGCTGCGTGAGCGCGGATGGGATAAGAATTCGGATAGCAGTTCAGATAGTAGTTCGGATAGCAGTTCGGATAGTAGTTCGGATGATTGCGACAAGACCTCTATGGTCTCGGCGCTCGAAGGTGGGTGGCGTTCCAGGAATAGAAGGGCTGAGCTGGACGAGATTCGTGGTGGGCTTGACGGGTGGCGGGGCAAGGATGAACGCCGCCGTAGCCTGGCGCTCGAGCGTCGTTGTGCTGCTGCCGAGCGAGCTGCGCAGTCATGTGTGGACACCGCAGTTAAAGCGAAGACGGATACGTTCAGGCCGATTGTGTCGATCTTGCTGCCGGTACATGATCCTGCGCCGGAACATCTGAAAGACTGTCTCGAGTCTGTGCTTCGCCAGGACTATGATCATTGGCAACTCTGTATCGTTGATGACGCCTCCAGAAACCGCGAAGTCATAGCGTTGCTGGAGCAATTTGAGGCTCGCGATTCTCGAATAGTTCTGCGTCGCCAGAAAACTAATGGCCATGTCTGTGAGGCCTCCAACGCGGCCTTGAGCATGGCCGCTGGGCCCTACGTGGCGCTACTGGACCATGATGACCTGCTGACTCCGTGTGCCTTGAGCTATGTCGCCGAGGCGCTGAGTCGCTCACCACGACCGGTGCTGGTGTACAGCGATGAAGACAAGGTGGATCAGCGTGGTGTGCGCTGCGAACCTCACTTCAAGCCCTGCTTCAATCCTGATCTGCTGCTCGCCCAGAACTACATGGCGCACTTGAGTGTCTTCGACACCGCGCTGGTACGGCAACTGGGAGGCTTCCGCAAGGGGCTGGAGGGCAGCCAGGACCATGATCTGGCCCTGAGAGTCTGTGCCCACACAGAGCCTGATCGCATCGTCCATATTCCCAGGATTCTCTATCATTGGCGTGCCAGTCCCGGCTCCACGGCGATGACCAGCAACGCCAAGGATTATACGTCCCGTGCAGGGCTGCGAGCGGTCGCCGACCATCTGGCACGAAGCAGCCCCGGCGCCACCGTCGAGCTTGGGCGCCTGCCCAATACCTATCGTGTCCGCTGGCCTCTGCCGGATCCGCTCCCGCTGGTCAGCCTGATGATCCCTACGCGTGATCGTGTCGATCTGTTGGCACCATGCGTCGATGCGATCCTGTCTCGTACCCGCTATTCCAGGCTTGAGGTGCTGATCCTCGACAACGGGACGCGATGCGAGGAGACACTGGCTTATCTGGCCGAGATCGGCAAGGGAGACCCCCGGGTCAGGATTCTGGCCTGGAACCATCGCTTCAACTATTCCGGCATCAACAATTTCGGAGCGTATCACGCACGTGGTGATGTGCTCGGACTTATCAATAACGATATTGAACCCATCAACGAAGAGTGGCTCGACGAAATGGTGCGGCACGTCGTGCGGCCGGACATCGGTTGTGTCGGCGCCAAGCTCTATTATCCCAACGATACCATTCAGCACGCCGGTGTCGTGTTGGGTATCGGGGGCGTTGCGGGCCACGCTCACAAGTATTTCAGCCGCCATGCCAACGGGTATTTTTCTCGCCTGGCGCTAGCGCAGAATTACTCTGCGGTGACCGGTGCCTGCTTGTTGATCCGCAAGGCGCTCTATCGGCAGGTGGGCGGCCTCAACGCGCGAGATCTGCCGATCGCTTTCAATGATGTGGACCTGTGTCTAAAGGTTCGGGAGGCGGGTTATCGAAACGTATGGACGCCCGACGCCGAACTCTATCACCACGAATCCGAGTCGCGTGGTGCCGATGACAATGCCAGCAAGCGAGCCAGGGCCATCGGAGAGGTACTCTACATGCGCCACACCTGGGGTGAGCAGCTTGATCGGGATCCGGCCTACAACCCCAATCTGACGCTGGTTCACGAGGATTTTTCTCTGCGTTGAGAGGCGTTCACCATGGCCCGGGGTTCTGGCATTTGTGGTTCTCGCTGGCTGTTGCTGAGTGATGGGGCTCTGCCCACCGAGGACATCTACTTCATGGCGACGGCTGCGCCCTGGCTTCGCTATGCAGGTGCGACAGTGACTCGCCTTGATACCCGTCGGTGGGCGTCTCCTCTGCTGTGCTGGCCCTGGCTGGATCGCACCTTGGCCGGGGCACAGATCATCGTTTGTCGAAGCCTGTCCGAAGCCTGGATCGATCTGCTGGAGACGCGCCGAGCCCAGGTCGCCAGCGTACATTACCTGCTGGATGATGATCTTGATGCTGCCGCCAGGGATCCTGGCTTACCGACGGGCTATCGTGAGCGTATGGGGTGGGTGTCGCGCCGGATTATGCCCAGGCTGCTGGCCCTGGCCGACGAAGTCGTCGTACCAAACGAGGAGCTGGCGGCACGAATCAGGCCGCGCCACTCCCGGGTGGTGACGCTGGCACCTGCGCTGCTTTTTTCCCCGGAGATGGCCACCCCCGAGGCAACATCGACGGGATGGCGATTGGGTTACCACGGTACGCGGGCCCACCGGCGGGATCTGGAGCAAATCAGCTCGGCACTGGTCAGCGTTCTCGAGGCCCACTCTGGTTTGATGCTGGAAGTGGCAATGGGGCGCTACACTCCGCAATCCTTGCGTCAGCATGATCGTGTGGGGGCGCTCGCCCCCATGGCCTGGCATACCTATCTGAGGCACTTGAAAGGATCGCGGTTGCATCTGGGGCTGGCTCCCTTGTGGCCGACAACGTTCAACACTGCCAAGTCCCATATCAAGTTTCTGGAGATTGCCGCCATGGGTGGTGTGGGTCTCTTCAGCAGACGTGCCCCCTACAGCAATATCGTGAGCGACGGAGAAGATGGACTGCTGGTCGATGATGATCCCGCGGATTGGCAGCGCTGCCTCGTCCGGTTGCTGGAGTCTCCGCGGGAAACCCATCGCATGGCCCAACGGGCGTTGGAAAAGGCCCGGGATATCGGCAGTGCGGCCCACCACCATGCCTTCTGGGGTGAGCGTCAGTGCTGAAACAGACAACAGTTTCCAAGGGAGCAGATGCTGTATAGACAACAGTGATTGGTGCTTCCTTTTCTCCTTCCTCCCCCTTCCTTCCTAACTTCCTTCCTTTCTTACTCTCTCTTCCTTATCTTGCCCTGCTTCCTGTTCTTTCATTGAAGCTTGGTACCTATCCCTATCCCTATCCCTATCCCTATCCCTATCCCTATCCCTATTCCCTCTCCCCATCCGTGGCCGCCGCTCGCTATCTGTTTTTGTGGCTGGGCTGCCTGCAAGGGAGTCTAGGCTCTGTCCGAAAAGTCGACGAGCGAAGGTTAGACAAGGAAAAAATCGGTGAGAAAGCACAGTTTACGGGGTGTAAATGAGCATTTTGACCGGGCTGGCGTACCAGACGATTTTTAACGCCGTATTACCGAGCGCAGGCACTTTTCAGACGAGCCGTAGCGTCAATCTGAGTTGATCAGCCCTTCCAGGGCCGACAGGGTCTGATCGATCTGGTCCGGCTGGTGCTCGCAGCTGACAAAGAAGCGCAGCCGAGCGCTACGTTCTGGCACTGCAGGGTGCAGGATGGGTTGCACATTGATACCCGCCGCCAGCAACGCATGGGACAGCTTGGCTGCCCTGGCGGAGCTGCCGAGAATAAGTGGCACGATGGCATGTCCCTCGCTGCTGCCGGTATTCAGCCCCAGGGACTGGATACCGTCCAGCAGACGTCGAGCGTTCTGCGTCAGCCTGGCGGTTCGCCAGGGTTCTTCCTGCAGCACTTGCAGAGCGCGGCGTGCTGGTGCGGCCAGTTGCGGTGCCAGCCCGACGCTGTAGAGAAACCCTGGCGCAAGGTAGCGCAGCGTATCCACCAGTGCTTGGCACCCGGCGATATAGCCTCCGCAGGAGGCAAGGGATTTGCTCAGGGTGCCCATCCAGATGTCCACATCTCCCGGAGCCACTCGGCAATGCTGGTGAAGACCTAACCCGGTTGCCCCCAACACGCCAAGCGAGTGGGCTTCATCCACCATCAGCCAGCAGTGGTGCCTGCGCTTCACCTCAACGAAACGTGCCAGGTCCGGGGTGTCACCGTCCATGCTGTAGTGGCCTTCGATTACCACCAGTACGCGCTCGAAGCGATCGCGATGGTCGAACAGCAGACGATCCAGGGCTTGGGCATCGTTGTGGGGGAAACTCATGCGAGTGGCGCCGGATACGCTGGCGCCCACCACCACACTGTTGTGGATCAGGCTGTCGTGGATGATCAGGTCCCTGGTGCCCACCAGCATGGCGATGGTGGAGACATTGGTAGCGTGGCCGCTGACGAAGGCGAGCGCATCGTCACTTTGGTAGCAGTGCGCCAGCTCACGCTCCAGGGCCCCGTGAAAGGGGCGTTCGCCGGCGACAATGCGACTGGCCGATACCGAGGTGCCGTAGTACTCGATCGCCTGATGGGTGGCGTCCAGGACACGTCGATCGCCGGCCAGGCCGAGATAGTCGTAGTTTGCAAAGTTGATGACGTCCTGATCGCCGAGTCGGCTGGTAGCCCCCGCCCTACGCTGATGACAGCGAAAGAAGGGGCTGGTGATACCGAGGGAGTCCCCTAGCGTCCTCATCATGGCGATGCGGCGATAGCCTTCGAGGCTGCGGAAGTCGGTGGTTGTGACGAGTGTTTCGGTCAGCGGGTAGTGCTCTGAGGTTGAAACAGCGCGGTCGATGGGCGTTGCCTGGGCATGACGAGCGCTGTCGATCGCCCTGGCCTGGTTGAGCAGGCGGTCTTTCAATGCCTTCCGGTCATCAGGATTCATGTCACCTCCCGTGCAGGAGCAGGAGGGGAGACTGCGTGGCGGTAGGCCAGCGCAGCGTGTTCGTCGGTTGCATCGAGCTCGGGGCTTTCCAGCAGGTCGCAGATCAACAGGGTGGTGCGATGCAGGGTCGCGGCGTCGGCGAGGGCCAATGCGGACACCTTCACGCCAAGCCGGGTCTCGATGGCCGATACCAGCTCGACGGCCATCAGCGAATCGAAGCCGAACTCGGAGAGCCTGCGCCCACTGTCGATGCGTTCCGGGTCCAGCATCAGGATGCTCGCCAACTGTCGACGCAGGATGGCTTCGACGGCCTTGCGGCGGGACGATTCATCGAGCGCCGATAGATCGAGGTCGTCGTTGCTACTTGCCTGGCGGTCCGCTTCACCGGAGTTCTGGCGCAACTCGATAAAGCGCCGCTGGATGAAGCCATGGTCGATGGCACCGATGACGGCGGCGTTGCTGACGCCTGCCGCGAGTGCCTGCTCCAGCGCGTCCAGCGCCTGCTCTGCGCTCAGCTGCCCACCTCCCATACGCTGGGACAGGGCCTGACGCTTGGTCTGGTGACGAGCCAGAAAGCCGGTGTCCTCGATGATGCCCAGGCTCAGGCAGGTGGCGGGTTTCCCCGCCTGACGGCGCCGCACGGCCAGCGCTTCCAGGCCAAGGTTGGCCGCCACATAGGCGGACTGCCCGGGACTTCCGAACAGGGTGGTGGCCGAGGAGTAGAGCACAAAGTGCTGCAGGTCGTGATGGCGGGTCAGGCGGTCCAGCAGGATGGCGCCCAACAGCTTGGGGGCGAGTACCGCGTCCAGCTGCTCGCGAGTCAGCTGTCGCGCGAGGCCGTCTTCGATGACGGCGGCGGCGTGAATGACGCCACGTAGCGGTGGGCGCCGGGAACCGCACTCCTCGATCAGTCCAGCCAGCGCCTGCTCATCGGTGACGTCCAGCGCTGGCGCTTCTACCGTGACGCCCTGTCCTTGCATGGCGGCGATAGCGGCACTGGCCTCCGGGCTGCTGACGCCCGAGCGACTCAGCAGCAGCAGATGGCGAGCGCCGCGCCTCACCAGCCGCTCTGCGCTGGCCAGGCCCAGGCCGGACAATCCACCGCTCACCAGGTAACAGCCTTCGGTATCCAGCGCCATGCAAGCCGGATTGGTAGAGTTATTGGTGGTGTTTCTCGGACCGCCATGCGGGTGCATGGTGGTCTTGGAGACTGAGCCTGTGCGGAGTGTGTCAGGAGAAGGACTGGCAGCGGCTGAAGGGTGCGTCACGATGATCTTGCCGATATGCCGCGCCTGCTGCATATGGCGGAAGGCCTCGACCACTCTGGTGGTCGTGAAGGTGGTATAGGGCAGGGCGCTGAAGGCGCCCTCGGCAAAGCGGTCCATGACCTGTCGGAACAGTTGGCGGGCGAGCGCGGGACGATGTGACAGCAGTTGATCGGAGTCGATGCCGAAGTAGCTCAGGTTGTGACGGAAGGGGCGCAGCCCCATCGGGGTATCCTGGTAGAAGTCTCGCTTGCCAAGCTCGAGAAAGCGCCCGAAAGGCGCCAGCACACGCAGGTTCTGGTGGATGGCGTCGCCGGACAGGGAGTTGAGCACCACATCGACACCCTGGCCATCGGTGTCTGCGAGGATCTGTTCGGCGAAGGCCAGGCTGCGTGAGTCGTAGCAGCGCTCGGCACCCAGCAGGGTCAGCAGATCACGCTTGTGCGGGCTGCCGGCGGTCGCCAGCACTTCAGCCCCTCGCCACCGGGCCAACTGTACGGCAGCCAGACCGACACCGCCGGCAGCGCCGTGTATCAGCACCCGTTCCCCGGGCGATAGCCGAGCCAGATGCTCGAGGCTGTACCAGGCGGTGAGAAACGCCGTGGGCAACCCGGCAGCGGCCACCGGGTCGAGACCTGTCGGCACCCTGGCCAGCGAGTCGGCCTCGACCACCAGGTGGTTCGAGAAACAGGCCGACCCCAGCCCGACTACCGGGTCACCAATATCGAACTGGGTGACCCCTTCGCCCAGCGCCTCGACGATACCGGAGAACTCGAGCCCCAGGGTGGCGCCGGAAAAGCCCTGCTCGAGCGCCTCATCGGTGAGCACGCCGAGAGCATACATGACGTCACGAAAGTTCAGACCCGTGGCCAGGACCTTTACTCGGACCTGGTCCTTGGCGAGCGTCGACCGTACCGGGTGGGCTCGCCACTGCAGGCGCGAGAGCTGACCGGGATAAGCGATTTCCAGGGTCACCCTGGACGCTACTCGGTCTGGCGTGGGGGGTGGTGTGAGCGCTGGCGGTGTGTCGGCGACAGGACGCACGCGCAGTGCCCGGCGATGTCCGTGGTGGTCGATGACCACCTCATCCTCGCCGTCGTCGTGATGCAGATCCTGCGCCAAGGCCACCAACGCCGCTTCTCCCGAGGCCAGGTCGACCAGCCGTACGCGGGTGTTCGGCAGTTCGTTGTCGAGGGAGCGACAGCCCCCCCACAAGCCAGCCTGGTACAGGTCGATATCGGGGGTATCAGCGCCGAACAGCGCGGCGACATCGCGAGTCACCACGACCAGCGTCCCGTGGCGATCCGCCAATGTCCTTGCCCAGTCACCCAGTCGCTCAAGGGCATCCAGGCCCGCCTGGTGGGTCTCGAGGTCACCGCCTGTCTGCCGAGACGGTACGGAGGCTCGCAGGTCGACAACTTGCGGGGCGATGACTTTCCGGGCACTCGGCACTTGCTGAGCGTTCGAGGCGCGCGCTGAGGTGACCTCCGCAAGCGAGGACGGGGCGGCAAGCGGCAACTCGAGATCATCGTATGTTACGCAGCGGACAGCACCCGAGGGCATGTGTTGCACAAGCCGCTCACCCAGAGCACGACTGGCAGCATCCACCACCAGCAAGGTGGCTGCGTCGCGCTGTGCAAGAGGCTCGTCCGAACCGATCTCGGTGGTGGGGCGAGCGCTTGCCGAGGGCACGGCACTCAGCAGAGTCGGAAGATGGGAGGTCTCTGTCGGGGGGGGGCGCCTCGACGCTGAACCCGGCCTGGCTCAGGTGGCGGCAGATCGCCTCGACAGTGGCCGGTCTGGCGTCTGGACGCAGGGAGTCCAGCGCTCGCCACCACCCTGTAGGGGACAGGACCAGTATCAGCAGTTGCCCGTGCGGTGCCAGGCGCGCCGTGGCCTTGTCGATTGCCTCGATGCTGACCTCGAGATCCGTCGGTGTGCTCACCACCCAGGCTAGCTGGGCGCCGGGGGCGGTATGGAAGGGGGGCAGCGATGCGGCACCGTTGGACGCTTCGATCAGCGGTTGGGCGCGTTGGCGGGAGCCATCGTCTGGGGGCAGGATGTCCACCATGAGGCGATCGGGGTCCAGTGTCTGGCTCAACGCCTCGCCCAACCGAGGCGCCGCGCATCCTGCCTCGACCAGGTGCAGCCGTTGTGCCGAGGGTAGCGTCGACAGGATCCGGGAAACGCTGGCGAGAACCTCGTCGTGCAGGGCCTGCCACAACGCTTCCGGGATCAGCGAAGCGGCGTCGAGGGTCAGCCCTTCGATGTGCTCGACCGAGCCCTCCAGCAGGCCGGGAAGATGCAGGCCAAAACGCCCGAGTGAGCCAAGCAGAGGGAACTGCCGAGGGTACTCCGCCAGCAGCAGGCGCCAGATATCGACCGCCGCAGGAGACTCTTGCACCTCCGAGGAGGTCTCTGTCGCGCCTGTCGGGTACTGAGCCAGAAGTCGACGGTAGAGTTCATTGTTGCCCCGGCCGTCGCCTTCGATATCGGGCCGAGCGGCGACGAAGGCCTCCTCGAGCCAGGCAACGTTGAGACGCTCGAACAGCAGGCTGAGCTCCTCGAGGTCGCGCCCCACTGGGCCTGACACGATGCCGGCAAGGGCATTGGCCAGTCGCCTGCCTTCTTCGGCCAAGGGGGTAGGTACCAGTGGCGCCGGGGTCAGGCGGGTGGTCAGCCACTCGGTGGACGAGGAGGTTGGCAGGGCCAGTGGCGTTGTCGCGAACCGGACCTCCTCGAGGGCAGCAACGCAACGATGGTTGCGGTACAGCCAAAGGTCGGCGGTGAAGGAGTGTGGTGAGCGTCGCGTAATGACGGCGCGGGCGTGGGTCGGTCGACCGCCGTCCTTGTCGAACTGCATGCGCGACAGGCGCACGGGCAGGTAGCCGTGCGTCAGCGGCGTCTGAGCGTTGTTCATCAGTGGCAGACACAGCTGCAGGGCGCCATCCAGCAGACCGGGTGGCAACCACCAGCAAGGAGTGTCTTCACTGACGGTGAACTCGCCGATGGCTTCATCGTCCTGGCACCAGATCCGGCCCAGGCTACGGTACTCGCCGCGGTAGTCGAGCCCCATCGACCTGGCGAGCGCCAGGTGGGCGTCGCTGTTTATGCAGGCCTTGTTATCCAGCCAGGTCTCGCCATCCAGATGCTCCTCACTGGCCGGCACAAGCGGAGGGGCCGAACGCAGCAGACTGCCCTGGCAGGCAGGGGCCAGGCGGGCGCTGAGGTGTAACTGCCAGGCGGCTGCGGGGTCGAGGTCGCGTACTGTCAACTGGACACGCCCTTGGTCGGCCAGGGTGAGCCGCGCCAGCTTGCCCACAGAGGCGTCCAGTACTAACGGTGCCAGGATCTCCAGGTCGTTGATTTCGAAGATGGTGTCTGGCGACGAAGCAATGGCGGCAGCCAGTACCATCTCGACCTGCGCCGCTGCGGCCAGCACCGGGGTCTCCCCGACCCGGTGGTCCGCGAGAGCGGGCTGCGTGGCAACACTCAGGCGCTGGACCCACGTCGACTCGCCCGGGGCCTGGCGAGCCCCCAGCAGGGGATGTTCGTCACGCTGCTCCAGCGGGTTGTGACCCAGGCCACTCGGGCGGGTCCAGTGGTGGCGACGTTGCCAGGGGTAGGCGGGGAGTTCGATGGGGGCAAGGGGCCGCTCGAACCAGGGGGAAAAGCCATCCAGAGCTCCACTGAGCCACAGGCGTGCCCGTGCTTCGGAGAGTTCGTCCTGGCCCTGGCCCTGGCGTGTCAGGGTAGCGATATGCAGGACCTGATGCCCCCGCAGGCGACACTGCTCCTCGATGTATCGCTTCAACAGCGGATGGGCGCCGATTTCCACCAGCACCGAGTCGCCGCGATCGATCAGCGACTCGATGGCCTGGCGAAAGCGCACCGGCGCCCGCAGGTTTTGCCACCAGTAGTCAGCGCCGAGGGGGCGGTGGGTCTCGCCACCCTCGACGGTGGAGATCATCGGCAAGCGCGGAGATGATCCGTCCAGATCGGCAAGCGCCTCGAGCAGCGGGGTCTTCAAGCCATCCAGCAGTGGGCTATGAAATGGGTAGTCCAACGCCAGGCGAAGGTATCGATGGCCCGCGGCCCGCAAGGCGTCTTCCAGTTCGGCCAGCGCCGGCAACGGTCCCGCCAGCGTGACATTCCCTTCGCTGTTGTCCCCGGCCAGGGAAATCTCGGCGAAGCGTGGCTGTGCGAGCCAGGTGACGATGGTGTCAGCGGAGCAGGACACCGCGGTCATGCCTCCCTGATGGCGGATCTTGCCCTGCAGGCGGCTGCGGTGGGCAATCACGGTCACCGCCTCAGCCAGTGATAGTGCGCCGCAGGCCCAGCCCGCCGCGACCTCACCGACGCTGTGACCGACCACCGCGGTGGGCGTGATCCCCGCCTCGTCAAGCCAGGCGGTGATCCCGACCTGAATCGCAAATAGCGCCGGTTGGGCCACCACGGTGTCTTCGAGCAGGGCCGGATCATCGCTGCTGGCCAGTACCTCGAGCAACGAGAAGCCGGCGATGGGCAGGAAGTGCTCATCCACCCGCGCGACGGTATCGGCGAAGGTGGGACTGGTCGAGAGCAGGTCACGCCCCATGCCAAACCATTGGCACCCATTGCCGGTGTAGACGAATACCGGCCCCTGGGGCGCATCCAGGCGTCGCTGGCGCCACACCCTGGGGGCGCTGCTGTGGGGAGCGGTCGTCGTGTCCTTCAGCGAGTCCAGGGCCGCCTTAGCCTCGTCATGGTCCCGCACCAGGGTCAGCGCCTGTTCGTCAAGGCGCTCGCGGTGGTGAACCAGGGTCCAGGTCAGGGCATCGAGGGCTGGCTGGTGCGTCTCGAGGTGGTCGCTTAGCCGACTTGCCAGTGCAGCCAGCGCTTCCTCGTCGTGGGCCGAGACAAGCAGCGGTAGCGGCTGCTCGAAAGAGACTCGTGGCGTCGGTCGCGATCGCACCAGTGACGGTGGCGGCGGCGTGGTCAGCACTACGTGGGCGTTGGCCCCCCCGAAACCGAAGCTGTTGATACCGACGGTCAAGGGGCCGCTTTCGGGGAGCGTCCGCGGTGTCAGCACCACGTCCACATTGGCCTCGTCGAGGTGCAGCTCAGGATTGAGGCGATCGACACCGATGGTGGCGGGGACGAAGCGCTGGGTCAGGCAACCCAGCGCCTTGTAGAGTCCGGCGATGCCGGCCGCTGTCTCCAGGTGGCCGATGTTGCTCTTGACCGAGCCGATCGGCAATGGGTGGTGACGATGTCGCCCAAGGGCCTGGCCGATGGCGGTGACTTCGATGGGATCTCCGACGGCGGTGCCGGTCCCATGGGCTTCCAGGTAGTCCAGTCCGTCGGGATCGATCCCCGCCCGGGCGTAGACCTCGGTCAACAGTTGGGCCTGAGCCTGAGCGCTGGGTACCGTGAGTCCTGACTTGTGTCCGTCGGTATTGGTGCCGCTGGCGGCGACTTCGGCGAGGATGGGGTCGCCGTCCGCGAGCGCCTGATCGAGCGCCTTGAGCACGAAGATGCCGGCCCCTTCCGAGCGCACGTAGCCGTCCGCGTCTTCGCTGAACACGCGACAACGGCCTCGCGGCGACAGCATGCCGGCCTTGGAGAAGGCGACGAAGCCGAAGGGATGCAGGTGCAGGCTGACGCCGCCGGTCAGGGCGGTGTCGCATTCACCGGCGCGAATGGCCTGACAGGCCTGATGAAAGGCTACCAGGGAAGACGAGCAGGCCGTGTCGATGGCCATGCTGGGTCCCTTGAGATCGAACACGTAAGACAACCGATTGGCGGCGATGCTGAAGGTGTTGCCGGTGGCGAACAGATTGCCCAGAGAGGCCAGGTCGGCGGTATGCCGATAGGCGAAGTCAGGACTGGAGATGCCGATATAGACCCCGCAGCGGCTGCCGCGCAGGCGCGAGGGGGGGACGCCCGCGTGCTCGAGCGCTTCCCAGGTCAGCTCCAGCAGCAGGCGCTGCTGGGGATCCATGGTCGCCGCTTCCCTGGGAGAAATTCCGAAGAAGTCGGCGTCGAAGCCGCCGATGTCGCCGAGTGATCCGGCGGCGAAGGTCACGCTGGTACCGGGCGAACGACGGTCGGGATGATAGAACCGGCGCCAGTCCCAGCGCGATGCATGCACCTCTGTGACCAGATCCCGCCCCGCCAGCAGGCTCTGCCACAGGGTTTCTCCGGGGACTCCAGGAAAGCGGGTAGCGTTTCCGATGATGGCGACGCGCCTGGTCATAGCGGTTCCTTGCAATGGCGGTGGAGGGAGCGCCCGAGGGAGCCTGTGGCGACGGTCGTGGTCTGGCACCCGATGGAGTGGAGCAGTGCTTCGGCCAGTTGCGACAGGTCGGACGGTGGCTCCGGCCGTCGTGTGGTCTGGGGGCGGTTGCTCCAGATCATGAACGGCGTTGTTCCATCGGGCTCTCCGTGCCAGCGATAGCTGGGAGACAGGATAGGGACGTGGTCGCCATAGGCGCACAACAGGCCCGGGCGCGATTGCCTGGTGAGGGTCGCCGCCAGGGCGCCGAGCATGGCGTCGGTATTGGCCAGGTGATGGAGATAGATATCGAGTTCGTGGGTCACGGCCATGGGGCGCGAGGCGTCGGCAGCGAGCCAGCGCAGTGGATCGGGCGCTGGCTCCAGCAGAAAGGGGCCATGGCTTTCCATGGTGATCACGAACACCATCAGTGGGCGCGGGTCTGGATCATCCAGGGCTTGTGTGACGCGCCTGGCGAGCTCGACGTCGGCGATGAAGGGGCCATCTCGACGGCAATGCCTGAAGCTTTCGATGTCTTCGAATGCCTGAAATCCCAGCCGAGGCATGACCTGGTCGCGCTGGTAGAAGTCACCGGGGTAGGGGTGCAGCACCAGTGTGCGGTAACCCAGGTGGGCGCAGGCACTGGCCAGACTGGGAACCGGCTGGCGGGACAGCTGACGATAGGGATTGAAGCGATGCATGCCCAGAGCATCCTCGTCCAGCCCGCACAGAAAGGCCGTTTCGCTGCGTATGGTGTTGGCGCCCCAGGCTGGCACCTTGAGGTAGCCGTGGGTGATGGACTGCTCGTTCAGGCGATCCCAGTGGGCGAGCACATCCCGGGGTATCTGGTCGTACCAGGGGCGTGGATCGAAGAACGACTCGCCCTGGACAATCACCAGGTGTGGCAGTGACTCCTGGGCGACTGGTGATGGCGGTTGGCGCAGGAGCGCTGGAGCCTGGGTGGTGTCGATGGGGGTACCGGGGAAGCGAGCGTAGGCCCAGAAGCAGCTCCACAGTCCCAGGTGCTGGTGATCTCGGCACGGAACCAGGGTGGCAGCCGGGAGGCGCCGCAAGCCAAGCCCCAGAGTAATGGCTGGACCCAGTGCCAGGCCGCCCAGCAGCAGCGCCATGGAGGATAGGGAGAGCTGATCCAGCAGCCAGGGTTCGAGGAAGACGAAGACCGACACCGCCATCAGGGCGGCGAGGCTGGCACCCAGGGCCAGGCCGATACCGAAGAACGGCAGGTAGAGCCTTGGATGTCGGATGGCATCGAGAAAGTACTCGAAGTCCTGCACCAGGAAGGGCTCCTTCAGGCTCTGCCACTTCGCCTGATGGCTGCGCTGCACCACCCATTGCAGGGTAAGCACCGTGGCCAGGGCCAGCGCACCTCGTTGCAGCACCGCTACGGCTAGTACGTAGCACAGCCCCCAGGTGCCCGCATGGACCAGCCAGGGGGCCAGAGGGCGGTCGCGCCAGTTGCCCAGGCCTCGACAGCCTATGGCGTCTATGGCGAAGCTGAGTCCCGTGCCGAGGGGGAGTCCCAGTACGCACAGGATGAACGCCAGGTCTCGGGACGCGATCCACGTCAGCATCGGCGGTCAGAAAGAAGCGGGCCAGCGAGCCGAGCAGCTACGACGTGCCGCGAGTCGGCCCCTGAAGCCGCCAAAGCCGTATCTGGCACGGGAAAAACAAGGGTCAGGCGGCGGCGGGCAGGCATGACAGTAACTCCTCCAGGGGAGAGCGTTCGGCGACGAGCCGCCTGGCGCTGTGGTGCACACCGAGGCGAATACCGAGGCGGCAGTAGAAGCTGCCGTTGAGCTGAACGGTTCGCAGCAGGGTGGTCCTGAGCGCCTGATACAGGGCGGCGTTCGGTGCCGGTGGATCGTGCCAGAAGCCCGCGGGGACCCGTTGCCGGCCTGTCGCCAGTCCGGGCATGGTGTAAATGGCTTCGCCCAGGGTCAGCAACGGACAGCCGTGCTCCAGGGCCACGAAACCGGAAGTACTGTTGACGGTGATGGCGCCAGTGGCGCTCGGCAGGAGGTGATTGAGGTCACCGCCCTCGATGAACAGTACCCGCCGGTCGATACCCAACTCCCGAGCCAGTCGGCGAGCGCGACGATGGTGTGCGCTGAGGCCGGGGTCGAGAGGGTGGTTCTTGATCAACAGACGTGTCCGGGCCGGCGCGTCACGAGCAAAGGACGTCATGGTTTCTTCGAGTACCCGGGCCATGTCGGGAAAGGGCGAGTGGCAGCGGATCTGGGCGTCGCTGTCCAGTTGCAGCAACAACACGAAGTAGGGCGCTGGCGCCGAAAGAAATGCCTTGATGCGGTTAGCTTCAAAGCCAGCCAGCAGGCGTTTGCGCGTCAGTTGCTGCGTATAGGCGGCGTACTCTCGGGGAGCGCTGACCGGGGCGTGGCCGCGATAGCCCGGGAACAGCAGAGGGTTAAGGACGCCTGCCAGATGGTAGATCACGTCGTGGGTGGCACGGGTCAAGAAGGGACTGATGCAAGGAACGGGAGGCTCTGCCGGCCCGAGACAATGGGCGGCCTCGAAGACCCAGGCCGGGTCCCTGGGAAAACGGGAACATCCGTTGACACCCTGGGGCTCCAGGGTGATCCAGTGGGGACGCAGGTAGCCTTCCTCGAATACATGGACCCGCAGCCATTGACGCTCTGCGGCCTGAACAGCGAGCCGATGCAGAGGGCGCTGGTCGCCGAAGACCACCAGGTCGGAGATTCCCCGTTGACCGAGAAAGTCATCGATCAGTTCGCCAAAGCCTGCGGCGTCGCCACGGTAGCGTTGGCCCCCGAGGCGCCAACGATAGAGCAGGTCTCCACCACACAGGTCGAGCACATGAACACCGTGTCCCTGGTCAGCAAGGGTGCGAGCCAGTTGCGTGAAGAAGGGAGAGCATGGCCCCTGAAGCAGCAGAAACTGACGCGCCTTGAACGGGCCCATGTTCAGACCTCGCGCTCATGCACAAGAGACGCCGGGCGTCGACTCAGGAAAAGAAATGAAGATGCCATCATGCGGACGGGTGGGCTCCTGTGGCAATGAGGAGCATGGGGAATGATCGTTCTCAAGCACCGCTCAAGATCATTTGCCAAGCATTAGTTGAATGGGTCTTTCAGAGGTTACGAGGAACATAGCACGTGCCCCGCCGAGTCCGGCTGACGAACTTCGCAGCGTCGAGCCGGGGAAATGGAAAACTTGCCCACAGTCATTACAGGTGGCATGTAGCGGCACAGCGCCACGGTTCATGGGGGGAGCGGCGGCTTGTCAAGAGCCTATCCACAGCGGGTGGAGAACTTTTCCACCGAGTTGTTCACAGCCCTGACAGGGGCGGCTGCAAGAGAGGGGCTGCGAGCGGTGATCAGCGAGCGAAGATCAGCGGCCGGACATCTGCCGGTGCCAGCGGTGGTTGGCTTCGATGCTCACTCAATGGACTTCCGCTGGCTGCGGTCAGCAGGATCTGCAGGGGGTCACCATGGCCGACCAGCAGGATGGTGGCATCGTCGAAGCGCTGTTCCAGCGAGATGATCAGGTCGATGAGTCGGCGGGAGACGTCGCCGACGCTTTCGACGCCGTGGGTGCGGTGTTCGGCATTCTCGCTATCCATTGCCCAGACGTCCGCGTAGGCCGGGTCCGGCCCCTGGTCGTAGTCACCGAAGAAGCGCTCTCGCAGGCGCGGTTCAGGGTGTGGGGTGACGTTGAAGTGTTGCCCGACCAGCGCTGCGGTTTCGGTGGTGCGCAGAAAGTCCGAATGGAAGACCTGGTCAGGCGCGGCCAGGTGCCAGCCGGTCAGCCGTTCGTGCAGCTGTTCCTGCCCCTTGGGCGAAAGACCGTAGCCCTCGAGCCCCTGTTCGGGGGAGGAAACGATCAGGCCCATGGCGTTGGCCTGGCTATGGCCGTGGCGCATCAGCAGGTAGTGATTGCGGCAGCGTGGAAAGTCGTTGGCCTCAACGTTTGACATAAAAGTGTCACCTCCTAGATTGAACTCAACGATGTTTGTTTTCGAACATCGCTGCGTCGCTGGCGCTCGTCTTCGCACTTGGCAGAGCCTTCAGCGTAACGCGGGAAGCCTTCAGCCCATGTGGTAGAGCCTTCAGCGTAACGCGGGAAGCCTTCAGCCCATGTGGCAGAGCCTTCAGCCCATGTGGCAGAGCCTTCAGCCCATGTGGCAGAGCCTTCAGCGTAACGAGTGAAGCCTTCAGCCCATCTGACAGAGCCTTCCCCAGGTCGCCAGTAGTCGACCGCCAGGCTGTCCGCTGCCGCCGGGACCCGCGATGTCGGCTCGACAGGCCGGGGTCGATTCCCACCATATAACAAGACTCAGCATAGGTGAGCCACGCCATGACACAACGCTCAAGCCGGGGACGCCAGGTCCTCAACGCAGGTCTCCTGCTCACTTTCGGCGCTGTTGCATCCGTCGCTGTCGCCGAGGATTGCCCCCGAGGTGATCTGGATGCGCTCTACTGCGACCGCAATGGCGATCTGGTGGCCGACCCGCCCGCCAATCAGGACGAACTGGTCGACCCCGACACCCTCATCTTCGCCTACACCCCGGTGGAAGACCCCGCCATCTATGCCGATATCTGGGAGCCCTTCATCGATCACCTCCGGGAGGTGACCGGCAAGGACGTTCGTTTCTTCGCGGTCCAGTCGAACTCGGCCCAGGTCGAGGCCATGCGCAGCGGGCGTTTGCATATTGCAGGTTTTTCCACCGGACCCACGCCCTTCGCCGTCAACCTGGCCGGCGCGGTTCCCTTTGCCTTGATGGGCTCCGACGACGGACGCTTCGGCTATACCCTGCAGGTCTACACCCAGGCCGATTCGGATATCCAGTCGCTGTCCGACCTGGCCGGCAAGCGGGTCGCCCACACCTCACCCACCTCGAACTCGGGCAATCAGGCGCCGCGTGCGCTGTTCCCCGAGGAAGGCGTGGTGCCGGACGAGGACTACGAGGTGGTGTATTCCGGCAGTCACGACCAGTCGATGCTGGGCGTGGTAGCGGGTGACTACGACGCTGCACCGGTGGCGTCCGAGGTGGTGGAGCGCATGGCCGCACGGGGGCTGTATGACGAAGACAGCGTGCGCATGATCTTCGAGTCCCAGCCCTTCCCCACCACCTCCTATACCTACGCCCATGACCTGGCGCCGGATCTGGTCGAGCGCATCGAGGAAGCCTTCTTCAGCTTCGATTTCGCCGGTACCGCGCTGGGTGAGGAATTCGAAGGCGTCGAGAAGTTCATCCCGATCACCTACCAGGACCAGTGGGAGGTCATTCGCACCATCCAGGCCTCGAACGGCGTCAGCTACACCGCCGACAATCTGGAGTGACGACAGGGTATCCCAGGGACAGGAGGGCCGGCGCACGGCGCTCGGCCTTCCCGGGGAACGAGGATGTGCAATGCTCGAGATTAGCCAGCTGGTCAAGCGCTATGGCCACGATGACCCCGTGCTCAAGGGGCTGGATCTGCGCGTGGAAGGCAACTCCGTGGTGTCCATCGTGGGGGCGTCCGGGGCGGGCAAGAGCACCTTGCTCCGCTGCATCAATCGGCTGATCGAACCCACCTCGGGGTCGATCAGACTCAATGGCCAGGAGTTGTCCAGCCTCAAGGGCGCACCACTGCGCCAGGCCAGGCGGCGCATCGGCATGGTCTTCCAGGGCTTCAACCTGATCGACCGCTTGACGGTGATGGAGAACGTGCTGGCCGGTCGGCTTGGCTACGTCGGCTTCTTTCAGGCATGGCGGCGGCGCTTCCCGCCGGAGGATATCGAACGCGCCTTCCACCTGATGGAGCGAGTTGGCATCGCCCAGTACGCCAACAAGCGCGCGGACGAACTGTCCGGCGGCGAACGCCAGCGCGTCGGGGTCGTCCGAGCCTTGATGCAGGAGCCGGACATTCTGCTGGCCGACGAGCCGACCGCCTCGCTGGACCCCGTCACCAGCGAGCAGATCATGAAGCTGATGAGAGCCCTGGCCAGCGAGCTGTCATTGCCGGTGCTGATCAACATTCACAATGTGGCCCAGGCCAGGGCCTACACCGAGCGTATCGTCGGCCTGCGCCACGGTCGCATGATCTTCGATGGCACGCCGGAGCGCTTTGATGCCGCAGCGCTGGAGGAGATCTACGGTGGCATCGAGGCCCCGGACGAGACCTCCGCATCGACTGTCGCGGAAGGGGAGCGCTGATGGTCAACGACAAGGCTCGGACCTGGCGCAAGCCGCCCTTTATCGCCAGTCCTGTGGTGCGCCTGCTGCTGGTGCTGGGCGTGCTGGGTTACCTGGGCTGGGCGCTGGCCACCCTGCCGTTCGACTGGGAGCGGATCAGCGATGGGCTGCCGCGGGCCGCGCGCATCTTCGGCGGCGGCTTTCCGCCCAGCTTCGAGCGCTTCGAACTGCTGCTGACCGGCTTCAAGGAAAGCTTCCAGATTGCCCTGCTGGCGACCCTGCTGGGGGTGGCACTGTCGATCCCCTTTGCGGTGATGGCGGCGCGCAATATCGCCCCGCGTCCGGTCTATCTGGTGGGGCGAGCGGTGATCATCGTGTCGCGCAGTTTTCACCCGGTCATCGTGGCGATCCTGTTCGTCAAGGCGGTGGGGTTCGGACCTCTGGCCGGGATCCTGACCCTGACGCTTTATTCCATCGGCTTTGTCGGAAAACTGCTGGCCGAAGAGATCGAGGAGATCGACTGGGGACAGGTGGAGGCCATGCGGTCGGTCGGTGCAGGGTTCATGTCCATGTTGCTGTACGCCGTCTTCCCCCAGATCCTGCCGCGCCAGCTGGGGCTTTCCATGTACCAGCTGGACAGCAATCTGCGCGCCTCGGCGGTGGTCGGTATCGTCGGCGCCGGTGGTATCGGTGGCACCCTGATGAACGCCTTCGGGCGCTACGACTATGACTTTGCCTTCGCCATCCTGCTGGTGATCATCGCGGTGATTCTGGTCAGTGAGGGCATCAGTGGCTGGGTCAGGAGACGACTATGGTAGCGACGCCGACAGAACAACGGGTATGGCAGCGCTACAGCCGACGGGAGCGCTGGACGCGCTTCGTGCTGCTGTTGCTGGTCGTGGCGGTGTTGAGCTGGGCGGCCAGGGATGTCGATATCTTCTGGCCCTGGGTGTGGGATGCGCCTGCCCAGATCTACAGCCTGGCCGACCGCATGTGGCCACCCGACCCGCGGCGCCTCGGCGAGATCGTCGAGGCATTGGTCGAGACCGTCCATATCGCCACCCTGGCCACGTTCTCGACGATCTTTGTGGCCCTGCCCGTCGCCTACCTGGCGGCCCAGAACACCACGCCCAATCGTGCCTGCCTGTGGTTTGCCCGTTTCGTGCTGGTGGCCAGTCGTTCGGTCAATACCATCATCTGGGCGCTGCTGTTCGTGGCGATCTTCGGCCCCGGCGTGCTGGCGGGCATCCTCGCGATCATGTGTCGCTCCATCGGTTTCGTCGGCAAGCTGATGGGCGAGGCCATCGAGGAAATCGACCGACGGCCGGTCGAAGCGATGGAAGCGGTGGGCGCCAGTCGGCCCAAGGTCATCCTCTACGCGGTGGTGCCTCAGGTCGTTCCGGCCTTCTTTGCCGTGATCATCCTGCGCTGGGACATCAATATTCGCGAGTCTACCGTGCTGGGGCTGGTCGGGGCCGGCGGTATCGGCGTCATCCTCCAGGGGGCCATCGACACCTTTGCCTGGCCGACGGTGGCCACCATTCTCTGTGGCATCGTCATTCTGGTGTTGCTGGGGGAGGTGTTGACCGGATGGTTGAGAAGCCGGGTGCTTTAGGGCTTGTCTGAAAAGTGCCTGCGCTCGGTAATACGGCGTTAAAAATCGTCTGGTACGCCAGCCCGGTCAAAATACTCATTTACACCCCGTAAACTGCGCTTTCTCACCGATTTTTGCCTTGTCTAACCTTCGCTCGTCGACTTTTCGGACAGCGCCTAGGCTCGTACGACGGAAGGCTGTACGAATCTGTGCGACAACCGGCATGAACCGTTGATGCTTGCGGCTTAGTGCTAACGTTCTGTTTTCTGGGGCAGTCGTCCTGGAGCTGTCGCCGTTTGCTGGTGCCGGATGATGTCTGGTCCTGGGAGAAGCGGCACAGAATGCCAGGGCGAGGCGGCGGGGTGCCCCGAAGTTAAGCTATCCTCGATACCATTGATTACCTTATTCAGTGGATCGTCGCCCGGCCTATGAAGATGGATGCCCGCAGAGCCTTTCAAAGCCTAGCCGACAGCCTGTCTCGGGATATCGGTGATGACTTCTTCATGCATCTGGTCGATCGGCTGGCGGTAATCCTCAACGCTGACGCCATGATGATAGCGACCCCTGTCGCGGACGGCTCACGCCTGCGGTCCATGGTGCTGATGGCAGACGGCAGGCATCAGCCAGACGTCGAGTACGAGACTGCCGGCACCCCCTGTCGCGATGCCCTGGACGGCGGAGCCTGCATCTATCCGGAGAACGTCTGCAGTGCCTTTCCGGACGACGTCCTGCTGCGAGATTTTGGTGCAGAAGCCTATGCCGGTGTGGCGATGCGAGGGCCCGAAGGTGAGTTGCATGGTGTTCTGGTTGCCTTGCACCGCCATCGACTGCACCAGCGTCGCCTGGTCGAGGAGGTGCTGAGAATTGCCGCGGCGCGCTGCGGGGCCGAACTGTCCAATCGGCGCACCGAGCAGGCGCTGGAGAAGACCGCCAACCAACTGGACACGACCAACCGACAGCTCAAGCGCGCCCACCGCGCCTTGACCCTGCTGCGACTGGTCAACCGTGCGGTGATTCGGCTCTCCGACGAGATGGCAATCTTCCAGGAGGCCTGTCGGCTGGCGGTGGAGCAGGGCGGCTACCGCTACGCCTGGGCGGGGCTGGCCCAGGACGACCCCGAGCGCAGCATCCTGCCGCTGGTCAGCGCCGGTGGCGCCGATGATTTGTTGCGTCACGCGCGTTTCAGCTGGGATGTGACCACGCCTGAGGGCCTGGGTCCCAGCGGGCAAGCGGTGCATGAAGGCAAGGAGCAACGGGTAGCCGACTATACGACAGGTACGGTAGCGCCTCCGCCCTGGGCCGAACGATTCGGGGTCGTGGCGGAGGTGGCCTTGCCGCTGAGTCTGGGAAGCGAGCGACGGGGCGTGCTGGTGCTGTTGATGGATCAGCCCTACCACGCTGGCGCCGACGAACTGGCGCTGCTGAGGGAGCTTGCGGACAACCTGTCGTTTGGCTTGCAGGCCATGCGCGCTCACCAGCATCAGCAGAACACCCAGCAGGCGGTGCTGGACATGGCCGAACTGGTGACGGCGCGCAGCGACGACGCCTTCTTTACCCTGCTGGTGCGACGTCTGACCGACGCCCTCGGCGCGGACGCCGTGTTCGTGTCACGCGTCGAGGAAAGCGTCCCGTTGCAGGCGACGCTGATCGCCGGCCTGGTATCGGGCCAGCCGGTGGAGCCCTTTCACTACAGTTTCGAAGGGCTGCCCTGCGAGAGGTCCTTTCGCGACAGCGAGCATGTGATTGCTCGAGGCATGAGCCAACGCTATCCCCGCGCCGAGGAGATGGTCGGCTTCGCCGTGGAAGCCTACGTCGGCCGACGCCTGGAAGACGCCAACGGCGACGCCATCGGTATCCTGTTTGCGCTGTATCGTCAGCCGCTGCATGATCCTGAACCCATCTGCCACCTGTTGAGGATCTTTGCCGCAGGCGCCTCGGCGGAGCTCGAACGGCGCCGCAGCGACGCCCATATACGGCATCTGGCCTTCTTTGATCCCGGGACCGGTCTACCCAACCGGGTCCACTTCATGGAGCGTCTGCAGGCGGCCATTGCCCGGGCTCGCACCGAGCAATATCGGGTGGCCCTGATGTTCCTCGACCTCAACCGCTTCAAGGAGATCAACGACGGTCAGGGCCACGACGTCGGTGATCAAGTGCTCAAGGAGGTGGCCACTCGCTTCAGCGGTTGCCTTGGCAGGCTGGAAAGCCTGGCGCGGATGGGGGGCGATGAGTTCGTCGTCATGGTGGAGCAGACCGACGAGATCGGAGCCGCCCAGGTCGTGGGGCGTCTGCTCAGCGCCTTGAATGATCCAGTGGTGCATGAGGGGCATCGATTCAACGTCGACGTCAGCATCGGCGTCGCCTTCTTCCCCGACGATGGCGATAGTTCCCGGGAACTGCTCAAGCACACCGACATCGCCATGTACCATGCCAAGGAAAGCCGTAGCGGCTATCGCTTCTACGCACCTGAGATGGGACGTGATCTGCGGCGCCGACTGGTGCTTGCTTCTCGACTGGGTGAGGCGCTGGACACGAAACGTCTCGAGCTCCGCTTTCAACCTTGCGTCGACCTCAAGAGCGGGGACCTGATCGGCGCCGAGGTACTGTGTCGCTGGCACGACGCCGAACTGGGATGGATAAGCCCGATGGAATTCGTCGCCGTGGCCGAGGAACAGGGGATGATCGAGGCCCTCGGCAGTTGGGTCATGGAGCAGACCTGCCGACAGCTTAAACAGTGGCAGCAGGCATCGCTGGACCGGCTTCCCGAGCGACTCTACGTCAATCTGGCGGCGGCCCAGTTCGAGGACCCCGAGCTGGCAATCAAGCTTTGCGAGATCGCCGCCCGGGCTGGCGTCTCCCCCTCGCTGCTGGGGCTGGAAATCACCGAAAGCGGCTTCATGAAGGATCCCGAGCAGGCGATACGCATCACCGACACCCTGCGCCAGCAGGGATTCGCCCTGGCCATCGACGATTTCGGGACCGGCTATTCCTCGCTGGCCTACCTCAAGCGATTTTCCGTACAGGCGGTCAAGATCGATATGTCCTTCGTCAGCGACATGCTGACCGACAGCAACGATCACGCCATCGTCGCCACCATCATCGCCATGGCCGATCGTCTGGGACTGACGGTGGTGGCGGAGGGCATCGAGACGCCGGCGCAGTTCGAGGCACTGCGTGCCCTGGGTTGCGATCTTGGGCAGGGGTATCTGCTGTCACGGCCCTTGAGCGGTGATGACTTCGCGCGGCGCTGGTTGAGCCGCGATGGGCAGCGGCAAGATGGTCTGGGAGATACCTTGCAGGCGATGGAGCGGCCCGCCTGAGCGGCCTCAGGGGACCCGGTTCAGGTATTCGGGGAAGGTCCCCGAAGCAGGTCCCCGAAGAAGGTCCCCCGAAGCAGGCGCGCCGCTAGCCCTCGCAGGGATCATGACGCCCGCACCTTTATATTGCCTCTGGAATTGCTGCCGGATCAGGAAGCCCTGCACAGGGTCTTCATCCGCTGCCATGCCGTAAAGGCGCCATTCAGTGAAAAGCTCATGAACCAGTAGTCGCTGGTATCGGGCGTCATGCGCAGGCGCAGATGCAGCTGCTCACCGGTGGCGAGACGCGAGGCCAGCAGGTCCATGTCGATGCCATTCACGCGCACGTAGAGGCCGTCGTCACCGCGTTGGGTGGACAGCACCGCCGTGCCGGTCTGGGCACGTTGCTCGTCTACCAGCAGGTCGATGGGAACGCGATTGACCACTTCGCTCACGGCCTGGCGCTGGCCAAGGTCGCTTCTGACCTCGATCCAGGGCGTGCGGCAATGCCCTGGCGTGGCGTTGACGCTGAGCATGGCGTCGCTGTAGCTGGTCCTTTGGACCGCTCGCACATGGGACTCGTCGCCGAGGGTCGCGATCAAGGTCTGCCAGTCCTGGTGGGTCTGGTGGGCCGAGGTGTCGAAATCCACCGCCATGGCTTGGCTGCTGACGCCTGTCAGCCCGAGTACGGAGACCAGTGCGGCGGCGACACTCAGGCGAAGAAGGCGGGCGCGGCGAGGTGAAAACAATGGCGGAATCGGCATGCTGGCTCCTGACGACCGAGAGAACTCAGAGGTCAGGAGGCTAGCATTCTCGGAGTACGCTGTCGTGGCGTTACCCTGTCTTGCCTCGGCGCGTCAGGCGGGCTCGGCTTCAGGCTCCGGCTCGAGCTCGATCAGCTTGAGGGTGTGCAGGCGCTGGCGGCACTGGGGCGTCATCAGGTCATCCAGGGTGTAGCGATCCAGGACCTCCAGAAATGCGGTCAACCCTTCGTTGGCGATCTGCTTGAAGCGGCAGATGGGCGCGATGTAGCAGGCGCTGTCGTCCCCTTCGCACTCCACCAGGGCGAGGCTATGTTCGGTATCCCTGACCAGGGCGCCGAGGTGGATGCTGCCCGGCGCCTGCTTGAGCGACAGTCCCCCGTGCTTGCCACGGACGGCGGAGACATAGCCAAGGCGACTGAGCTCCTGAACCACCTTCATCAGATGGTTGCGTGAGACCTCGAAGCGTGAGGCGATCTCGGCGATCGTGGTGCGTTCGCTGCCGGATTCGGCAAGGTACATCAGAACGCGCAATGAGTAGTCGGTAAATCTTGTCAGATGCATTGGTCGTGCCCCGGCGCCCCTTGGGCGACTTGGTAAAGAGAAGGGAGGCTTTCGCTCATGCTTTCGACTCTAGCAAGGGACGAGAAATCTCACGCAGGCTTGGCGCATTAAAGCGTAGCGATGTGCGATTATTCCTACGCCAGATGACCTATATCAATGAGATAACATGCGCGGTTTAACTCCTTGTCATGGATCTTCCATCCATCTTATTGTCTCTTGAATGTAGCATGGTAAATCCATAAATTTAGCAATTTTTTTGGTCGGCTTTTGTCGCTGCATATTTGCGGGGTTTTCTATACCTATTCAAGGGTGGCTTGCTCGGCTCATATGGGTTAGCTGGTCGATTTCTAGCTCATCAAAGCGCTCGATGATGCCGCCATATTCGTGCTGAAAAGCCTCCGCGTCGCTTCTTGTGGCAAAGGTCGCCAACGGATGTCCCATGCCGCCGGGCCGCGAATGGCCAGACACGTACCAGGCCTCCTGTGCACTGATAAAGGCACCATTTCCGGGGTGATCCCAGTCGGTGCGAGCCATGTCATGAACCCAGGCATGGGCAAGGCGTTCGACGTTTTCCGGTTGAAGAAGAAAGACCAGCATTTCCGCCGCCGAGCAGAACTTGGTGACCTTGCTGTCACCATCGAGTGCGAGTTCTCCCTTGGGGCCTGGCGTGGCCTTGATCAACATCCCGCATACATGGCAGATGTCGTCATCACCGATGGGGGCGGGGCCGATAGTCGTGTCAGAGGTGCCGTCGTTGCAGCCGATCAACAACAGCATCAGGCCACCGATGGCAAAGCGTTGCAGCATAGAAGGAAGGGACATGGGAGTTCTCCAGGCGAGCGTCCTGGCGGACGGAGTGGGGGGATAGCTGGCAGCAAAAGCCAGCAGCAATAGCCCGCAGTAATGGCTGGCAGGCAGCGTCGGCATTCGGCTGAACTGGACGTGCGGGTTACAGCGATCGCCGCTCGAATCGCCTGATCGCCAGACCCAGGGGAAGCAGCACCCAGGCGACCTGTAACAGCGCCAGCAACAGGGGCGACCGAGGGGTGGCGCTGGCCAGGGCGGTGATCGCCGAGGCCTGATGAGGCTCGACCGCCGAGAGCACCAGCAGTCGGAAGCACTCGGCCGGATTGGCCAGCATCAGCCAGGGCAGCCAGGCCCCTCCCTGGCGCACGCCTACCAGCAGGGCGAGCAGGGCCAGGTCCAGTACCAGCACGAACACGAACCAGGTGATCAGGGCCTGGCTGGCAGCAGCCTGCTTGCTGCCGGCACGGGCGCTGATCCAGTACGCCAGGGCCAGAAACGACCAGCCCAGCAGCACGCTGGAGACGATCAGGGTAGTGAGCCCTGCGGCTACCTCGGCCAGCGCGGTTTCCGGTGTGGCGAAAGCGATGACCACGCCAGCGACCGCAAAGCCGCACAGGGTGGCCAGGCCCAGCACCCAGGCGTGGCCCATGAACTTGCCGAGCAGCCAGGTACGTCGCGACATGGGGTAGGTGGCCAGCAGCAGCAGGGTGCCGCCCTCGTCCTCGCCGACGATGGCGTCGTAGGCCAGCATCAATGCGATCAGCGGAATCAGCAGCATGGACAGCGTCGACAGGCTGATCAGGGTGGTGGACAGGCCGGTAAAGCCGGTACCGCCACTGGCAGCAGCCCCAAAGGCGGCGATGCCCAGCGCCAGTACCCCCAGCAGCACGGCGATCCCGAGCACCCAGCGGTGGCGCAGGCCGTCACGGAATTCCTTGTGGGCGATGGTCAGCAAAAGGCGCATCAGGGCGTGTCCTCGGCGGATGGTGAGACGGTGGTGTGGTCGATCTCGTCGATCACCTGGTAGCGGTCGCTGGCGTCGCTCTCGCTGTTCCCTTCACTGCCATTGCCCGGATCGCGGCCGCTGCAACCCTGGACACGTCGGTACAGCGCCTCGAGGCTGGGGGGGCGAATTTCCAGATCCTTGAGCCCCTGAAAGGCAGTGCACAGCCTCAAGGCGTTCATGCGGTGCTCCGGGGCCACTTCCAATCGCAGTCGACCACCGTCCGCCAACGAAGAGCGGGCGGGGATGCCCTCGCGAATCAGCCTTAGTGCCAGATCCTGGGGAGCACCACGCATCTCGATCACGTAGGGCAGCGCAAAGCGTTCGCGCAGGCTCGCCAGGTCGCCCAGCGCCAGGCACTTGCCCTCGCCGAGGATCAGCGCACGATCGATCACCGGCTCGACCCCCGGCAACAGGTGGGAAGACAGCACCACCGTCACGCCACGCGCCTTCAGCATTCCGATGGTGGCGTAGACCGCCTCGGTGGCGGCGGGGTCGAGCCCGCTGGTGGGCTCGTCGAGCAGCAGCAGCCGAGGCTCGCCAAGCAACGCCTGGGCCAGCCCCAGGCGCTGGCGCATGCCCTTGGACCAGGTCGCCAGGCGTCGGTCGGCGGCCTCACCCAGCCCCACCTGCACCAGCAGCTCGTCCACCTCTGTCGTGGGCCGACCCTTGAGTCGGGCCAGATAGGTGAGGGTCTCTCGCCCGCTCAGGTTGGGGTAGAAGCGGACATTTTCGGGCAGGTAGCCCAGGTGCTGGCGAAAGGCACGGTCGCCGGCTCGGTCCGGCCGTTGCCCAAGCACGCTGAGACTTCCCTGGGTGGGCGACAGCAGTCCCAGCATCAGTTTCATGCTGGTGGTCTTGCCGGCGCCGTTGTGGCCGAGCAGGCCGAGCACCTCGCCCCTGTTCACCTCGAGGCTGAGGTGCGACAGGCGGGTCACGCCGCCGTGTTCCAGGCTGACGTCGTCAAAGACGATGGCGCAGGTCGTGGCGCGGGTCGTGGCGCAGGTCGTGGCGCGGGTCATGGATAGGATGTCCGTGTGGCGGAACGAGGTCTCGAAGGCGTCATCAGGGGGGCGCTGTCGCTGACGCCGGCGGGGCGAAATACCGGGAAGGCGCGCTGTACCCAACGCAGCGCCAGCACCGCCGGGCTGGCCATCAGCACCTTGGCCTCCGGGTGTCGCCACAGCAGCTGGTCCATGGCGTCATTGGGCTGGTAGCGGGTGTCGCCGATGCCGTCCTCGTCAAGGTCCCAGCCCAGGTAGTCGCTCCAGTAGTTGCCGCGACCGTGCTCGGACCATTCCTGCTGTCGAGTGGCCACGTACTTCACCTGGCGGCGATTGTGGATGAGGGCGTTGCCGCTGATGCGGTTGTCCTCGGAGCCTGCGGTCAGGTGAAGCCCGATGTCGCTGTCCTCGAGGCGGTTGCCGCGAATCACGTTGAACTGGGCGTTGTAGACGAAGATGGCCTTGCCATCGCCACCGCTGACCAGGCCCCGGTCATGGGCGTCGCGTGCCTGGCGCACGCCGATGATGTCGTTGTCGATGATCCGGCTTTCGGTGATGTTGTTCATCAGGATGCCGTAGTTGCGATCCTCGATGGAGCGATTGGCCCTCACCGTCAGCCCACGGGACTGCATCAGGGCGTAGCCGGTGCGGGTGTGACGGGTCAGGTTGTTGGTCACGCTGTTGTCGTGGGCGTACATGTAGTGGACGCCGTAGCGAAGGTCTTCGAGCAGGTTGCTGTCGATCACGCTGTCGCTGCTGGTGTCGATATAGACGCCGTCGCGCACCTGGCGGATATCGTTGCCGGAGACCAGCGCCCGACGCGCGTTGAACAGCTGCACGCCGTTGCCGCGATCCTGGGAGCGTACCCGGGTATCGCCGCGAATCTGATTGTCGAGGACCCGGGCGTCATCGACGCCATCGAGCCAGATGCCGAAGCCAGGGCCGGACAGCCGGCAGCGCTCGATGCTGGCGCCATGGGCGGTCCTTTCCACGTGAACCCCCGCATCCATGGCGGTCAGGTCGCCGCCCCAGTGCTGAAGGGTCAGCCCGGACAGGGAAATGCCAGGTGAGCGCAAGGTCAGCAGGGTCCCGCTGCCGCCGCCATCGATCACCACACCGGCACCGTCGGCGACCAAGCTGAGTGGCTTGTCGATGATCACCGGGCCTGTCGCGTAGTGGCCCGGTGCGAGCCGCAAGGTATCGTTGGGCTCGGCCTGCTCGACCCAGCGCTTGAGCGGTGTGCCCGCGGTCACCTTCAGCTCAGCGGCCAGCACCTCGCTGGAACTCAGTATCGCCAGTAGCGCCAGCCCTGCGGTCAGGGCCAGCGCCATCGGTGTCACTCGGCCAGGTGCCGAACGGCCTGCGAGAAAGGAGGGAACTTGGAACATGGTGATGTCGCCTGGGGCCGTGGGGGGGGGCCCCCCCCCCCCCCCCCGCCCCCCCCCCCCCCCCCGCGCCCCCCCCCCCCCCCCCCCAAAAAAAAAAAAAAAAAAACCGAACCCGAGGCGCGCGGAGCGGGAGGGGGGGTGGGGGGGGGCGGCGCGCGCGCCCCCCAGCGAGG